>JAJRRI010000035.1 GCA_024279685.1 Verrucomicrobiota bacterium | reverse complement strand
TTCACCACAGATCTTCAAAACAAGCACATTTCCAAAAACGGTTTTTTTCAGCCAAGCGGGGGTGGTCGGGGTATCTTTTTCATACCAAGGCAAGGTAAGCATGTTTTGATGGATCGCAACGGCGGTCTTAAAATCGCGCTCCCCCGCCCGAACTGCAAGTTTTTTCCCATCGCACAGGATTAGATTTGCGCAATTCCCGCAATCGTCGCACGCCTTCAGAATCAGAGCCTGGATGGTCGGTCGATTGCCATAGCGGGTGGCGGCAGAATCTTCATCATCTTCGCCACAATAGATTTGGGTCAGGCCGAGAGCCTTGCCTTGCAGTTTCGCTTTCTTTGCCTCCAGCTCCATCTTCAATTCATCCACCCAGTCCGGCAGTTCGTCGAGTTCGGCGTAGGTGGCTTCGAGCAGATTGCGAATGTCGCTGGGCAGGTTTACGTTCGTTCGAACTTTCCAAACCTGAATGGTTTTCCACAGCACGTACGGCGCATCAATGTAGTGGCTTGTTCCAAGAGCTTCTTTAAACGATTCAGCGTCGTCGAACGTCAACTGCAGCGGCCCATAGATCCAAGCCTGCCCCGATCCGTCGGGGCGGGAGTCTCGTTCGTGCCGGCAAAGCCGCCCCATGCGCTGAAGAAGCATATCGGTAGGTGCCAATTCCGTAATCAGCAGATCGGCATCAATATCCACACTTTGCTCGACCACCTGAGTGGCGACTAAAACACAGCCCTCGGGGCGGTCACCTTCCTTGCCCAAACTCTCCATCCATTCGTCTTCGAGTGCGGCGCGACGAAAGGCGGGAAAACGGGAATGTAACAAACCCGTTTGAAACGAGTCCTCTTTGCGCTCGGCGTTTATTTTGTCAAAAATCGACTGGCTGTTCGCCACGGTGTTGGAAATCCATAGCACACAAAGCCCGCGCTCGGCGGCCAGCACGGCTTGTTCAATCAAATCGTCCTCTTCCGAACCTTGGAAAAAACGGAGATCGATGTGGCGATCCGGCGGGGGGAGAGTTGCGATACTGCGTTCGGCAGTGGAGATCAGCGGATAAGCATGGGATGTTTCCGAACCTTGGAGAAATTCCGAGCGCCGCTGGGCGGTCAGTGTGGCGGAGAGAATAATGACGGAGCATCCGATTTTCAGAAGTTCTTCAACCAAGCAATTCAAGAGGGTTCCGGTGTAGGCATCGTAGCTGTGCACCTCATCCAGAATTACCACTTTCCCCGCCAGCCCAAAGGTGCGTACAAAGTGGTGCTTCACTCGGAGAACACTCATCAACGCTTGATCAATAGTACCCACCCCAAATGGAGCCAATAATGCCCGCTTGCGAGGATGGAACCATCCCATTCCCGCCTCGAACTCCTTTACATTCGATTTCATCCACGCATGGCCGTGCACCAGTTTCACGAAACCGGGATTCTCAAGAATCCTATCCATAAACGCCTCGACCCGTTGATGGATGCGATCACTGGTCAAACGGGTCGGTAACCCGAAATAGAGCCCCGAGTTTTGACCGGATTCCATCAGTTGATAGGCGGCAAAAAGCGCAGCTTCCGTTTTGCCCAATCCCATCGGAGCTTCCAGCACATACACGCCACGCTGATCGATGCACTTCATAAATGCCTGCTGCATTTCGTTGGGAAGAAACGGGAAAACATCCTCGAACTCCAGTCCTTTTCTGATTTTCGGAGCTGACCACCCACATTCGTCCAATGCCTTTTGAATCGCCGTATCGGGAATTGGAGCGATTCCAGTGTTTGGAAAAAAGTCCTCATTTGAGGCAATCCAGTCCGCCACGCAGGTCAACCCAGCGAGAAGCTTTTGTTGTTCCGATGTCGGCGAAGGTTCAGGCAACTCCCCTCCAAATTGCTGATAAAGAGCCTCAAGTAACCCCTGCCGCTCCGGCGCCCATTCGGCGCCGCCATAAGGACTGCAACTTTCGGTTTTGGGCTCAGCACGGAATCCGTGATGCACCCCGATGGAACGCGCCCAATCCATCCAATCTGAATCTTTCCCCCGTTTCAAAGCCCATGCACAAAAAGCGGCTTCTCCGATTTCGGCATGGTTCTTTTCCCAGCCCCTTGCTTCGGAATCGGCGGATGCCAATTCAGGAAGCAATTTTTCTAGGGCGGGATTAGAGCAATGCTTCAAAAACCCAGGAGAAACCTTTCCGACATCATGGGCAGAAACTAAAAAAGGGGCAGAATCGGGCAATTGCTTCCCAAGTTGTTTCACTGCGCAAAGCTTCTCAGCCAACCATCCAACGACTTCACAATGGCTGAAAACCGATACTCCAGCCCCACCATTTTCCGTTGATTTCGCAAAGCACTGCTCCCACGAAAGCACAGGCAATTCTAAATCACTCGAACCTGATCGCTTAAATCTAGACATTACAAATAGTGTAAATTTTAAACGACACAGGTTCAATCACACTCCTTCTTTTTTCTCCAAAACTCGCAAGGATACCCCTTAAATCCCACTTAATAGCGACTTGTGTTCAGATTTCAAATCAAATACCTTCCCCTCCTTTAAATATGAAGCAGAAGAGGTCTTTATGAAAACTGGACTCATTGGATGGCGCGGCATGGTCGGCTCGGTGCTGATGGAACGCATGCGCGCGGAACATGATTTTGAATTGCTTGATCCCGTATTCTGTACCACCTCGCAGGCTGGACAGGCCGCACCTAATGTAGGCCAAGGGGAATCCATTTTGCTTGATGCGTTCGATATCAACGCGCTTAACGAAATGGATGTAATCATCACCTGCCAAGGGGGCGGCTATACTGAAAAGGTGCACCCCGAACTCCGTTCTAAAGGATGGAACGGCTATTGGATCGATGCGGCTTCCACCCTGCGCATGACCGATCAAGCCACCCTTATTCTGGATCCCGTCAACCGCCCTGTCATCGACCAAGCACTGGCCGATGGGAAGAAGGATTTTATCGGCGGAAATTGTACCGTCAGCCTGATGTTGATGGCGATCGGTGGCCTGTTCAAGGCCAACCTTGTGGAATGGGTTTCCTCCATGACCTACCAGGCCGCCTCCGGTGCCGGCGCCCAAAACATGCGCGAACTGCTCGCCCAGAAAGGCCACTTGTTCGAGGCCGCGGCGGAAGAGCTGAAGAATCCGGCCTCCGCGATTCTCGATATCGATCGCAAGGTTAGCGCGGCCCTCCGCAGTGATCATTTTCCCATCGAACACTTCGGCGCGCCGCTCGCGGGCTCCCTGATTCCTTGGATCGACAAGCAGGTCGATGAGGGACAGACCAAAGAAGAGTGGAAAGGCTATGTGGAAACCAACAAGATTCTCCAAAACGATCCGCTCATTCCGATTGATGGCATCTGTGTCCGCATCGGTGCGATGCGTAGCCATAGTCAGGCGTTGACGATTAAGCTCACCCAAGATGTGCCCATGGATGAAATTATCGAAATCCTGCGCAACGATAATGAGTGGGTCGATGTGGTCAATAACAATAAAGAAGAGACGCTGGCTCGCCTGACCCCCGCCGCCATTTCGGGAACGCTGACTGTCCCGGTCGGTCGACTCCGTAAAATGAAGATGGGTTCCGAATACCTCTCCGCCTTCACCGTCGGCGACCAGCTCCTCTGGGGAGCGGCCGAACCACTCCGGCGGATGCTCCGTATTCTGCTGGGAAAATAACCTAACGCCACCTCTTCGCCTCTCATTGCTTGACGAGCGCTAGGGCACTTCGTCGATCCAGCCCCCGCCAAGAATTTCGTTCCCCTGATAGAACACGGCGGCCTGTCCGGGAGTAAGCGCAAATTGGGGCTCATCGAAAATGGCCGTCGCACTGTGGTCGGAAGAGAGCATGATCGTTGCGGTTGAGCCAGTGCTCCGATAGCGCGGACGAACCTCATAGTGTAGTTCCGAGCCGGAAGGTGCTTCGCCAGAAATCCAGTGAATCTCGGTCAGTGTGCATTCCGTTTTCATGACCCCGGGACGAGGAGCCACTTCGACCACGTTGTTTTCCGTGTCGAGCCGCTTGACGTACATGCGCTCGCCGAGTGCGATACCCAACTTTCCACGCTGCCCAACCGTGAAGCGATGCAGGCCGGTATGTGTTCCGACGACATTTCCATCCTGATCATGAATTTCGCCGGGCTTGATGACGGAGGGATCGCGTTGTTCGACAAAATCGGCCAGCTTCCCCTCTTCAATAAAACATAGGTCCTGACTTTCACCGCGCGGGATGATGGGAAGGCCGCGCTGGTCGGAATACGCCTTAACTTCCGGCTTGGGCAGGTCGGCCAGCGGAAAGAGAATGAAGCCCAGTTGTTCTTGGTCAAGGCGGTGTAGAAAATAGGATTGATCCTTTTGGGGATCCTTGGCGCAGAGCAGGTGGTATTTCCCCTCACTCTGTTCGACCCGCGCATAGTGGCCGGTGGCTAGATGGGTGCAGTTGAGCTGCCGCGCACGATCCACCAGAAACCCAAATTTTACAAACGAGTTGCAGTAGATACAGGGCGACGGTGTGCGGCCAGCGGCGTAGCCTTGCACAAAGGGGTCGACAATTTTTTCAGTAAAGAGCTCCTGCGCATTAACGACGTAGTGACGAATGTCGAGATAGGCGCAGACTTTGCGAGCGCGTTCGACATCCTCGAGCGAACAGCAACGGGATCCGTCTTTCCACATATGAGCCGTAAGGCCAATGACTTCATAGCCTTGGTCGACCAGCATGGCGGCGGCCGCCGAAGAATCGGTGCCGCCACTCATGCCAATCGCCACGCGGCCTTTAGTACCGGTTTGATTTTGATTCAACATGCGCGGAACATAGTGTCCGCTCAGGAGATTAACAAGCGCAGGTTGATCCAAAAATATGACTGCTCTAAATCATCTTTATTCTTTAATTCCCAGGACCTGACTCGGCTTCTGTTTTAAGGGCAGCTGATTAGGCAGTAAGTTGAGCCAATGAATATTTTTAGTAGTTTTTACTAGTACCAAGTTGAATTATCATTTATACATACAATCTTTAACAAACAACGAGGTAATACATGTCAACAAAGCCGATCGGAAAGAACACTAAAACTATTGGTATTAATATGGCGAAAGAAATGGCCGATGAATTGGAAGTGCGTGCTCACTCCATGCATCTTTCTACCAGTAAATCCTGCAAGGTCATTCTGACAGAATGGCTTGAATCAGGAAGTAAACTGACGCTACAGGAACAAAAGTAATTCGTACTTTTGTTTACGCGAAAAAGGGCTCCCAACGGAGCCCTTTTATTTGGGTCTACGATTTACTCAACCGCTCGGCCGGAGCCTCGACAAATAGGGTGTGAGCTTCGGCGAGAATACGGGGAATTCGATCTGCAAATGGGCTGGCCGCTAGACACGTCCAATCTTGTTTCTCCACATCCACAGCAGGTTGCCCCGGGAACCAATGCTCTGCATTGCCCAGTAGATTGTAGCGCAGCGTAGCGACTTCGGTTAGACCCAGTCCCTTGTGGAACGTCCACAGGCGTAGGATTTCTCGTACGTTAATGTTTCCCGGCGTTTCCGTGTGATGCGGCAAGCCTTCGTGCCAATGGTTCATCCAGTCTGCGCCCAGATCAGCTTCCATGGATTGACCCATGCGCTCCTCAATCGTTCCGGCCAGCGTCTCCCGCTCGGCCCAATGCTGCGTGACGGCGGCCACATGTTCGTCGAAATCTGAAGGTTTGCTCGCACCGATGCTGAGGGTGTGAACTTCGGGGCGGGCAAGGCAATAGAGATCGTTCCACTGCATCGGTGTGAGTGGATCGCATAAGCCCGCCATTTTGGGTGTGGGGTGGTAGAGCATGCCTCCTTTGTCGTTCGGGCTAATGATGAAAACACCCATGTCAGCTTTGGCCGAAGCTTCGACCATTGGCCAATGAAGTTGATTATAGATGTAGTACCAGTGGAGATTTACATAGTCAAACTCGCCCGACTTTGCTGCGGGGATTGCCGTCTCCGGGCCGCCGTGAGTGGAGTAGCCCGCAAAGCGTACGCGCCCCTCCTGCTGAAGCTGCCGCACCGCCTCCATACAGCCGCCCTTCTTCAACGTCGTCTCAAGCAACTCGGGGTTATTGATGCCATGGATCGAAAGAAAATCAACGTGATCGAGTTTTAGATAGTTCATCGAAATCTCAAAGTCTGCCAAAAATTCCGCCGCAGATTCCTTTACGCCAATCTTAGTTTGTACCAGCAAGCGATCGCGCTCGATCTTCGGAAGGACCCAACCGAGTTGCATCTCGGACGACCCATAGCCACGTGCGGTTTCGATGTGGTTAATGCCACACTCCAACGCATAATGAATGGTCGCCTCCAGATTTTCTTGCCCCGCCTTCTCAATCTTATCGGGATCAATCTCTTCCCAGTCCTGCTGGTAGCGCATACCGCCGCAACTCAACACGGGTATCTGCACTTCCGTTCGTCCAAACCGTTTGGTGGGTACTTTCATTTTGAGTCCTTTTTATTGAGTTCGCTGCGGATGAGTTCCGCGGTTTTTTTGCCAATCCCTGGCGCTTCTGCGATCTGCTCAACCGAAGCACGATTTAGCCGAGTGATGGATCCAAAATGATTTAATAATCTATTTTTTTTCGCCGGCCCAACGCTCGGAATTTCGTCTAATCTTGATTCTTTAATCCGCTGGCGGCGTAGCTCGCGATGGTAGGTGATGGCAAATCGGTGAGCCTCGTCGCGCAGGCGCGTTACGACCATCAGTCCGGCGGAATGGCGCGGCAAAAATAGGTTTCCCGAGTTGTATTCGGAATCCCATACTAGTTCCTCGTAGCGTTTGGCCAAGCCGACGATAGGCAGTGCGTCCAAGCCAAGCCGCATGAGCTCCGCCTTGGCCGCACGCAATTGGGTAATGCCGCCGTCTACCATCACTAAATCCGGCAACGGTTTATTTTCCTTTAGCAGGCGCGAGTAGCGCCGCCGTACCACCTCAGCCATCGAGCGAGGATCGTCCGCGCCTTCGACGGTCTTAATCCGAACACGGCGATAGCGGTTGGAATAGGGCACTCCATCCATCGCGCACACCATGCTGGCCACCGAGTTAGTGCCCGAAATATTGGAAATATCGAAACACTCAATCACGCGGGGCTCCACCGTGAGCTGGAGCTGATTCTTCAACTCCGTCAGACCTAACCGTGCTTCATCCTGCTTCATCTTTGGACTCTTACACACCTTCGCCTTTTCCTTTACCGCCTGATGGAGGTGCGCCAGCATATCGCGCAACGCGGCCGCCTCTTCAAACCGCTGTTCAATCGCAACCGCCTTCATTTCCGCACGTAATTCCTTGAGCATCTCCATCCGCTCGCCTCGCAGAAAAGCACAAGCTTCCTCCACTCGTTCGCGATAAGCCTCCGGCGAAACCTTCCCGATGCACGGCGCCGAACAGTTGGCGATAATGTCGTTGCTACAGTGTTTGTATGTATCTACATCCGGTTCGCGGGGCCGACAGCGGCGGAGGCCAAACCGACGCTCTAAAAACTCTAGGGTCACCTTTGCCGCCATGCCCGAAGTGTAGGGTACAAAATACGAGGCGCCATCCTTCTTTTTGATCCGACACTTGGCCAGTGTCGGAAAAGGGTATTGCACATCGACGCGAATCATCGTGAAACGCTTGTCGTCCTTCCACAGCGTGTTGTAGTGCGGGCGATACTCTTTGATCAGTTTTCCCTCGGTCAGAATCGCCTCCGCTTCTGACTTGAGCACCACGATATCAAAATCCTCGATGGAATGAATCAGGCTACGGATCTTCGGCGATGCCGTTCGTTGGGTCTGTTTCCGAAAATAGCTCTGTACGCGCTTCCGCAACGAGGCCGCCTTGCCGATATAGATAATCTTTCCATCCCGATCGCGCATTAAGTAACACCCCGGCGCATCCGTCAGGGTCTTCAGCTTTTCCTGGATGGCCTTAGAGAATTCCATGGATGGTAAATATACAGATACCCACTGGATTCACAACCGAACTTTCAGGAGGTATTTCCGAGCCTTCTTTTCGCCTGATCGGCAATTTTTTCGATATCGCCGGCTCCGATAATCAGCACTATGTCGCCGGCTTTCAATTCAGATTGAACCTCAACCCAAGCCGCTTCCAGCCCATCACAAAGGGATAATCGAAGGTCCGAGTTCGGCGGAAAATGCGCCATCAAATCCTGTGTGGTTCCGCCTCGGATCGGCGGCTCGGAAGCGGCGTAGACCGGCACGAGCCAGAGTTTTTCCAGCCCCTCAAAACTAGACGGAAAATCAGCCCCTAGCGCACGCGTACGGGTATAGCGGTGGGGCTGGAAAATTCCGAGTAATCGCTTGGGTTTCAGCTCTAATGCCGTTTGAACCAGTGCCGCAACTTCGGTTGGGTGGTGCGCATAGTCAGAGATAATTTGAATCCCGCCTCCCTCAAATACACGCTCAAAGCGGCGGCGGATCGGCCGGAGGTTTGCCAGCGCGTGGGAAATTTCCGCCGTGCTTTTCCACCCCTTGCAAACCGCCATTGCGGCGGCGGCGTTCCATTGATTATGCCGACCGGGGATGGGCAATTGAAGCGGTGGATTTAAAAGCGTGAAGGGTTCACATTTTTGATTCCCCAAACCAAGTCGACTGGCGATCGAATCTTCTGCGCAGAAGAAAACTTTTTCTTGGGTGTTGCGAATTAAATGTTCAAAGCACTCCACAAAGTCCGCCTCGGAAGCATGGTGCTCCATGTGGTCGTATTCAATGTTGGTGATGATGGCATAATCGGGGGTGTAGCCCGCGACCGTGCCATCGGATTCATCCGCCTCGACGACCATCAATGGAGCATCCTTTGCAACGCCTTCCACTCCTGAAACCTCGCCACCGATGCAGTACCCACAATCGAGTACTTGGGCGATCATCGCTGTCGTGGTGGTTTTCCCGTGTGTTCCGGCGACCGCGATGCAGGTGCGATTGCGCATGAGTGCGGGAAGAACTTCACCTCGCCGAGAAATAGGAATGCCTAATGCCTTGGCACGGCACACTTCGGGATGGGTGTCGGGCACGGCCGTGGATCGAATGAGCCAGTCTATATGTTCGGTAATATGCCCTTCGTCATGACCGGTAAAAACATGGACCCCGACCTTTCGCAACCAATCGGTCTGACGATTTTCCTGCACATCGCAACCGCTAACGGAAAAGTTGCGTTCTTTAAGTAAAAAGGCAATCCCTGCCATACCGATCCCAGCCACGCCGACCAGATGAACACATCCTCCTTTCTGAAGGATTTTCTCTGCACGATCAACCGAACTCAGCACTACGGCCCGGCCACTTTTTCGAGCAGATCCGCCAATCGGCTGCCTGCGTTAGGTTGCGCCCGCTTCTTCATAGCGACTGACATGCGTTCAAGCCGCTCGGGCTGCTCGACCACACGAATGAGATAGTCGCGCAACCAGCTGGCGGTAAGGTCGCTCTGCGCCACGACGTCGGCAGCGGAAAAATCCTGCAAAACACGGGCATTCCCCATCTGGTGGTCGCGGATCGCCGTCGGATAGGGAATCAGCAATGCGGGCAGAGCAAAGGCCGAGAGTTCGGCGCAAGTTGCGGCTCCTGAGCGGCAGATAGCGAGGTCAATTTTAGGGTAGATTTCTTCCATGTGCTGAACACAATGGTGCACGTTCGCCTGCACGCCCGCCGCCGCATAAATTTCCTCAACCGCCTCGCTATTCTGAAGCCCGGCAATGTGCTCCACTTCGATGTTAATCCCTTTTGCGATGGCCGCAACGATGGCTACGGGCACGGTTTCATTGAGTGCTTTAGAGCCCCTGCTTCCGCCCATCACAAGGATGCGTAAAGGATCGTCCGCTCCTCGCTTGCGTGAAGGTCGGTCACTCGCTCGTTGGAGCGCCTGACGCAAGGGCATGCCCGTTTTTTCAATCTGGCCATGCTTTAAATAGAACCGTGATTTTTCAAAGCTCACGGCGACGGTGCTCGCCTGACGAGCAAGCAAGCTTACCGCCCGACCGGGAAGTAGATTCGATTCATGCAGGACGTAAGGAATTTTGAGCTTTTTTGCCGCCTTCACCGGACCAAACGAAGCATAGCTTCCCATCGCCAGGACCACATCCGGATTTATTTTACGCATAGGAGCAAGCGACAATCGATAGGCTCTGAACAACTTGTAGAGCGTTCCAACGCTGCGCAACGAAAGACCAAATTGAAACCCTTCGGAAGGAATAGTGACTATCTCTCCCGGCCAATCCTTGACGGCATCATGTTCAATGTCCTTTCCGGCCATCCAAAGCGTTACATCGTGACCGCGTTCGACCATCTCATATCCCGTGGCCAATCCCGGGAATATGTGTCCTCCAGTACCTCCGCAAGCAATGACAATCTTTAGTTTCTTTCCCATAAATCCCACCCGCAAAAAAATAAGGAGCAGGTTGTAGCATGTGCACTAAAAATTAACACTCTAATTTATTGCCGAACCCCTATTCAAACCTAATACTCAATCCCACATTTTTTTAATGGAGTGAATGTATGGAAGAACTAGACCCTATCCAACTGAAAGCAGAACTGGATCAATTCAAAAAAGAGAAAGAAACGATCAGGAGACTGGTAGGACAGATCGGGGGGAAAAATGCCGCCAAGAAAGATCGATGGATCAACTTCTTCTTCATCCTCGCCATCAGCCTTCTGGCTCTCAACGATATCCTGCATTATGTCTTCGGCTTCAATACCCCCATCCCATCGCTCTTCTCCCTTGAGATCGCGGTGCTCTTGGTTTCGGTAAAAATTATTTGGATGATGCACAAAGCCAACAAGGTGGAGCACTTTCAGTTCTGGATCCTTAATTCCATCGAGTTTCGACTCAACGATGTCGCAAAACAACTTCAAGTGGTGGAAAAAAATATCGCGAAATACCACGCTGAAAACCTCTCAACGAAAGGGTAGTACCGCATCAAGATTCGAAGCCCCCGCAATGAGCATAAGCAGGCGGTCAACGCCGAGTGCCACACCACCAGACGGGGGCATCGTCTCTAGAGCCTCGATAAATTCTTCATCAATCGGGTAGATCGCCTTGCCCATTACTCTGCGTTGCTCGGCACATTCTTCGAAACGGTGGCGTTGCTCAACCGGATCCGTGAGTTCGGAGTACGCATTAGCGATTTCGACCCCATCAATATACAGTTCCCAGCGTTCGGCGAGGGGCGAATTACCTGGCTTGCGACGCGAGAGCGCGGCGGCCTCAACCGGATAGTCGATCAACACAATCGGCCCTCCGATTTTTTTTAAAGCAGGCTCAACTTTTTCGACCAAATCGATATCAAATCGATTTTCATCATAGTGCCCCACCGGATCCCACTCGGCATATTCAAGGAACGCTTCGGACACCGTCCATTGACGCCAAACAAGATCATCAATCCCAGCGACCGCTTGGATCAACGCTTTAGTATCGGCGAGGATATCCATGTAATCGGCATTAGCGCGGTACCACTCCAACATGGTGTATTCAGGGTGGTGCAACGGGCCAAACTCGCCTCGACGAAAGCATTTTCCCATCTCAAAAATTCGTTCGTGTCCGGCGGCGAGTAGTCGTGTATGGAAGATTTCTGGAGAGGTCCGTAGAAAGTAATCGCCGCTAGGCTCAGCATCAATGTGCTGCTCCATACAAGGGGTTTTCAACCGAATTGGGGTTTCGACTTCGATAAAGTCACGGTCAAAAAAAAACGCCCGGATGCTTCGCATCATAGCGTTTCTAAGCATCGTGCTGTCAGCCATCATCTATCCCTTGGACACACGGTCGGAATAGGCACCCGTGCGCGTATCAAGGCGGATGACATCGCCTTCGTTAATGAAAATTGGCACGTTGATTTCATAGCCATTGATGAGCTTGGCTGGCTTCATGACATTGGTGGCGGTATCGCCCCGCGCACCGGGTTCGGTTTCGGCAATCTCCATCTCCACAAAGTTCGGCAAGGTGATGTCGAGCGCGCGGTCATCGTGAAAGAGGATCTCCACCTGCATATCATCGACGATAAAGCGTTTCAAGTTTCCCAGTAGTTCCTCATTCAACAACACCTCTTCGTAGGTTTCATTGTCCGAGAAAACATAGTTGTTGCTATCAATATAGGAAAAGGTGAAATCGCGTGACATGAGTGCGCAACGTTTGACCTTTTCAACGGAGCGATAGGTTTTGTCGAATTGGTTTCCGGTGACCAAATTTTTGATCTTACAGCGGTAGAGCGCCTGCCCCTTTCCGGGCTTGGAAAATTCGAAGTTTGTAATCATGCAGGGATCGCCGTCGATTTCAATTTTCAGGCCTTTCTTTAGGTCGGATGCACTGTACATGGGGTTTCCCTCTAGGTTTAACTTTTCAAAAAGAACAGGCAGTATGCCGAATGCCTCTTAGCCTGCCAAGTGGTTTTTTCTGGTCCGCTTGATCTGGGGTCAAAAATATAAAAGCCTAAAAATTCCGTGAAAAAATATGGTATTTAGAGATAAAACCTCTATTTTATTCCCTTATACTTATAAGAGCTTGGATTTCCCGAGCAGCAAGATGGATAGATCACGTAAAGGAGGATACAGAGATGAAAAAAACACTGTGTATGATAACTATTTTTGCACTGGCAGCAGGCTTTACAACCGATGCTCTGGCAAAACAAGAACGTAAAAATCAGCCAAAAAGTCGCGAGGCCAAAGAGGCGATAGAAGCGATTGGGGATGAACATTTCCCAGAAAAAATTAAAATTAAACGCGTTTCATCCATCGAGGTGGGCGATACCTACTACCATATCTATGAAGGCAAGCTCGATAAATTGAACTTCCACATTATTGTATTCGATAACTACAAGAACTATCTCGGCTACTACAAAAGCAACTATCCCCCTTCCAATAATGAGATCGAAGGATCCATCGCACTAGACTCTGGCGATGTGGATGAGAACGGAGATCAAAAATACTATGCCATCCCCATTAATCCAAAAAAAGGCCCGCCCGGCAAAGTTTCCATCGGAGGCATACCTTCCGAATTTATGAAAGCCCCGCTCCCTGAAGGAGCTAAAACAGGAACCCCTTCAGCAGATAACGCAGATGATAAAGCTACGATGGAAGATGAAGGTCCCGTTCCTGAATACCGAGAGTGGACCATCATGCACAACGGGAAAAAAATTCCGGCCCGCGCTATATTTGTTAGATTTTCAGCAGGAAAGGTATACCTCAAATTAGAGGCTGGCGGATCGGAGAAAGGCTTCTCGTTGCATAAACTCTCCCGCGAAGCCCAAGCCTATGCAAAACAATTCATGTAGGCAAAACCCGCCGTTACAGTAAAGAGCCATTCCTATGAATGGCTCTTTTTTATCCACGGAACCACCATGGGCCTATTTGGGAAAAAATTTACGATCATCGTAGTCTGCAAGGCCAATATAACGCGCAGCGCCTACCTCCATGGCTACATGGAACACTACCTCAAAGAACACCTCCCCCATGTCCATAAAAAGATACGCATTCTTTCCGCCGGCGTGAAAGCGCGACGCGGAGGATCGGCCAGCCAGGTAGTCAAACACGTCGCTCGGCTTAACGGCTTCTCGCTCAGGAATCACCACTCCGCCCCCCTCACCCGCAAGACCATCAAATCTGCGGATGTCATTCTCGTCATGGAGCAATGGCAGAAAGACGATATCCTTAAACGTTTTCCACACGCCACAGAGAAAACTTTCCGCATCATGGAATATCTCTGGAAAGACAACCCTTCCGAAATTCGTGACATCCCTGATCCGACCGGGAAAAATACGGCTGACTATGAAGCGTTTATCCCCATCGCCCACAACGAGGTCGACCGCATTTTCCGCGAGCTAGCCCGCGAGGGGCTGATTTAGTCCCCTGTCACGTACCGCTTTTTAGGGATCGTTTCTCGCTCTGCTTTTCTTTTGATTTAAGTCCAGTGTATTTCCGGCGTGGCAGTTTCTGCGAGTACCCCTCGATGGATCAGGCTCAGATAGAACATGTTCTCATCGATGCGGATTTCCAAACGGGAATTGCCACCGTGTAATCAAGAATGATCCGAAGAAAAGTCTAAATTACTTCTCCTCTTCATCCTTCTTCAGCAAGTCCAAATCTGAAAGCGCCACATCTCCTTCCACGCGGCCGTCATCAAGAGGATTGTCGACCCGCTTGGCGAGGTCTCTAAAGAGTTGCCTAATATCCCGGACACCACCCCAGCAGAACCAGATCGCTGTTATAATGCCAATCAAGGGAGAGGTCACAAAATAGATGATGAAATAATAGGACGACCACCAGGACAAGGGCCAAGGGTCGATAAGATTCCAAATGAGAACCACCAGAAAGGAGAGAATAAGTTGATAGACGAGTGTATACCCAACGACTCCCCAAGCGATGATCTTATCACCGCGTGTGTAGTCAGACGTAATCCCGACCAGCTTGCCTCCTGCCGATCTCCAAGTCCATTTAGACTGAATTTCTGCGGTTCCATCCGTATTGTATTTTCCGCGGTGCAACAGGCGATCGAGATTGAACGGCTTGCGGTTGGCCAGCAAAGAACCGGTCACGTAGGCAATCGTTCCAAACAACAGAGCAATAAAGGACAATTCATAGCTATTGATCGGGAATTTTACGGGATTCATCTCCCAGACAACATAGGGATTAAGCGGCTTGCTGATGGCGGCCAAAAAGCTTCCAACTCCTTCAACCCAGCCCTGATCCTGAAGAAAAGGGTAGACTCCATCCGCCCATTTGCGTTGCAGAATCGCACCCGTAACCGCACTGCCTGAACCAAAGATGATTGCGCCGTAGGCCCCCACCGTATTTCCCAAACGGCTGTAGAGGCCAAATACCATAATCGGTGCAGCAGCTCCCAGCCAGATGGAGACCATGATGGTAATAAACATATTAATGTAGTCCATCTGGGAAAAGAACACCGACCCCATAAAAAAGATACCCGCAACTAAGACGGCCATCCATTTTACCAAGCGTATATGTTGATGCGGAGTCATGGCTTTTTTCTGAAACGGGATGACCAAGTCCTGAACAGAGGCGGACGCTGCATTAAAAATGCGCGAATCATCCGTTGACAGCATCAGCAACAGAGCGAGTAGGCAAAATAATCCCATCAGACCCGCGGGCAGGATTTGCCGAAGCCCCAAGGGCATCATCATCTGATGATACAGTGTACGGAATTTTTGGAAATGGGCATTTCCTTCGGGCGTATCGCCCAAGCCCAATTTGACAACATCCATGTAGACTGTATCGAGGTTCTGTACATGGGAGAGCGGGGTATCCACCCCAATTTCGTGCACCTGCAACGGAATGGTCGCTATGGCCTGGTTGAGAGCCTCCCGTTGTTGCTCAGATTCTGGTATAACTTGGGCGATAACCTTTTCTGAGAGCGCTTGACGTATTTCATGAGCTCGCGGAGCCAGAGAAGCGTGATTCATTACGGTTAAGACGACCATGGAAACCATAATGAACAACACCAACCCGATTCCTAGGCGCCAAACCCCCAACACACCGGCCATCTTTTGCTCGTGTGGAGTTCGTCCAGATGCGGTGACATCATTACCGGCAAAGCTGGCCGTATTGTAAATTTTTGCAATGACGATGATTAACACCGTAACCACATTAAAATCCCTCAAGTTACTCACATCAAATGGGTTCATTAAGCTCTCACCCGGCACCCGATCTAATAACACGGGGGAGATTTGTTCGCTCCATGAAAATTGGAACATGACATAACCCACAATAAGGACAAAAACTGGATAACAGACCAATCCCTGAATTCCATCGGTAATAAGCAAAGCAATCCGACCGCCGGGCAGAATAACAATGAGTGCGAGAATTAGAATCACTCCTACTAGAAAGGGGTAGGTTTGAATCACCACTTCTCCGAGCATGATCGTATGGGGGATGCCTAGAAAATAGATAAAAAATTGAGTGGCAATGGCGGGACCAATGCAATTGGTAAGTAGCTCTGCAGTAACCCGTATGGTTGAAGCAATAATGCGAAGCGAGCGACTGTAACGCATCTCAAGAAATTGGCCATTGGAGATAGCCTTACTCTCCCGGAATCGGTAGATACAAAACCCTGATAACGCAAAAAAGATTAACAAAGGAATGGTCGCTGTATTCCAAAACATGACCCCGAATCCTGTTTTGTAGTGGGACTCTACATAGGCCATCAGCGTAACAATGCCAATGCCCGTAGTCATATCCCCAACCGTCAGGACATATCTTCCCGCGACTCGGCCGGCCGCTAAATAATTGACGACCCCCTTTGCGTAGCGTTTTGAATCAATCGCAATACCCAATACGAAGGCCACAGGAAGGACCACGATCAACCAATCAACCCAATGCATGCTACCGTTCATGATATTACGGAGGGGAGTTGGATCATAGAGATCAAATGAACAGATCCGTTCATAGAACGGGGAGCCACTGGAGCTCTGTCGCCTGCACGTACCGGCCACACAATACTCTCCCTACTCAAAGAGAGCAGAAAAGATTTCATTCTATCTTCTGTCTTTATCATTTTTTCTCTCCTTGCGAGGTACCCTATTAATGCACGCTCAATCGTATGGAAAATAGTTAGAATAAACGTTCAAAACTCCAGGGTCATTCAAAAAATACTGCCCCCAGAAACCTCTCGGTCAATCGCTTAATTTATCTGTGGAGGCGACTCGTGTCGGCTGAACAAAATCAGCATCCATCTCTTCCGGAAGCATGCTGACATTTCCCTCCTTGTCGCAGAAATAGATCCGAGAGGAGGACGGTTTCCGAGCATGGCCATCTGCCCATAGAGCGTAGAAATCGGGATGGGCATTCACCGGGCGCCGCACGAAGGTATGGTTGCACTCGCTATCTGATGTGAGGTTCTTAATGCGGTTCCAAGTCATTCCATAATCTTCGGTCATCCACATCGCCACTTCACCTCCAGGGTTGAAGGGCTGGGGTCCTGTCTCGGTGGGCGCGATGATTCGCCAAATCCCATCGCCTTCAACATAGAGCGAACCCATATCATAATTGCTATCCGATTCCATGGCAGGCCTGACATCCCAATTCATTCCGTTCCAATGCGCGGTCGTCCAAGTGCGAGGCGCATTTTCAGGACCTGATTCATAGCCCCCGCTGGTCAAATATAAAATAATCGGCCGGCCGGCATCGTCCAGTCGGATATCTTTGAGGTAAACGTTCAGTCCTTCTTTTTGATAATCATGAACCAAGGCTGGATTTTTAACATCAATGAGCGGGCACTTCAGCGGCTTGCCCTCGATTGAGATCCATGTCCCGCCAAAATCCAAAGACTCCATGTAATATAAATTGGTCCGCCAG
The DNA here is from genome assembly GCA_024279685.1 of Verrucomicrobiota bacterium. GTDB lineage: Bacteria > Verrucomicrobiota > Kiritimatiellia > Kiritimatiellales > Pontiellaceae > Pontiella. The sequence continues at coordinate 54,445 of JAJRRI010000035.1, read as the reverse complement.
TTCAGGCCATTTCCTTTTTCGGAGGGGTGAAAATTACAGGCGCTCGCTATCTTCCCGGCGAGGGATGCACTGATTTGATAGTGCCCCTGTTCTATACCCGCAAGCCGTTGCCATTCTCCCCAATCAATCCCATCTCGGCTTTCTATGAAGAAATTGGTGCGAATGGCGGGGTCGTTATAGTGGGTCAAGAACGCGACAAAACCGCGCTGGGGAATATTCCAGACCTGCATATACGAGAAGTTGTCGAAAGGAACCCTTTTTCCGTCAACAAGGCGTGTTGCGGGAACGAGTTCAAACTCATTGATGTCATAGGGCTTAGCGCTACGGTGAATATAGGAAGGTCGCCCGGTTCCATGTGAGGTAGAAAATATCCAAATGTAACCCTCTTCATCGAGCGAAATAATCGGATTATCGTGAGCGTCATCGGTCTGCTTGTCCAACAACAAAGTGGGCCTTGGCACCATTCCAGTTGCATGGTCATAGTAAGACACCATGTGAAGAAGTTGCTGATGATTCTCCTTTGCAGCCCCCCCATAGCAGAAAAATGTTTTCTTGGACTCCGGCGAGTACACAGCAAAAGGTTGGTGTTTGGCACAATACGTCCCGAGCCCCCCACTATATTTATAAACATATTCATCATCCGAAGCCTGGTCCATACACCAGACACCTCGATAGCCATCGGCTTTTTTATTTACCGTTACCATGCGGACATCTTCTCCATCGTTTTTTATCGGATTCTTCACTCTACATATACCCCTTCTGAATTCGATAATTATAAAAGAAAAAACTAAACGTTTCATCTCCACTGTCAATTATTTTTTGTAGTTAGGTCGGGTGCAGATCATGGACGTTAATTCGCCCATAAAGTTAGGTTACCCCAGGCCAATATTTTCACTATTTAATCTGCCATGCCTCCCCCAAAAGAAGTACAGTGAGTCCTATGAAAATTGGTTTATTTATCCCCTGTTATGTTGATCAGCTGTACCCTCATGTAGCTAAAGCCACACTGACCTTACTCCAACAGCTTAATCTGGATGTTGATTACCCACTTGCGCAGACCTGCTGCGGGCAACCTATGGGTAATACGGGCTGTAGCGACGATGTAAAACCCGTTGCCGAGCATTTCATTAAAACGTTTAAACCCTACGATTATATCGTCTGCCCCTCCGGCAGCTGCACGTCCATGGTACGCAACCACTACAAAGATGTTGCCTCACACTGCGAGGGCTACGACCATGTTAGCACCCGAACGATGGAACTTTGCGAATTTTTAGTGGATGTCATCCAAATCAAAGAAATCAATGCCAGCCTACCTTATCGAGTGGGCTTGCACCAAAGTTGCCACGGTCTGCGTGAATTACGTCTCGCCAAGTCAAGCGAACGCATGGACGCACCTTTTTCAAAAGTCACCCAACTGCTCGCCATGGTTAAAGGCATCGAACTCGTTGAGCTGGATCGCAAAGACGAATGCTGTGGTTTTGGCGGCACTTTTGCAATTGCTGAAGAGGCGATCTCCTGTCAGATGGGCAAAGACCGTATCGCCGACCATCTCCAAGCAGGTGCACAAATCATGACCGGCATCGATATGTCCTGCCTCATGCACTTAAACGGTCTTATCACACGCAATGGTGATCCGTTGCGGGTGGTTCATATCGCGGAAATTTTAGCGGGCACGATTAAATAGAGTAGGCCATGACACAAATGCATACCCATCACCCCAAAAAAGCCGCCGCCTTTGTTTCTGATCAAGCGCGAACTACATGGCATAATAAGGCCCTTTGGTTTGTGCGTCAAAAGCGCGACAAAGCCGCCGCCAGTCTCCCCGAGTGGGAACAACTCCGCGATACTGCGGCGCAAATCAAAGCGCACAGCCTCTCTAACCTCGATGAGTACCTCGAAGAGTTTGAGCGCAACGCCCAAGCCAAAGGCATTACCATTCATTGGGCGGCCACAGGCGATGAGCACAATCAAATCGTCTACGATATTTTAAAAACGCACCAGGTTCGCGAGGTGGTTAAAAGCAAATCCATGCTCACAGAAGAGTGCCATCTCAACCCCTTTTTAGAAAAACGCGGCATAACGGTCATAGACACGGATCTTGGCGAGCGGATTGTGCAATTACGTAATGAGCCGCCCAGCCATATCGTCTTGCCGGCCATTCATGTAAAAAAAGAAGAAATTGGTGAGCTTTTTCATGAGCATATGGGCACAAAAAAGGGCGCCTCCGATCCGAAGTACCTCACGGAATCTGCGCGTCTTGATTTGCGTAAAAAATTCCTCGATGCAGAGGCTGGTATTACAGGAGTTAATTTTGCCGTTGCCGAAACCGGTAGCGTAGTCGTGTGCACCAATGAAGGTAATGCGGATCTCGGAACCGTCTTGCCCCCCATTCACATCGCCTGCATGGGTCTGGAAAAAATTATCCCCAAACAAGAAAACCTCGGTGTCTTTCTCCGTCTACTCGCACGCTCGGCGACCGGCCAGCCCATCACCACCTACAGCTCTCACTTTAACGGCCCCCAAAAGGGCAGCGAAATGCATGTCGTCATCGTCGACAATGGGCGCAGCGAACTTTTATCCCGCAAGAAATTTTGGCGATCGCTCTCCTGTATTCGCTGCGGAGCTTGCATGAATACCTGCCCCATTTACAGGCGCAGTGGAGGACACAGCTACGGCTATGTCATTCCAGGTCCGATTGGCTCCGTACTAGCCCCAAATAAGGACTTAGCGGCTCATAAAAGTCTACCTTTCGCATCAACCCTCTGCGGATCGTGCACCGATGTTTGTCCGGTGAAAATCGACCTGCATCACCAACTGCTCGCGTGGCGCGAAGAAGTGGTCAAAGCTGGAAAGCTCAATCCCGGAAAGCGTCTGGCCATGAAACTTACAAGCTGGGTTCTCCAGTCTCCACAGCGCTATAAACTCGCAGGAAAGTGCGCTCGCCTCGCCATGAAACTTCCACGGGTCTTTCTTTACAACCCGCTCAATATTTGGGGGCGCCAACGCGATCTTCCGCCCGCCCCGCCAGAAAGTTTTCAAGAGTGGTACACAAAAAACAGGGATAAAAACTCATGAGCCGCGAAAGCATCCTCGCCTCCGTCCGTGCGCATAAGCCGGCCTCCATTGATTTGCCCTCCGCCCCTACGTTTGGCATTCGCTACGAGGACATCAGCACCCAGTTCAAGCAAGCCGTCGAATCCGTTGGAGGAATCTGCACCGAAATTAATGCCGTGGAAGAGATTAAGCCGCTGATTGATCAACACTACGCAGACGCAAAAACTATATTCCATACGATCGGTGATGAGTTGCCTATTCCCAGTCTAAGTGCTCGCGAATTTAGCACTCCTCACGACGGCGACAAACTCGACTTGCTTATTACCCGTGGCACGCTTGGGGTTGCTGAAAACGGGGCGATCTGGGTTGAAGAGAAGCAGCTTCCCCAACGCAGCTTATTTTTTCTCACCCAACACTTGGTTCTAGTCGTTAAAGCCAGCACTCTACTCCATAATCTCCACGAGGCTTACGCCAGTTTGGGACTGGATCACACCGCCCAACCATGGGCCGGATTCATCGCTGGACCATCCAAAACTGCCGATGTAGAACAGTGCCTCGTGATCGGTGCTCATGGCTCGCGCTCCCTACTCGTCTTACTCGAAACGTAGATCTTTTCTCGGAGGGCGTAGTGCAGCCAGCCTCAGGGAGATCGATCAATCCATTCTGGATTGATCGATGGGAAGTGGGTGTATTCGGTAAGGTCGACGGGGGTTCCGGCCACGGCCCATTCTACACCTAATTCAGAGAACAGACTTTGCTCTTTAACGGCCTTTTGGCCTAGCTCGCCGATCCCAGGGATAAAGCGCATGATTCCCGCCTCAATCTCTTTTTTGGAAAAGGGAACAGCGACCGGGCGTTGCGCAGATTCGAAAGCGCCGTTCCATGCCAGCATGTAAGGACGGCACTCTTCGACGGTGATCATCGGGCGCTCATTCCGCAACAATTTTCGGATAATCGCCTCGATCATTAAACAGCGATCGGTGGAGTGATCGTTACGCCCTGGATCGTCCTGAAGCTCCTTACGTCCATCAGAGTAGGTGATTTCCAGTTGAGCGTGATCGGTCAGGCGAATGACAGCTCGCTCGGTCTCGATTTCGCAACAGATGGGCATAAGCTTGGTGCCGCAGAGGCTTGCGCTGTAAAAGACGGATACGCCCTTTTTGGTTTTAATCCGAACCACGCTGGTATCCTCGCTTTCGATGTTATTGGTCTGATAAAGCTCCGCTTCCAAGTGAACGGGAATGGCCATCCCCAAATCTGGAGTGGCTAAATAAAGCGCCTCGGCCATGAGGTGAGCCAGCGGATTTCCAAGAGTTCCATCGAGCACCCACCTCCCATCCATCTGAATGCGGCCGCTCCAAAAGCTCCGAGAAAAATAGGATTCCGGTCGCGGCCACACGGCATGAGCTCGGACGGTCTTAATTGCGCCGAACTCGCCGGAAGCCAATCGGGTCTTAAGCCGCTGTACGCCCGTGCTGTAGAGATGCTGAAAGGTGATGGCAATAAACTTCCCACTTTCGCGTTGGAGTTTAATTAGCCGATCGAGATCTTGAATGACCGAAACAGGAGGCTTTTCGAGGAGGACATGAAACCCGCGTTCAACCACCTTGAAGGCGTATTCATAATGGCTATCAATACTTGTTGGAACAATTACAGCAGAGCAAGTTTCCGGCGAAAGGTGGTCAAGTAATTCATCTACGCTGTTATAGACGAGCAAACCTTTGGCTCGACAGGCCTGCGCAGCAGGGTCGTCCGGATCAAGCGTAGTAACGGCGATCAACTCGCAGAGATCAGGTATTTCGGCCAGTCGATCAATCCAGTCTCCGGCATAGCCACCGCAGCCGATCATGGCCAATTTCAAGATATTTTCCTCTAGAGGTCGAGTGGGCATAGGATACTTCCTTTTTAATACTAAACGGGTTGGGTCATCCTTATGCGATAGCGAAGGCATCCGATTTCCAGCCGCTGGAAACGAGAGCCTCCAGAGCTTCGGCCAGCGGCACTAAATCAGGGTGCCATTTGCGTTCCCATTCCAAACTGACGACACCCGTGTAGTTATTTTCTCTTAAAAGAGAGAGCGTTTCCTTCGCAGGGAACTCTCCCGTACCGGGAACAACATAGGTATAGGGAAGATGGATTCCCGGAACTGAAACGCTGTCTTTAATGTGCACATGCCGGACAAGTGGTGCAATATGATTCCAAGTTTCTTGCGGAGTTTCTCCTCCTATCTTCCAGCTGTGGTGAGTGTCCCAAATTAGATCCAACGGAGTTTCACAGCAGGCCTGAAGTTCGAGGCAACGCGCCCCGCTACTGAACCCATCATGGGTTTCAAGAGCCAATCGGGTCTGCCATCCATTTTCTTGACGAATTTGATGCCACCAGCGGAGGTTTTCCGCCGCCTCATTTATTTCAGCCTGACGAAAAGGCCGATCCATACTTCCGCCGCCGAATGTACGAATGAAGGGTACGTTTAATCGTTCGGCCCAACGGGCAAATTCCAAGAGCTCCTCGCGGTCTTCTTCCTGCGTTCCGATCAGCTTGAAGGAGCTATTGAGAGCCACAATGGATTGTTTATACCGCCCGAGAAGTTCTATTATTTTTCCGGGATCTGGATAGGTTTCATCGAAATATTTCGCCAAATCCTGTCGATCTTCAAGCGAACGGATTTCAAACGTGTGGATATCGTAGCGCTCGGCCAGCTTGCAGGTTTCTTCCAGAGTGAATTCATGACACCCCAGCGTGGAAATACCCCATTTAAATTTAGGTTGTTCTGTCATAATTCTCCATGATTTATTAAGTAGATGAATGAGCCTTCTAAGTGGGTTAAATAGAAGGTTCATTTCCTCCGTTATGACGTGCCGTTGGACAGGTTTGGCGTCTTAGTGATAGGACGAAGTTAAACGTTTCATATCGCCAAAAATAGAACTCTCGCGCGCAGACTTCAATTTAAAAATTCGGGGAATTAGACCCTCTTCCAAGAGGGAGGATTCGAGGGCGATGGATCTGGCAAAAGTGATTTAAAAAGTGTGTATTTATTTCAGTTTAATTCCTACTCACAGACGTTATTCTGAAAATGACAAATTTCGCCCATGAACCAACGCGGAGACTATGCGCTCGAGGCTAGGCCTAACAAGAACTCCCGCTTGTCCATCATAGGCCGGAGAGATCACTCAAAGGGAACCCATAAAAAATGCTTCTTAACTATATCGTAATTGGGTTCTACTTTGTTTTCCTTGCGTCAATTGGGATGGTCTTCAAACGGCTGAACCGCGACGAAGATGATTTTTTCCGCGCAGGCTCGCGCTCGTCCTGGTGGATGGTAGGCATGAGCCTTCTGATGAGCAGTATTAGCACGCAGACCTTCATTGCCAACGCCGGGGTTGCGTACCGGTCAGGGTTCAGCATCTGGTGGATCTACATCGTCAATTCCCTCTGTGGAATTGTCCTCGTGTTAGGGGTCGCCGCTTGGTACCGGCAGGCGCGAGTAACGACCTTTGCCGAAATTGTACGGGACCGCTTCGGCGTGTCGTTTCAGCAGTGTTTCACCTATTACAACATTATCTGCCTGGTGATCTTCGGCGGGATCGGGCTCTTCATGCTTGCGCTGTTCACACATAGTGTCTTTGGATTCCCGATCAAATTGACCATTCTTGCGCTGGGGATGATCGTTCTTTTCTACACCCTAACCGGCGGGAACTGGGCGGTGTTAGCTGCCGACTTCCTTCAAAGCCTAGTCCTCTTTTCGATGGCCACGCTTATGGCCGTACTCTGCCTAAAGCATATCGGCGGTATTTCCGGGTTTTTGGAGGCGATCCGCAGCGCGGGCCTGGAGAATGACTTTCGGATGGTGACCACGGGCCGATCCGATGGACTCTACGGAATTGAGTGGCTCATAGGGGTAGGCATCATGCAGGTCTACGGCATTTTAGGTATGCAGGGCGGCCAGCGTTTTTTCTCCTGCAAAGATGGGCGCGAAGCGCGGAAGGCCGCCCTACTCTGCACGGTGGCGGGATTACTCGGTCTGGTCGTCTATTTTATTCAGCCGATGGTGGCTCGTTTGATGTATGCCGACGAGCTTGCTCAGATGGATGTGCCAAACCCGGGCGATATTTCCTATGCCTTCATGGCCACGAAACTTCTTCCCTTTGGCTTTGTTCCCCTCATGGTGGTGGCCATGTTTTCCGCCCAGATGAGTACCATGGACACTTCGCTTAATGCCAATGCCGCTCTTTTCGTAAAAAACGCCTATCCCGCGTTAGCTCGGCTCTGTGGCCGCACCCCGCGCACCGACCATCGTTTCCTGCTCCGGCTTGGCCGCGTATTCACCTCCCTACTCGCCATCGGTCTGGTCTCTTGCGCCCTCTATTTCGCCTCCACCGCCGAGGGACAGGGAATCTTTGAACTCATCTTCCGTTTCTCCGCTCTTCTGATTACCCCGTTATTCATGCCCCTGTTCTTTGGTTACTTTATCCGCAAGACGCCGATGTGGTCTGGATGGGTCTGCTTCGGTGCGGGCATGGTGGGTTCAGTCGTAGGAACGGCCATAGAACTTCCCTCGTTCCGGCAAGCCCTCGTCAATAGCGTGATCGGATTCCTTGCCTTCATCTCCACCCGCCTCTTCTGGAACAAAACCTCGGTAGCCTCCCGCGAAAAATTAGCCGAATTTTTCACTCGGATACACACCCCCGTCAACTTCGAAGAAGAGGTGGGCGAGGCTAACGATGCGCAACAGTTGACGCTGATCGGCATATTGGCTCTTTTCCTGGGTGGATTTGTTGCGCTCTTTCTACTGCTCCCCAATCCCGCCTCCGCCCGAGGCTACATTGCCTCCGTGGCGACCCTCATCCTATTGGTCGGATCGGTTCTCTTTTCTTTAGGTCGTAAAATGAATCGAAATGCAGACTGACCGGATGAATCATTCATCCGATTCAGATCAATTACCTTAAAAATTAGGGTGATTTACAAAGGCGATAGCACTGGCAAAGCGTCTTTAAAAAGTGTGTAGTGATTTCGATTTGATACTCTCTACCTCGATTGAGAAAACGATTAAAGGCATCTACTCGGAGTTTGTTGGAGAAACGGATATGAGTCTTAAAAAGCTAACCCCTGAAGAAGAACTGGACTTCTTAAAAGAAATCCATGGAACAGACGACTATGCTAAACTGTTCAACGTCCTGAAAGAAGGCTTCTCCCTCTTGCAGACCCGCGCCCAAATGCTATTGGGATTGGCCACCATCTGCCTCACGATTACCGGATTTTCTGGCCCGCGCATGGCGCAGTCGAATGTCTACAGCCGTTTTTTAATTGGTTTCGGTCTTATTTTCGTGCTGTTTTCAGTGATGGCGCTGGTGGCAGGTCCATTGCGCCTTCGTTGGATGACGGCGTGGCGAGCGGCGGACATAGAGCAGACGCTTATTTTACACCTGCGCCAGAGAAATTTACGCACCACATTTTATCGGGTAGCCATGGTTTTGCTGATGATTGGCCTAACGGGCTATTTATTAAGTCTGATTTTTTATCTATTATCGGTTGAATAAGAGGAGATTTGAATGAGTGTTTTGAATGTTAAATCGGCGGCGGACTGCCGTTATGATATTTTATCTTTGGGCGAGGTCATGCTTCGTCTTGATCCGGGCGAAGGTCGAATCCGTACCGCACGCGAATTCCGTGCTTGGGAGGGCGGAGGCGAATATAACGTAGCCCGGGGTCTACGTCGTTGTTTCGGACAGCGTGCGGCAGTGGCTACTGCTTTTGCAAAAAATGAGATCGGCCTGCTCATGGAGGATTTTATTTTACAGGGCGGAGTGGATACTTCGCTGGTCAAATGGATGGACTACGACGGCATTGGCCGAATCGTTCGCAACGGGATGAATTTTACCGAACGCGGTTTTGGTATTCGCGGAGCGGTGGGCTGCTCCGACCGGGGAAACACAGCGGCCTCGCAGTTAAAACCGGGCGACATCGACTGGGAAGAAATCTTCGGCACGCTCGGCGTACGGTGGTTCCATACCGGCGGGATCTTTGCGGCGCTTTCTGAAAGCACCAGCGCAGTCGTGATCGAGGCCGCTCAAGCGGCTAAAAAACATGGAACTCTAATTTCGTACGACCTCAACTACCGCCCATCGCTTTGGAAAGGATTCGGCGGTCTTGAAAAATGCCAAGAAATAAACCGCGAGATCGCAAAATACGTCGACGTAATGATGGGAAATGAAGAAGACTTCACCGCCTGTCTTGGTTTCGAAATCGAAGGCTCGGATGAAAATCTGACGGATCTCGATGTCGGCTCATTTCAACGGATGATCGCCCAAGCCGTCGCCGAGTTTCCCAATTTTAAGGCCACAGCCACCACGATGCGCGGGGTTAGAACGGCCACCTCCAACGACTGGGGGGCCATGTGCTGGATCGACGGAGAATTCTATACCGCAACGCATCGCCCTGAGCTTGAAATCATGGATCGCGTCGGCGGCGGGGACAGCTTTGCCTCCGGATTTATCTACGGCCTCATGGAATTGAACGACCCACAATTAGCCATCGAATACGGCGCGGCACACGGTGCGCTGGCCATGACCACGCCGGGCGATACCACCATGGTCTCGCTCGCAGAAGTTAAAAAAGTCGTCGCCGGTTCCGGCGCGCGCGTAGACCGCTAAAAGGAAAAGAAAATATGCTACATAAAATTTTAAAGCGCCCGGTGATCCCGGTCATTGTGATCGACAACGCCAACGATGCTGAGCCGCTGGCTGAAGCCCTACTGAAAGGCGGGATGGATGTGATTGAAATAACCTGCCGCACCGCCGCCGCTGCCGAAGCACTTGCGCGGATCAAGAAAACCTTTCCCGAAATGCTTTTAGGAGGCGGCACGGTGGTCACCCGCGACCAAGCTCAAATGTGCGTGGATACCGGGGTCGACTTTGGCCTTGCTCCGGGGCTCAACCCCGATACCGTTAAATTTTTCCAAGCGGCGGAAACGCTCTTCATTCCCGGCGTCATGACGCCCTCGGAAATTGAACAGGGGCTTGCGCTGGACTGTAAGTTGCTCAAGTTTTTCCCAGCCGGTGCCGCGGGAGGAGTGGGAATGCTCAAGAATCTAACCGCTCCGTATGCCTCGCTTGGAATAAAATTCTGCCCAACGGGCGGAGTGGGACTTGGAAATATGAACGACTATCTTTCGCTGCCGGCCGTCAGTTCTATCGGCGGCTCGTGGCTCGCCACTCAACAACAGATCGCCGACCAGCAATGGAGTGTCATCACGGCCCAAGTTGTTGCGGCGCTCGCCAAGGCGGAAGAGGCCGAGTAGCCTGTCCGCTTCCAATTTCGCAGGGGACACCGATGAAAGAAAAAAGAGTGAACCCCTGCGTAATCTATAGATAATCCATCCTATAAGCTCGGGACATCAACCCACTTGCGTTCTTTCCAGCTCTCCATACCCAGCTCGGCAAGCTGAACGCCTTTGGCCCCTTCCATCAACGAGTAGTTCCATGCTTCATCGAGCACGACGTGCTTGATGAACATTTCCCATTGGATTTTGAAGGCGTTCTCGTATTCAATATTATTGGGTACATCCTGCCAGCCACCCAGAAAATCGATGGGTTGCTTGATGTCAGGATTCCAAGTCGGTTTTGGCGTATTGGCCGCGCTCTGAGTTTTGACTTCACGTAGGCCAGCAACGGCTGAACCCTTTACCCCATCGACGTGTATCGTCAGCAGATCGTCGCGCCGTACGCGGGTACACCATGAAGAATTGAACTGAACCATAGTTCCATCTTCGAGGAGGAACATGGCATAGGCCGAATCGTCGGCCGTGCAGTCGAATGGAGTGCCGTCTTCGGCTCGCCGTTCGGGCAAATCGATTGCCCCACAGGCCACAAGACTTTTGATGGGGCCGAACACGTTGTCGATCACGTAGCGCCAGTGACAAAACATGTCAATCATCATGCCGCCACCGTCTTCGGAACGATAGTTCCAGCTTGGGCGTTGCGCGGGCTGATCGTAATCCATGCCGGTGAAAACCCAATAGCCAAAATCGCCTTTGACGGAAAGGATTTTCCCGAAGAAACCCTGCTCCTTGAGCATCTTTATTTTGCGAAATCCGGGGAGCCACAACTTGTCTTGCACCACTCCATTTTTCAGACCCGCATCATCAACGAGTTTGGCCAGACGAACGGCTTCCTTCGTTTTAACCGCCGTTGGTTTTTCGCAGTAGATCGCTTTGCCGGCTTTCACAGCTTGCTCGATGAATCCCGCGCGTTGGAGCGTACCCGAGGCGTCGAAAAATATTTCGTATTCGCCATATTTCCCGTCCAGTGCGCCCTGCACGTCAGTGGTGTATTTATAGGCCTCGCCACGGGCGTCGTTCCCATATTTTTCCGCGAGCTCCTTAAGGGCATGCTCGCGCCGACCCGTTAGGATTGGATCAGGCATGATGACTAAGTCGTTACCTACCTTGATTCCCCCTTGCTTGATGATTTCGCTGATGGATCGTGCGAGGTGCTGGTTGGTTCCCATGCGCCCCGTCACGCCGTTCATAATGATTCCAATCCGTTTTATTTCCATGATGAATCTCCGATTCAATTTTTAAATTTTAAGTGATCAGTGGCTCAAGCTCGCTGGCCCAATGCCTATATTATAATGGGCCCGCCCTCGGGCATTTCGGTACATTGGGGCTGTGCACCTTCAGGCAAGGCGGGAACATCGATCCCTTCCTTCGGTAGGGTTCCGGCCAACTCCTGCCTCCAGTGAGCAACGTCACCTGCGGGGCCGTAGCAATAGATAAAGGTGGCGGGTTCGGTGCCGATATTGGTCATTTGATGAAAGATGCCGGTTGGAATATGAACAATTTGGCCCGCTTTCATTTCGCAACGTTCTTCGCCGAGACACATTTCGGTTTTCCCGGAGACGACGAAGTAGACTTCTTCTTGCTCCTGGTTGTGCCATGGAACCTGACCGCCGTTGGGTTCGAGCGTCACGAAACCCATAGCAAAATTATCGCACTGGACGGGCGAGGCACCTCCCACGAGATTTTGGGTGAGTCGCTGGGCGGGATAGGTGCGGCCTTTAATTTGATTGAGGTCTCCAATGATCATGATGCTTTCCTTTTGGGTTACAGATAAAATTTTAGGTATGGCTCATTTTTCGCAAGGCGCTGGACATAGAGCGCGGCCTCGCGAGCATGGTAGTCGCCCCACATGCTGGATTCGCCGCACGGCACGGACTGACCTTCCGGAATATGATCCCATCCGTTGGGGCGGTGATAAACCGAGTGGAGGATTAATCCTTGGTGCGATTCGTTGAGACTGAGATATGTATCGCTCAGCAACGTTTTCATGACGGTTAACCCCGCTTGAATATACTTCTCATCGTTTAGATAATGACCCAGGCGGAGTAACCCTTGCGCTCCGATGGCGGCAGCCGAAGAATCGACGGGTTCAGCAGAATTGAACGGTTCAGATTCACGGTCGTAGACCTTATCCCCGAGTTGATGAGTGTTGAGTGCGCCGGTGTCCCAATAGGGAATCCCATCGGTGGCCGTATTTTCGATGTAAAAATCGCAGGTGGATTTCGCCATTTTAAGCAGGAAGGCTTCGATGGATTCGCGTCCGCCAAGCGGTTCAAGTTCGGCGTCATCAAGGGTCTTTAAGAACTCAAGCTGCTCCGGAGCACCGAGCATGATCCATGCGAGACCGCGCGTCCACGTGGTGAAGGGCGAGAAGCCTTGCTGTGAATTGGGACAGCGATAGTTTCCGTCGTTTAGATTAAAAATACTTTCGTGTGCGGTGCGACCCCATAGATCATAGTGATCGCGCCCCTCGCCGTAGTAGACCGCGTAATCAGCGGGGGTTTTGGCGTGTTGGACCAATCGAGCCAGCAGAGAGGTTTCTACATCCCATTCACCCATGAAGGAATGACCCAATTGATGAGCCACGGCGAGTGCGCGCAATGAGCGAATCGTGTCGGCAAACAAGGAGTGCGGCCCGTTAAAGGAGTAGATATAACCTCCGGAAGGAAGGCTGGTCCAGCGACGGGCCTGCACGGATCCCGAAGTCTTTAGCGCCATTTCGTAAAAATTGCGTTCCCATTCATTTTCAGGCATACGCCCTTCATTCATCAGGCGCAGTAGATTCCCGTAGGTGCTGACATTGTTAAATCCATGGTCGTGCACCCCGAAGTGACTAACGTGCGGAGCCATCTTTTCGACGGTGTTTTTTTGCCCATTTCGAGAAAGGAGGCATCGTCGGTCGCATCGAACTGCAGAATTTCCCCACCATACTGAAAACCTTGCGTCCATTCGGTCCAACCTCGAGTCGTGTATTCCCCTTCAACCGTGAAAACGGGTGAGCCTTTAGCGGGGTTATAGTTTTGATTCAAGTCGTTAATTTTCTGGCCGGAAACCGTCCAAAATCGCTCAAGATCCGGCAGCAGACTCTGTGTTGTAAGAAGGGTATCAATGCGCATTAAACTTCTCCATAGATATATTTAATGTGAAAATATATTGTACAAGAAAATAGTCAAGGCCTATATTATCCAAACATTCATTGGAGATAAGACGTGGCTAGAGAGAGAGATGACAGTATGCAGATGTACAATTTTTCGGTCTTGCGAGATTTGCGAAAACGAGCGGAGATGACGATTGCCGATCTTTCCGAGCGAACCGGGATTTCGCCCGCGGTTATCTCTAAACTGGAGCGCAATCAGACCACTGCCGAACTTAAAACCCTGTTTCGCTTGGCACGCGCTTTTGGATTAACAGCCTCTGAAATGCTAGCGCTGGTGGAATCAAGAACCGCGCAGTGCCAGCACGAGAGCGAGCGCATTGCGGGGGACTTTCATTTTCGACAAATCGAGTTTGCTAACTCAAAATGTTTCTACGCGGAAGCCCCGAAAGGGGCCTCCCGGTCCAATCCGGATGCGCACCGTGATGATTTTGAAATTTGTTGGGTATTAGAGGGAACGTTAAAAATTAATCTTCCGTATGAAAACCATGTCCTCTCTAGGGGCGAATGCCTTCAGTTTGATGCGGTTTTCGAGCATACCTATGAAGTCCTCGAAGACTGCCGAATTATCATTCAACATATACGTAAACAAAAACGTTTTTAACCTTAAGGAAAACGAATCATGAAAAAAGTAGCCTTAGTAACCGGCGGCGGGCGAGGTATTGGATTTGGCATTTGCGAAAAGTTAGCAGCAGACGGGTTTAATCTTGTTTTAAGCGGTCGCAGCGAGGACTCGAAGGTGGCTGATTCTATTCAGTCCTTAGAAAACAAAGGGGCTGAAGTTCTTTACTGCTCCGGTGATGTTTCCTCCGCCGAGGACCGCGCGGCCATGCTCGAAGAGATTAACGAGCGGTTTGGCCGCCTCGACGTACTCGTCAACAATGCGGGCGTCGCACCAAAGACCCGTGCCGATATTCTAGAGGCCGACGAAGAGAGTTTTGAGTGGATCATAAAAATTAATCTTCAGGGTCCCTATTTTCTAACGCAGGCGGTGGCCAACTGGATGGTTAAGCAACGACAAGCCGATGATTATTTTACGGGCTGCATCATAAATATCGGTTCAATTTCCGCAACGGTCGTATCGCCCAATCGAGGCGACTACTGCATCTCCAAGGCAGGTTTGGGTATGATGAGTGAGCTGTTTGCCGCACGTCTTGGCGAATATGAAATTCCAGTCTATGAAATTCGCCCCGGCATCATCACAACCGATATGACCGCTGGGGTAACGGAAAAATATGACCAGCTGATTTTTGAAACCGATCTATGCGTACTCAAGCGATGGGGCCTACCGGAAGATGTCGGGAAACTTGCGGCTGCGATGGCTCGGGGCGACCTGCCCTACGCGACGGGGCAGGTGATCTATGTGGATGGAGGCTTAACGTTGCAACGATTATAAATTGGAGAGGGCATCATCACGATGCGTAAAATCAGCACCTCCGACGCCGAGCAATCCCAAATCTACACCGTCCTTCTCCGCGTCGAGCTCAGAACAACGTGCCGATTTACTCCCAATCGTTATTTAGGTCGGTCACTTTATACTTTTTGGAGCGGTTTACCAGGGGCGAGGCGGCTCCAGATTCTCTGGATACATTGCCTTCAAACGTTCCCGTCCCGACGGCTGAGGAAGAGATAAAGACCGCTTCCCGACCACTCCGTCCAATTTTATTATTCTTAAAGTAAATCTCTTGAGGTTCATCTCCAGTCACATGAATCCCGTGATAAAAGGAATCTTCAATCCAGTTATTCTCGATTCTTAAATTCTGAATCCCCGCCGTCGATGGAAAAACCCAAAGAGCCCCGCGCTCCAAGGCCGACGTCGTTCCATACCGTTTTCCACAGCGTATAATCTTATTATAAGCAAAGAGACTATCGCTCAACGCGATCATCGGATAAGCTCCAGGCAGATTGATCACAAATCCACCTCCATCTAAAATTAGATTGTTATGAACGAGATGGTCATTCCCGCCCGTCATATCCAAACTCGCTCCCCACCAATCGGCCACCACGGTGTTATGGCGAACCGTGACTCGGGAAACGCCGCCGGTCGAGTCTCCATGAGCTAAAATCGCAATGCTATCATCGCCCGCTCCGCGCACATGGTTATTTTCGACCAACACATTATCGACCGAATAAAAAGTATTTCCGTTATTCACGTTAATCCCGTCAGCGTAGGTGAAGCGGATCCGGCAATCTCGAATAACCCCGTTCTGCCCTGCGAGCCACATGCCGGTTCCGGTATGCGTTACCCAAACCCGTTCAACCGACCAATCTCGTGAGTTTCCGAAGAATGACTTTGGAGCCCCTAGATGACGGCGGGTATTGGCGATACTATTAAACGTTAGGTCAGAAACACTCGGTCCAACACCACCAAACCAAAACCCAGAGTTCGCCTTCCAGCCCGTCGCGGCATTGCCCACGACATCGGACAACGTGGTGTGCCACATCCCGGCGCCCTGCACCTTGACTCCGTCCAATACAAAATATTCATTTTGAAAATACGTACCGGCCGGAAACCAAACCGTTTTACCTTCCGCTTTTGCCGCCGCAATACACTTCTTAATCGCGGGGGTATCGATATCCGCCGACTGCCCGGTGGCGCCATAATCAACAATCGACAAAGACCCTTCAGGTTGTTGGAGGGCTGGCGCAACGTCTTCGAGCTCTATCAAATCAATGCGATAGTATGCCGCCGTATCATCCGCATCTTTTTGGAGGCGAATTACGTCGCCCGCTTTCACCTCCTGCGAGAGGAAAAATCGCGTTTCATCCCAAAACATATGCGGGAAGCCATTCGGCGTATTGTCATGCCCATTTGAATACGGCCTCGGATTCGTAATATACACCCAGTTAAATTTGGAGGAGAGACTGAGGTTTTGCACGCGGGTTCCATTTATATACAATCCCAGCGAGGCCGTAATGCCCCCGCCCTCGGAGGCATCAGGGATGCAGTGGCGAATCACCAAGGTATTCGCTTTATCAGACACCTTAAACTCCACGTATTCGCCCGTGTTTTCTAATTCAACAAACGCACGACCTGAAGCCTCCTGAGCAGGAACGGACGGCCAAGGAAAAGGCGTCCCCAGCTGAACCACCGAGCCATTTGAAGAACCATCCTCACCTTCGAGTGTGACAAATGGAACCGTTGCCCCAAAAACATTCGTATTCACTAACGCCCGGGGCACCCAAACTTTACCCTCAGCGACCCGGTCCTTCGTCAACGTCGCAACCCCCGCTTCCACCGGGGAAACCCCGCCCCCTATCGCCAGGGTAAGAACCGCCACACTAAACCTAAAATCGATTTTCATTATTTTATACTCCACATGGTGCTCTATTTATTTTTCAGCCCCGCCGCCCCCTTTTTTCAAGAGGGTTAAAACGGAGGGGAAGTCATCAGTTCCAGCTATTACTACCGTCATCCACGACGGTGTAGGTTCCTGAATTATTATCGAAGTACGGCAACTCACTGGATCCCGTGGATACGTTGTCCTCGAACGTGCCTATTCCATTTGCCGACGAGCCAATCGAAACCGCCTTGCGGCCGCTATTGTTAATGGTATTATTTTTAAAGAGGATCTCCTGGAACTGAGTTCCCACAATTTCAATCCCATGGTAGAGGGCGTCTTCCACCACGTTGTTTTCGATCCGAAAATCACTGAGTGAAGACGTATTTGGAAGAATCCAAATGGCCCCGCGCCGCTGCCCCCCTCCCCCAGAAATATAACCGCACCGCATAATTTTATTATAGGTAAAGAGCGCATTGTCCAGCGGTTCCATTCCGTATGCACTGGGTAGATTCACTACAAACCCACCGCCGTCCGCGAGGACATTATTATGCATCAGAATATCCGTTCCCCCCGTCATATCCAGATTGGCCGCCCAATAGGGAGCGATCACCGTATTATGGCGCACCGTAATCTGGCTGACCTTCCCGGGGGAAGACATGTGAGCCAGTACCGCAATGCCATCGTCACCCGTTCCGCGCACATGGTTATTTTCGACCAGCACATTGTTCAACTCATGTGCACTGCCGTCATTCACATTAATGCCATCCGCATAGGTAAACCGAACGCGGCAGTCTCGAACCACGCCATTGTTCCCGGCCAGCCACATGCCGTATGCCGTATGCGTGATCCACACCCGTTCGACGGCCCAATTATTTGACCGTCCAAAAAGCGGTCTTGGAGAGTTCCCCTGGCGGCGTGTATTTTCCAAACTATTAAGCATCATGTCAGAAACCCCAGGGCCATCCCCCTGAAGATAAAAGCCAAAATGCCCCCTCCCATTCGTGCCAGCATCTCCCACGGTGTCGGACAAGGTCGTGTGCCACATCCCGGCGCCCTGCACCCTGACTCCAGTCAATGTAAAATATTCATCCTGCAAAAACGTACCAACCGGGAACCAAACCGTTTTCCCCTGAGCTTGCGCGGCGGCAATACAGTTTTTGATCGCAGGCGTATCGTTGGCGGCCGAAGAGCCGTCAGCGCCATAATCGGCGATCGAAAGCGAGTTGGCCGGCTGGGTCAGCGGCGGCGGAACTTCTTCAAGCTCCACCAAATCAATCCGGTAATAGGCCGCCGTATCGCCCGCATCCTTCTGGAGGCGGATTACATCGCCCGCCACAACGCCGCCCGAAATAAGCAACCGGGTTTCATCCCAAAAGACATGCGGGAAGCCATTGGGCGTATTGTCCTGTCCGTTTGAATACGGCGTGGGATCGGTGATGTAGAGCCAGTTAAATTTAGACGAGAGATTCACGTCCTGAACGCGTACTCCGTTCACATAGAGCCCCAACGTGGCGCTCATTCCCCCACCCCCGGGCGCATCCGGAATACAGTGGCGAATCACCATCCCATCGGCGTCGGCCGGCACATTAAATTCAACATATTCTCCCGTACTATCCAATTCAACAAACGCCCGTCCAGAAGCTTCCTGTGCGGGGGTCGATGGCCACGGATACGGAGCGCCTAACTGAACGATAGAACCGCTGGTGGCCGCAGCATCCTCGCCTTCCAAAGTGACAAATGGAACGGTGGCCCCAAACGTGGTTGTATTGAACAGCGGAGGAAATGGATCCGAACGATTACTGACCTTCAACTGAAAAAATTCTTGCGAATTACCCACCATCGAAATCTGATTCGTCACGACTTCAAATTCTGGATTAGCCGGAAAGGGGCCTATCCCCGTGATCTCATATTCCCCGGTTCTATCCCATCCCGGGCTAGCCACCAGATCCTCGTTCTGCTCCAAATAGTAGAGCAGTTCGTTCGCCGCTGCGATACGGCGCACATGAATCACTTCAAAGAAATCGCCCGAAACCCCCGTGGTTGGAACATAACCGATATCGTTGGCATTCGTTGGATTTCCGCCTAGCGCATATTCTTCTAAATTCGATAAGCCATCGTTATCCTCGTCATCCGATTCCCCCCCAACCAGAGCAGGGTAGCTTGCCGCCCACCCCGCATAACCCCCCATGTAAAAAGTACCGTTGAGTTCAATATCGTCAAAAAATCCAGCGGTATTTCCACTCAGATAAATACGTTTAAAATTCGTAAAACTCGTATCAACGACCTGTCCCACCTGAACATTATTTTCGAATAACGTAAGCGTTCCGGTTGCCGCTGTCCATTCCAGCCGGAGGGAAACAAAATCGGCCCAAGAAGCAGTATCATACGTCGCTGTATCTTGATCTGAACTCGGCGCACTCGTCACGGCATATCCGGTGATCGGATGAGAGCTCGGCCAATCCCCAGGAATTGAAATTCCGTTTCCAAACGTGGTCCAATCGGTATAGCTGGAGTTATCGAATTTTCTGATTCGATAGAATCCTTCCCCGCCGGAGCTACTCACCTGGGCAGAGTCCCAAAGCATCCCATATCCCTGCGTTCCGGTTTCATTCAGCAAAAAAACAATCAGCCGCCGACCGTACGTGTTATGGAGTAATTTCGCACTCAGACTCCAGTCGCCGGCGGTATTGGCCGACAACTCCCGATAGACCACTTGATTGTCCAGTTCCATAAACTTTCCTGAAACCGGACTATCCGACTGCCCCGCCAAAGGCGCGGGCGTATACGAAGTTTGAGTTTTAACATTTCCATTTCCGTGGACACTCGTCCAGGCACTTTGAAGGGTCGTATCGTTCGCATAATCCATCCCGTCGGACAATAGAACCGCTGCATCTGTTTTTAGCGCACCCCCCGAAGCGAATAGAACCGCACTTATTAAGAAGGCCGTCGGATTAAATCGTATTTTTCTGTTTTTATTTATCATCATCTATTCCTTCATTGGGTCGGGTTTTTAAAAAAATATAAAGCACTGCCATCCGATGGAGCTTAGTTCTTCACGATCTAAAAATTTAGAGATCGTGTGGCGAGTAAATTTCATTTTAAACACCAGCGATTCGATATAAGCCTGCGCCTATTACAGGGCTCGGTGAATCTCGAACCCCTTCTTTATTTTCATGCCTCAATCGTACTGCGTGAGTGAAAAAAGGCTCGATCATGCGGTTTTTCACCTAAAATGGCGACAGAGGAAAACCTCTGCCGCCGATTCGTGTATTAAACGTCTAGTTTATTCCATGAATTAGATGGACATTCTGCGACGAATGAAGATCAAAGCACCACCAAAGGCCGCAACCATTCCGAGCGTTGCAGGTTCTGGAATGGCTACGATCGTGGTAACATCCGATACCGTATCGTACGTAACCGAAAGACTGACGTCATCCGTAAGAATCTTTCCCGCTGCAATGTAGGAATCAGCCGAAGCAAGACGGTCTCCGTTTATGGTCACCACACCGGTTCCATTAATATTCAGCACAGATCCCGATTGAATCGCGTTCGTGCCATCATTATTCCAGGTGTTCAACGCCAGCAGACCGCCGCTTTCAACCGTAAGGGTGCCGGTTCCGCCCGAAGGAGCCAGACCATTCGAAGTTCCAAGACCAAGGCCTCCGCCTACATTTACCACGCCGCCGTTATTGATCGTCATGGTACCGATTCCGCCAAGACGGCCAAACCACAAGTGCTGAGCGAGAGTTAGAGTTCCATCTACCACCACAACACCGACTCCAACGTCTGGGCCGTCGCCCGTCTGGTCGCCGACCCGCATGGAAGTGAGCCCGGTTAACAATCCACCCGCATTAATATTAAGCGTACCTTGGTAGTTAGCCACTGGGGCCGCCGTGTTTCCGCTCAAGCCGACTATAATGTCGCCGGAGGAGGTCACGCTTCCACCACTTTGAATGTTCAACGTGCCGGAACGGTCATCCGTAAACCCGGTTCTTCCTCGGCCGATCTGCAGGCTTGCCACGCTGGGCGCTGCATAGCCTAGCGTCACGGTATTGCCCAGTCTCAGCTCGGCAGTGTCCGTTGAGCCTGGCACAGTCGACTGCCAGCCGGGGCCGGGAGCGGAAGGTGTCGTATCTGTCCAATTTCCGCTACCTCGATAAAATAGCGCATTTGCGCTACCTACGGCCATGCCGCAAAATACGAGTCCCATCAGTAGTTTTTTATTCATATGTATGTTCCTTTTTTTTAGGTGAGTGGCTTATTCCGCTCACCACAATATTTTTTCTAAAACGGAGTATAAGGAGCGGGGGAAGATTCCCCCCGCTCTGATTTTTATCCGACTAGGGATTGTCGACTTCCACACGCAGGAAGGATTGATCGACGGCCACCGGTGAAACGAGGTTAGTCACCGTGTTATAATCGCCGCCACTGACCTCCGTTCCAATAACGGTCGACCCAGTATCCACCCAATTGGCCGGCGTCAGTATCCCTGTGGTTTGTACCGTGTAGACGAGATTAAGGTCGTCAGCGCGCACAAGGTGAGTATACGTCAGCACTCCGGCATCATTTGCCAGCACAGGAGCGACTCCCGTATCCTGAGCATTGGTGGGGTTTCCGTTTGCGGCGTATTCCCAGAGGTTATCCGCCTGATCGTTGTCATAGTCATCGGTTTCCGAGCCAATGTCCACGCCCCAGGTTTCCGCCCACGCCGTATAGCTGGCGGGTATAAGGCGTAAGGTCGTCTTACCCGCGGTCGTCACATTATAGTCCAACGTATAAGGTGTATCTGGGTTGGGTGCAATAAACCCATTTGCGATGGCTCCATTAATGAAGTTCGTCGCATTCCCATTCATGACCATCGTGCCATGGTTCAGGTTAATCACGCCATTCGTCGAGTTCCCCGCACCGTCGCGCCCATCGTGAAAGCGAAGGACTTCGAAGTATCCGCCATTATCAACATTGATCACTCCCCAAATCTGCTTCGAGAGGTATCCGACCCCCATCCAGTCTTTACTAATAAAACTTCCCCCATCAATATTTAGTGTGACCGTGTAATCGGTTGGTGTGCCTATACCGTGCCCCAAAATAGCAAAGGATTGCGTTTGCAAGAGCGAGTTCGTCTGAACCGTTACAACCGTTTCTGCACTGACGCCAAAGGAGCAATGGATTGTGCCTCCATTCGCCCGTCCGCCGCCAATGAGGCTCCCGCCATTTGAAATCGTCAACCGAGTTCCAGGTGTGGCCCTCGTTCCAACTTCCAATGAACTGACTCGAATCGAGTTAGTCAAGGTTACGATCGGCCCCAATCTAAGCCTGACCGAATAGTTCTGCGTTTCCCGGATGGGAGCCACGCCGGCACTCCAGTTCGTGGCAGCCAACCAATCGCCACTGGTAGGACCCCACCACGTATTCTCTTGAACGCTGACGGGAAGAAAGGGTTCCTGAATGATCAGGTTTACAACCGTTCCAGGCGCAGCGCTCGATCCGCCTAACGGGTCCTGCCCGATGACCGCACCCGATAGCACGCCTGGCTCATAGCCATCAACAACGGTTCCAGTCACATAACCCAAATTTTGAATCGCATTCGTTGCTGAACCCAAGAAGCTACCCACGACATTAGGCACGACCACGATGGCGGTAATGGTGGTATTCGTTTCTGCGCCGAAGGTCACCTGCACAATCACATTATTACTTACGCCATTTCCCAGAAGGGTTCCATTGGCCACATATAGGTTCACGGTATCTTCCGCGTCGCCCGAAATAATGACTTGGCCGGTACCGACAATATCCAGTTTGGATCCCACGCGGATCGAATCGATTCCGTTGGTGGCTAAGCCACTCAGATTCAAAGTGCCGCCCTCATTCACAAAGATTGATCCGGTGCCTAAATCTCCCGCACGAAATTCGCCGTCCACCGTAATGGTTCCGCCATTAATATTTACCGTGCCAACTCCAGAGGCTTGTTGCCCCACCAAAAAGTCCGAACGAAACAGAGCCGAACCGCCCGTTTCGACGGTCAACACGCCCACATTGTTAAATCCAATCACCGAGTTGTTCGTAACCACACTTAAGCTGGTGCTCAAGTCGCCGCCCGCACCAATCAGCAACGTTCCGGGCGAATCCCACCCCGATTGCATCCCCCCCACCACGACCGCGCCATTGGTGAGCGTTACCGTATTTCCGCCCCAGTTTATTCGGGCGTTGTCCGCTACTCCGGGTGCGAGAGGGACTAGCGTGCCGGGTTCGTACCAACCCGAATCGTCTGTCGACATTCGCAAATTGAACCAATCCCCACTCAGCCGGTAGCGAAAATCCTGCTGTCCCATCGATAGACTGGCCATCATGACAAAAGCCACTATCGCCGTAAATAGTTTGCATCCTTTGTTTTTCCTCATCACTGCCTCCTCCATACTTAAGTTAACTAAACGTTTAACCTGAATTATCAGATGAGAATCCTTTCCCACTGAATATCCTTCATAAATACACTGATCAGCGCCCTCTCACAAGATAAAATTTACATTATCTCAATCGAATTCTATAAGGATATACTTCAAATTAAACCCTCTCTAAAACTGGAAAACGAAGAGCCTCATGCCAGATATGAAGTGAGGCTGGCGCAACGCGACGGCAGCGAAGCGGCTATGACCCTTTTCTCTATCATCCCAAACAAAGCAAAAAGAGTATCGGAACGAGGCAAACTGAAGTGCTCTCAAAAATCCAGGCGATGAAGGATCATGCCCGAGAGTTCCAGAGCTTTGAAAACTATCGTGTGAGCATCCTGTTCTTTTGCGGAACGCTGGAGCTCTCACCATAAGAATATTCGAAGAGCCGGTTTTTACTTCTAAAAAATTGAAGTTACAGGCGGATACCGAGAAGGATTTTTACTGAATTTAAAGGGACGTTGGGGTCGGCCCGATCGCCATTTGAAATGTGGTCATAGCGAATTTCAAGGCTCAACGGGTGATCGCTTTCGTTGAACAGAAAGGCGCCCGCGCCGAGTTGGTAGTTGCCGGACATATCGGATCCCATCCCCTCAATATCGGCGATTATATAGCGCGGGCCGCCTCCGGCCAGCAGGTAGGGGCTCATCCCTTTCCATTCTGGAAATACCCAGACGGCTAAGAAATTCACGCCGATGATTCCTAGATCGAATGTATCGTTCGAATCGGAATCATGAATGAGTATGGAGACGGGGGTCTCAATCCACATGTGGTGCGTGCCCTTTATCCACTTTTTATCGACTGAAAATAGCGGCTTAGCATAGCGCCACATAACATCGGCGGTGTAGACAATTTGATCGGTCTCGCCGAACCCCTTGATGGATGAACCTCCGCCCGTAATAAGAGCAAAGTGGGGTTCCGGAAGCGGGTCGTCGGTCTCCGCTTGGAGGACGGAGAGTAAGGATATAAAGAGTAAAAGTGCGGCTATAGATGTTTTCATAACAAAAAGAATGGGGTCATTTTAACGTGACACCAATCACCTCGTAGCCAGCTCCAATAAGGTATGTCCCAATCCGATCTCGTTCGTCTGCTCGGTCACCTGGAAGCCGGCCTCCTTAACGATTTCCAGAAAATCGTCGCATCGATAAAATCGGCTATTTCCATTGGCCAGACAGGTGAAGTAGAGCGAGGTGGCATTCAGGCTGAGCGCAGCGGCATCGTACTGCTGAATATCCCAGAAGAGTTCAAGAATGAATACCCTAGCCCCCTGTTTCATCGACGCCCGCACATTTTTTAAAATCGCCAGAATCTCCATCGGTGAAAAACAATCAAGAAACTGGCTCATCCACCAAATGTCGGCCTCGTCGGGGAGGAGTTGCTTGGGAACGAGCATATTGGCCGGATATCCCTTAATCCGATCTTCAAGCCCGGTCTCTTTTGCATTTTCCATGGCCATATTAATTTGCGGTGGAAGATCAATGATGGTGACTTCCACATCGGGATCATACTCGCAGCACTGCATGGCCCATTTCCCCGTATTTCCGCCAATGTCATAAATTTTCGCCGGTTTTTCTGTAAAGATGCGTTCGAGAAGAATCGGAAAGGAACGATCGGAATAGAAGTGGTCAAAATTGAACCAACTCTCTTTCGCTTTCTGCGGCAACTGTGTGAGTCCTTCGTAGATGGTTGCCCAGTCGCCCAGCTCTTTCAGTCCGGCGGGTGTTCCGGTTTGGATGGCTTCGGTGAGATGCATCATGGCGGCATAACAGACGTCAGCCGAGAAATCCATATTGGCTCGAGTCATGCCATCATGTTCGAGAAAGTGGCCGAGATTGGCTAGTTTATAGCGTGGGGCGACCCAGGTTACGATGCTTCCACTGAGTGCCATATCCAACAAGACCTTCACGCCATATTCGCTGACTCCGGTTTCTTTGGCCAGTGTTGTCGCATCCAGTCCAGGATCTCCAGCGCGGTCGAGCGCCGCGAGGATTCCTAAATCCCGTAGGGTTCTCGCGCAGTGAAAAAGGATAGGAGCAAAGGCGAGCTTCTGGGCTTCTTCCTTAGCCTGAAACGCATTAAAAGGTTCTTTCTCGTACGATGTCATATCCTGATTCCTGAAAAGGGTGGTAGGCCGCCGTTGGCCTACTTTTTTCCTGCCCCAAACTATTCTCGTTTAGCGATAGATCATAGGACGGTTGAATTATATAATCTATTTAAATGAGCAATGTAAGTTTCAATTTAATCAAGTGGCAGGCGCTTTCCGCCGGACTTTCTGAACGGTTCGCCTGGCAGGGTTGGGCAGAGAATGGATGTTCGTGGGATGGAGTTGAGGGCCAACTGCTGACCGATCGAATCCCGGCGATGGTACGCCGCCGCATGAGCTCCCTAAGTAAACTTGCGGTGCAGAATGCGCTGATGCTCACCCAAGGTGAAGAGCTGGATTACATCATTTTTTCCAGCCGACACGGCGAGCTCACCCGAACGACCGCCCTGCTGAAAGAGATCCTAATCGGGGAAGATGCATCGCCCACGATGTTTTCCCAATCGGTGCATAATACCGCCGCCAGTCATTATACGATTATCAGCCAAAAGCCGGTTCCGGTGACTTCGATCGGAGCCGGATCGAAGTCGCTTGCGGCGGCATTGACCGAAGCGGGAGTCTATCTGGCACTGCATCCCGGCCACCGCATCTTACTGGTCGACTTTGATGAACCGCTGCCTGAGCCGTATAACACGCTGATAAAAACGTCACACCCAGGCTATGCACTCGGGTTGCTGTTAACGGGGGGCGATCAGGTAGAGGTGATTCTGAATTTCGAAAAAGAAACGTCTTCTGCGGCATTAGATCTTATCGTCCAGCTTCTTCATGAGACCGACGAACAAGGGTGCCCCAGGGCCAACATGACCCTGAACTTGGCGTAACCTATGATCCTAAGTCGACTTAGACGATATAGGCGGATTTTCGGTACAGGGATCAGTTTTGCCTGCTTCGGGATCGGAGGCGTGTTTCTCTCCTTTGTGTGCTTTCCAATTCTCGGAATTTTTGAGCGCGATCCATGGGTCAAACAACGCCGCGCGCAGGCCCTTATTCAACGAACCTTTAATTTATTCCTATGGATGATCCAAAGGATCGGTGTGGCTGACATTGAGCGGGTTGGGATGGACACCCTTAGGAGCGACCGCGGATGCCTGATCGTGGCCAACCATCCCAGCCTGATCGACTATGTGATGATTGCATCCAGTCTGCCGCAGTGCGACTGCATCGTGAAACCGGCGATTTTTAAAAATCCCTGCATGAAGGGGCTCGTCAAGACGGCAGGCTACATTTCCAACGCAGATGCTTCCCAATTCGTGGACGAGTGCGTGACGCGGTTACACCAAGGTCGTGTCCTCCTGATTTTCCCCGAAGGAACGCGAACCACGCCCGGAAAACCGTCGACCTTGATGCGTGGTGCGGCACAGATTACAACGCATTCAAAGGTCGCCCTGCGTCTGGTTCATGTTACGGTGAACCCCAGTTTTTTAACCAAAGAGCATAAATGGTACAACATGCCGGACGTCAAACCGGTTTTTAGAGTGGAGGTAAAGGAGCTGATCGAGGTCGAACCCTTTCTCTCCAATGCGAGCTCAGTCAATGCCGCCGCCCGCCATCTAAACCTGCATTTAGCCGAAGTGCTCTTTCCAGAAGAAGAAAAAACAAACGAAACAGAAAGGTGAAATCTTGTGGATGCATTACACACTGAAGTAAAAGAACTAATTATAAATTCGTTGAATCTAGAGGATATCACGGCCGATGATATTGTCGCATCCGAGCCGCTCTTCGGCGAAGGGTTGGGGCTGGACTCGATCGATGCACTAGAGCTGGGACTGGCCATCAAGAAGCAGTACAATATCATCATTGACTCCGATGATCCGAAGATTCGAGAGCACTTTGAATCGGTAGCTAATCTGGCGGCCTATATCGCGAGCCATCAGGCTGAATAGCTCGGTTTAAAAGGAATTTTTCAAGGGGAATACGAATGAATCGGGACGAAATTTTTAGCCAAGTGCAAGAGGTTCTTATGGAACTGACCGAGTTGGATGCCAATCAGGTCCAGCCAGAAACGGGGCTATTTGATGAACTTGATATGGACAGCATTGATGCGGTGGATCTGGTCGTTAAACTTCAAACCCTGACGCACCGAAAAATTCAGCCGGAAGAGTTTAAGCAAATCCGGACCGTGAATGATGTCGTTGATGCGGTGGCAAACCTCTTAAAAGCTGAATAATGCGCGGGCTGATGCTTCTATCCACGCTGGCCTTACTCGCCTATCCGGTGATGGTTTATTTTGGATTGAGCCGCTGGGGAATCAGGGGTGTTGCAGGTCTGCTCACGATTTTGTTTATCCTACGCCTCGCCGGCGGCCGCGCCATACAAATCAAAGGACTTAAACCGATTGCAATGAGTAGCGCCGGAGCCGGTTTAATCTTGGTTCTATTCAGTCTCCTCTTCAAGCAAACCGGCTGGTTTTTATATTATCCCGTTGTCGTCAATCTCCTGATGCTCACGCTATTTGGCAGTAGTCTTTTTCAGCAGCAATCGATGATTGAGCGTTTTGCCCGCCTCAAAAACCCCGACCTGCCGGAAAGTGGAGTTCGCTACACGCGCACCGTCACCCAAATCTGGTGTCTATTTTTCATCCTCAACGGAAGCATCGCGCTCATCACCTGCTTTCAATCGTTGGAAGTATGGACCCTATATAATGGATTGATTAGTTATCTACTGATGGGGAATCTGTTCCTCGTTGAATTCCTCATCCGCCAGCGCATTCAGCAAAAATTTGAACCTAAACCCCCGTTGCCGAATTAAAGATGACCGGTCTCCATTCACTCTCGGAATTGATGATGCGGCGGTCGGACGATCAACTCGTGGTGTCCGGACTTTTTGGCGACGTCGGTGTAGTCCAATTTAGAAAAGACGTTGCGGTACTCGCCGCCGTACTCCGCGAAAGCCCCTGCCAGCGATGGGCCCTTTGCCTACGGGATAGTTATCATTTTGCAGTCGCATTTTTAGCCACAGCTCACGCAAATTGCGAACTGATTTTGCCGGGCAACCTTCAGCCCAATGCGTTGAAAGAAATTTCGGGCGGGTTCGAGGGCCTCCTAGAGGACGGCCCGTTATCGGCCGAGTTTGTGCACTCCATCACAGAAGCCCACATCTCGCTTCCATTGAAGAAGGAACATCCGCCCATACCTCTTCCTTTCCAAGCCTTAGATCTCAACCAGATCATCCTTACTTTATATACCTCCGGTTCCACCGGAACCCCGACGCCTATTCAAAAACCTTTGGCGTTGCTCGACGCAGAGATCCAGGTTCTGGAAACCCTCTGGGGGGATGTGCTAGCCGGTACGTGCTTGGCAGGAACCGTTTCTCACCAGCATATCTACGGCTTACTCTTTCGCATCCTCTGGCCGCTCTGTGCCTCCCGCCCGTTCGAGCGCCGGATTCGAGAACACCCGGAGCAAGTGATGGATCATGGGGGCGAAAATAGTACGCTCATCAGCAGTCCCGCACTGCTGAAAAGATTAGACCCCACCGGATCCCCCACCCCATTTCGGGCGGTTTTTTCTTCGGGCGGAGCTCTTCCATTTTCAGTATCACAACAGGGTGAGAATTTACTGAAAACCACCCCGATTGAAGTGTTCGGCAGTACAGAAACCGGCGGCATTGCCTTTCGCCGAGCCACCACCGCCCAGATACCCTGGTCCCTATTTCCGCCGATTAAAATGAAGTGCAATACCGCAGGAAACCTTTGCCTGCGATCCCCATTTATTCCGGGAGATGAGTGGATGGAAACCGCCGACCGTTGCCGTCCACTTTCGGAACGAACGTTCCTTTTGGAGGGGCGCTCCGACCGGATTGTAAAGATTGAGGAAAAACGAATCTCCCTCACGGAGGTCGAGCATCATGTTCAAGCGTTAAAATGGATTTCGGAGGCCGTCGCTGTTTCCTTGGAACAAAGTAACCGCCAAGCCGTATGCGCGATAATCGTGCTGAGCGAAGCGGGCCACCAAAAAATTAAAGAGCTAGGGCGCGGGCGGTTCTGGATTTTATTGCGAACGGAACTGCGCCGAAGTGTGGATCCGGTTGGAATTCCACGTCGGTATCGGGTGGTGGATCACATTCCGCTCAATCCACAAGGCAAGCATAGCCTGGCTGAACTCAAACGTCTCTTCCTCGATCAACCGCCTTCAACTTCAACGAACGAAAAGAACCCCCTAAAACTTAAACCCACCCTTCTTGCTCAGGAGGCGGATGAAAGTCAAATTCGATTAACCCTGCGAATCGATGCCGATATCACTTACTTCGAGGGCCATTTTACCCAGTTTCAACTTTTGCCCGGCGTCACCCAGATCGATTGGGCGGTGGAGTATGGACGAGAGTTTCTAGACACACCGCCGATTTTTAAAGGGATGGAAGTGATTAAATTTTTCAAGCCGATCACCCCCGGCAATCTCGTTGAGTTAACGCTCCAGTGGGACGCTGAAAAGCAAAAGTTAAAATTTGCCTACTGCTCCGAGGCGGGAAAACATTCCTCCGGCCGGATTCTTTTGGCGCCCCCAGAATGAATGCGTACCGCCCAGTGATTTTGATTCCCTGCTATGACCATGGGGAAACGATCCCCGCTCTGCTGGATGCGCTGGAATCGGTGGGGCTTCCCGTGCTGATTATTGATGATGGCAGTGGCCCAGAAACCGCCCGCCTCTTGTCCGAGGAGCGTCATCGGGATGGGATTGAAATTCTCACGCTTCCGAAAAACAACGGCAAGGGAGCCGCCGTCATGGCCGGTTTCCGCCGCGCCGCCGAACGTGGGTTTAGCCATGGTATTCAGGTGGATGCCGACGGCCAGCACGATCTGGAGGCACTTCCCGAATTACTCCGGCTATCCCAGAAATATCCCACGGACTTAATTTCAGGCAAGCCGCGCTACGATGAGTCTATCCCGAAAGCGCGGCACTATGGTCGATACATCACTCATATCTGGGTTTGGATTGAAACGCTCTCGTTGCACATTACCGACAGCATGTGCGGCTTCCGAGCGTATCCCCTACCTGAAACCCTGGCGACGATAGAGCGGAAGGCGCCCGGCCAACGCATGGATTTTGATACGGAAATTATGGTGCATATATACTGGGCGGGGTGTGGAGTCCGCTTTCTTGACGTGGGCGTCATCTATCCCGAAAACGGTATTTCTCATTTTGACGTGCGGCGCGATAACGTCCGAATTAGCCTCATGCACACGCGCCTATTTTTTGGCATGTTGCCCCGTATCCCCAAGCTCCTAATTCGTAATTTTCAGCGAAATATCCACTGGTCAGCGTACACGGAAAAAGGAAGTGTTCTGGGCATGAAGACCTTATTAGCCGCCTACTCCATCTTCGGAATACGCGTGTTCGAAGCCTTAATGAGTCTGGTCATGGTGTACTATCACGCCACCCGCAAGCAGGCCCGAT
Source organism: Verrucomicrobiota bacterium (assembly GCA_024279685.1). Lineage (GTDB taxonomy): Bacteria > Verrucomicrobiota > Kiritimatiellia > Kiritimatiellales > Pontiellaceae > Pontiella. The sequence goes on along the minus strand of JAJRRI010000035.1, from coordinate 23,683 downwards.
CCGCCTCCAACGAATACCTAAATCAGCTCAAAACATATGCGGCGGCGCACCAAAAACCCTTGCCGCAAAACTTGACTCCCTTCCGGCACTTTCTTTCGTTTGGCCGCTCCATGCTGGATAAGATTGCAGGCTGGCGCGGGGATTGGACGATGGAAAATGTGACCCTCCACGGATTAGATACGTATGCCCCTTACCTCGAAAAAAAACAGGGCGTGGTCGTACTAGGCGCCCATCTGGGAAATCTTGAGCTGTTTCGAGCGTTAAGCATCCAGTGTCCAGAGCTAAAAATTAATGCGTTAATTTTTACCGAAAATGCGGCGCGGTTCAATGCCGTCATGAGAGCGGTTAATCCGGCTTCCGGCCTGAACCTGATTCAGGTAAAGGATATGCGGCCCGAGGTGGCGATGAACTTGAAGGAGAAGCTCGACCAAGGTGAGATGGTGGTCATCATGGGCGATCGCACCTCGGTCTCGAAAGAGAAGCGCGTCGTGTATGCCGACTTCCTGGGTCGTCCAGCGCCCTTTCCGCAAGGGGCCTTCATTCTCGCTTCGGTATTGAATGTGCCGACCTTTCTATGTTTCGGGCTGCGCGGCGGAACAAAATACAAACCGCACTTTGAGCTCTATGTGGAACCGTTCCGAGAATCAATGACACTCGACCGGAGCCGGCGCATGGAAGCGCTGGCCGAAATCGTTCAGGCCTATGCCGAACGTCTTAATTATTATGCGCTGAAAGCTCCGTTGCAGTGGTATAATTTTTTCAATTTCTGGGAGCTGGACGATGGGGATAAAAATGAATAAACCAATCATATTTGGCCAGGGCGACCTGACTCTTGAACAGATTGCAGCGATTGCTTTAGGAGCGCCTGTTGCCTTGTCGGAAGATCCGGCCTTTATCGAAAAAAGTAATCGCGGGGCGGCCTTCCTCGATCAATTACTACGCGAGGAAGGGGTGATCTATGGCGTCACAACCGGATACGGAGATTCATGTACGGTGGCCATTCCTCCCGATTTAACGAGCGAGTTGCCGCTGCATCTGATTCGCTTTCATGGATGCGGCCTCGGGGCCGATTTTGATGAGCAGCACGTGCGCGCCATTCTAGCGACACGACTGAGCTCATTGGCACGTGGATTTTCAGGCGTGCGCCTAGTGGTGCTCGATCAACTCATCCAGTTACTCAACTTGAATGTACACCCGCGCATTCCACAGGAAGGTTCGGTGGGGGCCAGTGGCGATTTGACTCCGCTCTCCTATGTTGCGGCCGTCCTGATTGGTGAACGCGAAGTCTACTTTGAAGGCAACCTCCGTTCCACCGCAGAGGTTTTTGAGGTTCTAAATATGGAACCCATTGAACTGAAGCCCAAAGAGGGACTGGCGTTGATGAACGGAACGGCGGTGATGACCGGCGTGGCGTGTTTGGCCTTTGAGCGTGCGGCCTACCTAGGAAAACTGACCACCCGAATCACGGCCATGATGTCCGTGGCGCTACAGGGCAACGAATTTCATTTTGACGAAGCCCTATTTGCGGTAAAGCCCCATCCGGGTCAACAGGCCGTTGCCAGTTGGTTGCGCTCCGACCTACAGGCCGAGCGCCCGCCACGCAACAGTGACCGGTTGCAAGATCGCTATTCGCTACGTTGCGCGCCGCATGTGATCGGCGTGCTGGAAGACAGCCTACCCTGGCTCCGCCAGCTGATCGAAAATGAGCTGAACAGCAGCAACGATAATCCGATTATTGATCCCGACACCGAGCGTGTTTTGCATGGCGGTCATTTTTATGGCGGTCATGTGGCGATGGCGATGGATACGCTCAAAATCGCGGTCGCGAATCTGGCGGATCTGTTGGATCGGCAGATGGCGCAGCTGATGGACTATAAATTTAATAACGGATTGCCGCTGAACCTGACCGGTGCAGAAGGACACCGGCAGGCGATTAATCATGGGTTCAAAGCCGTACAAATTGGGACGTCGGCGTGGACCGCCGAAGCGCTTAAACACACAATGCCAGCCAGCGTTTTTTCGCGCTCCACGGAATGCCATAATCAGGACAAGGTCAGTATGGGAACCATTGCGGCGCGCGACTGTATTCGGGTATTGGAGCTGACCGAGCAGGTGGCGGCAGCCTCGCTATTGGCCGCCACGCAAGCCCTCGAAATTCGTAAAAAACAGGGCGATCTAGACGACCATCCCCTCAGCGCGGCCTTACAAACGATGAGGGCCACGGTACTGGAAGACTTTGAACTCGTCATTGAAGATCGAATGCTCGAACCGGACTTGCGTCTTTGCATCAAACGTATCCGATCGCAGCATTGGCCTCTCTATCCGGAGGCCGGCGCATGAACTCAGAAAAACGCCTGCAAGCCGAAGTGGTGCTGACGACCTCTTTTCAAGATGCCGACCCAATGGGGGTAATCTATCATGGAAATTATTTCCGATTTTTCGAGGCCGCTCGTCACGCTTTATTGGAAAAGATTGAATATAGCTATCTAGCCATGCGCGCGTCGGGCTATGTCTGGCCGATTATCGATGTGCGCGTTAAATATATCCGCCCGGTCTCCTTCAACCACGAGATCCGAGTGACGGCCGAGCTCGCCGAATGGGAAAATCGCCTGAAGGTAAAGTATGTCGTCTACGATGCAAAAACGGGCGAGCGACTCACCCGCGGATACACCCTGCAGGTAGCGGTGGATATGGAGACGGAAGAGATGTGTTATGTGTCGCCCAAAGTCTTCCTGAACCGAGTGGAGGCCTGGCATGCGCGGTAGCAGAAGCTGGATATTTATGTTCTCCATGCTGATCGCATTCCCCATGAGTGGGAGCGGAAAGCCGATCGAATCGTTGGTGGAACTCCAGCGGACTTTGTCCGCCCACACGGTGATCCGTGGATCATTCAAACAGACCCGGACGTTGGAGCTATTTGACCAACCTCTGGTCTCAGAGGGACGCTTTCTTTTATCCGAGCCCCATGGACTCCAATGGCTACAGACTCACCCATTTTCCGTTACACTCATTCTGGGGAAGGATCAGTTGAGCCAACAATTTGGCGAGCAGCCCGCGCAGGTGATGCAGGCCGATGAAAACCCAATGATGTTTTATTTCAGCGGGCTTTTTCTTTCCATTTTTCGTGGGGAGACAGAGGGGCTAGCCGAACAGTTTAACGTGGAATTTTTCCCGCCAGTGAAGGAGGAAAAATACTGGACGTTGAAGCTGACTCCGGAGCAAGGGCCCCTGAAAACCGCCTTTAAAACGATCCGACTCCAGGGTCGTGAATACATCGACACGATCCGTCTTGAGGAGACGAGCGGGGATATTTCCGTCATCCAATTCAGTCATCAGAGCAACCATCCGGCCTCATTAACTGAAGCAGAGCGGAGTTCATTTGAATTTTAAAAGAGCATATAGCTGGCTGGTTGTCATTCTGGTTCTCGGCGGAAGCTTACTCTGGCAGGGGTTGGGATCGAGTCGTGGAACGCTGATCGAGACCGACATCATGGCGCTTCTGCCTAGAGACCGGCAGAACCCTGTTGCGCAGGCGGCGATGGATCGCGTGCTCGGCGGGCTAGAACGCAAAGTGCTCTTTGTCATTGAAGCCGAGGATAAGGATCAGGCTGTGCGGGCGGCTGAAGATCTAGTGGGCGGGCTTAAACAAATGGAGCTCTTTTCTTCCGTGTCCGGACGGATCGATTCTAACCAACAGAAATCCTGGAGCGATCTCTACTATCCCAAACGATTTCAACTGCTCACCCCAGAGCAACGCGAACGTCTCCGGCATACGCCGGAAGCACAGGTGGAGCGAGTTCAGATGCAACTCTACAGCCCCTTCTCTGGAGTGACGGGACGCGAGTTGCAGAACAATCCCTTTCTTTTATTTCGTGAATTCCTCTCCGGCCTGACTTCACAATCCGGCGCTTTCACCCTCATCGATGGATTTCCCGGCAAAAGCGACGAGGAAAAAAGCTACCTCCTAATTACGGCCGAGGCGGCCGATTCCGCCTATGGCGCACGCGGAGCCAATCAACTGCCCGCCCTGCTGGAACTCGAACAACAGATCCGTGAAAGATATGCGGTGGAGCTATATCATACGGGCGTGCTCTGTTATGCGGCGGAGGGAATTAAAAGTGCCCAGCGCGAAATCAGTACCATTGGCATCGGTTCATTGATCGGAGTGCTCGTGCTGCTCATCATCGTCTACCGGAGCCTGTTGCCGATTGGTCTCTCGTTATTATCGATCGGTTGCGGACTGCTGGCGGCATTTGTGGTCACGGTTTGGATCTTCGGACGCGTGCATCTGTTCAGCTTGGTTTTTGGAGCCAGCCTAATTGGTATTTCCATCGACTATGCCTTTCACTATTTAACGCACCGCCTCGCGGCCGGTTCGAGCTGGCATTCAGGAACGGGCCTCAAGGCCATTTTTTCAGCCATCACGATGGGGTTAATTACGAGTGTAATGGGCTATGCAGGATTACTCGCGGCTCCCTTCCCAGGCCTACAGCAACTGGCTGTTTTTTCCACCGTCGGGCTGGCCGGAGCCTACGCCACAGTGGTCTGTTGGTATCCGGTTCTGGCGGCCAAACCGGGCACGAATTCGGGCCTGCCATGGGCCGCTCCGATGAACGGCTGGATCGTATTTTGGAGCAACCGTTCGGTCCGAATCGCACTTCCGCTCCTGGTGCTGGGACTCGCTATTCCGGGTCTCTTTCGTGCCGAGTTCAATGATGATATCCGCCAGCTACAGGCCCTTTCTCCCGACCTAAAAGCCCAAGAAAAAGTGGTGCAGCAGGTGATGGGAATACAGAATGGTCAGCACATGTTACTGGTGACCGGTGACGATGAGCAAGCGGTGCTCGAACGACTTCACGAGACCGGCCTACGCTTAAATGAGTTGATTCAAAATGAGATTTTGGGCGGGTTCCATAGTCTAGAACCCTATGCGCCTTCCGAGCGTATTCAGCGCGATAATTTCGAGCTAGTTCAAAGCCTCTACCTAAAACAAGGGCATCAACTTAAGCAGACCTTGGGCCTTTCCGAGACCCCCAGCATGGCGACCGATTTCTCGCCGCTAACCCTCGCTAGTTTCTTAGCATCCCCGGCCGCCGAACCGCTTCGGTTTCTATGGCTAGGAAAATTGGATGACACCGAAAAAGTAGGTTCGGTGATTCTACTAAACGGGGTAAAAAACGCCGCGCCCTTGAACGCACTAGCGGCGCAAAACCCAGACCTTCACTTTTTGGATAAGGCGTCCGAAATTTCAGCTCTTTTTTCGGTGTACCGAGTTCGAATCACCTATTTACTCCTCTTGGCCACGCTGTCAATTTGGATTCTTTTAGCCCTCCGATATGGGGTAGCAAAAGGCACTCGTATGGTCCTCCCGCCCATCCTTGCTGGGCTGTTTAGTATTTCAATCGCGGGTCTTTCGGGCGCGCCGATGAATCTGTTCAACCTGCTGGCCTTGGCCATTGTGTTGGGGATCGGCATTGATTATACGCTTTTCTTTGGCGAACTGCGGGAGCGTTCCGGCCAAGCCCTGCTCAGCACCCAACTGTCTATTTCGTTGTCGGCCGCCACCACCCTTTTATCGTTTGGTCTCTTGGCGTTAAGTGAGACGGCGGCGATTCATTGTTTCGGAATGACGGTATTGGTCGGTATTTTTATATCCTGGTTGCTAGCCCCGCTGGCCATGACGCTGGAGAAGAGATCATGACGCGTTTTTCTTGGTTTAAGATCGGGCTGTTGATGAGTACGGCATGCCTTTTGGGGGGATGTCTCAGCCGCCCGCAACTCCGCGAAAATACGGTGGAAATTGCTCCGAACCTTTTCATCGAAATGCCGCTGCCGAAGTCGCTGGGCTATTGCCTCTCCGCCAGTCAGTTGGTCTCGGTGGATTATCAAGGCGAGCAACACCAGTTGCCAGTGCAACTTCAAGTGGATCCTGAACGGTTGGTACTGGCCGGGTTTTCATCGTGGGGGTCACGTATTATGAGCCTGACCTATGAAGAAGGGACGATTTCAACTTCGGTTATGTCGGGCTTAGGTAAAAAATTACCTGATCCTGAACAGATTCTCTTTAACCTAATGATCACGCTTTGGCCGTTAGAAGCTTGGGAGGAACCCTTACAAGCGATCGGCTGGCGATTGGAAGGAACGTCGAAGCAACGCCAGTTGATGGATCAAAACCAACAGGTGATGGCCACGATAGTCTACGAAAAAGAACCCGACCTTGACGGAACCATTGTGTTTATGAATCATCTCTTAGGGTTAAAAATAACCATTAAAACACTCAACTATAGTCGGTAAAACGTGCCCTCGAAATCCATCCCAAATAACGACAAACCACCCCCGGTTTATATCCACGCTTGTGGATTTAATTCAGCGCTGGGTTTAAGGCATGAACAGATTCATGAACGGCTGTTGAAGGGGAGCTCGCCGGACATGATACGGGGAAATGATTTCCTGAATGCGGATCAGAAAACTCGAGTGGGAAAGGTGGCGTCCACTTTACCCGAAATCCCAACGGGATTGATTCACTCGGGTAACAATCGACTAGCCCTCTCGGCGCTGCAACAAATTTCAACCTCGGTGGAGCAGATCGTGGCTCGCTATGGCGCCAAGCGCGTGGCGGTGGTGGCGGGCACGAGCACGTCCGGTATTGCGGATGGCGAGCGAGCCTTGCTTCATCAGATCCAAAAGGGAGCGTTCCCCGCCGACTATCTCTATGAGACGCAGGAAATTGGAACCCTTTCCGAATTTATCGCGGCCTACTTCGGCATCAAAGGGGCGAGCTATACCCTTTCGACCGCGTGCTCATCGAGCGGGCGCGCTTTTATTTCGGGAGCCCGGCTTCTCCGATCGGGCATGGCAGATGCCGTCATTGTAGGAGGGGCAGATTCGCTCTGTCGGCTTACGCTCAATGGATTTCATACCTTGGAATCGCTATCCGAATCGCTCTGCAATCCCTTCAGTAAAAATAGGAACGGAATTAATATTGGTGAAGGCGCGGCCTTTTTTGTCCTCTCCCGCGAGGCCGACCCCGATTCAAAAAATATTTCCCTGCTCGGGTTTGGGGATAGTTCGGATGCGCACCATATTTCGGCGCCGCACCCAGAAGGAAACGGAGCCGAGGAGTCGATGCGGCGGGCGCTGGCCGATGCGGCGCTCGGCCCGAAAGACATTGGTTATATTAACGCCCATGGAACCGCCACCGTACTGAACGATGAAATGGAAGCCAAAGCGATCTTCCGGCTGTTTGGGGATCGGGTTCCAGTAAGCTCAACCAAACCGCTTACCGGGCACACGCTCGGTGCGGCCAGCGCCGTTGAAGCGGCAATCTGCTGGCACCTGTTGCACTATAATTTAGAAATTCCGGCGCAAGTGAATGACGGGGAATACCCCGCTGAATTCCCGCCGGTCCAATGGGCGAGACCCGGCATGCGGCTGAAAAAACGGGCGGTGCTGAGCAATTCCTTCGCTTTTGGGGGGAATAACGTGAGTCTAATTTTTGGAGGGGTTCATGAATGATCTGCCGAATATAGCCCAACTCATCGCGCATGATGCACCCATGATCCTTATTGATGAACTGGTACATGCCGAAGAAGATAAGGTACATTGCCGAGTCATTATTCATGCGTCGGGCATTTTTTTTAATGCGCAGACGCGGGCGGTTCCGGGCTATATCGGGATGGAATTCATGGCGCAGACCGTCGCGATTTGGGCGGGCTACCACGCTTGGAAACGGAACGAAACTCCCGCCATTGGATTCCTATTGGGGGGACGAAGTTATAGGAGCGAACAGCCCCATTTTCCCGAAGGGATGGTCTTGGATATCCATGCAAAACAAATTTTGAAGAGTGATAATATGGCGGCTTTTTCCTGCACGATTCACCATAAAGGAATCTTGCAAGCGACGTGCGAATTGAATGTATATGAGCCGCCAGCGGAAACCTAGGCGACATGAGATCAACGGATAAAATGGAAGGGAGCACGATCATGGAAAGACACGTATTAGTTACCGGGGCGAGTAAAGGAATAGGCCGAGCGATCGCCCTCCAACTCGCGGAAGATGGGTTTACCGTGGTCGTGCATTACCGGAGCGATGAAGCCGGAGCGCAGCAAACTATGCAGGAGATTACCCAACACGGAGGGGCCGCCCGATCGATCTGTTTCGATATCGGCGCACGCGAGGAATGCCGCACCCAACTGGAGGCCGATATCGAATCGCACGGCGCCTATTACGGCGTCGTGACCAATGCGGGCGTGGTCCGCGATAATGCGTTCCCTGCTATGACGGAGCAGGAGTGGGATCATGTTTTACACACCAACCTCGATGGATTTTATAATGTACTCCATCCGTGTGTGCTGCCGATGGTTCAATTGCGGAAAGGCGGGCGCATTGTGACGCTCTCCTCCGTTTCAGGGATCACGGGAAACCGGGGCCAAACCAATTATAGTGCTTCTAAGGCGGGGATCATCGGCGCGACCAAATCGCTGGCCCTTGAGTTGGCGAAACGGAAAATTACCGTCAATTGCATCGCCCCAGGATTGATTGATACAGGCCTCGTGAACGAAGAGGTTTTAAAACAAGCTTTGACCCTGATTCCGCTCCGGCGAATGGGCACGGCGGAAGAAGTCGCGGGACTAGCCCGCTTTCTAATGTCTGATGCGGCGTCCTACATCACCCGCCAGGTCATTTCTGTAAATGGAGGTATGGTATGAGTCGTCGAGTGGTCGTTACAGGAATGTCCGGAGTCACCGCTTTCGGGAACCATTGGGGAACCGTCGCACCCAACCTGAAGGCGTGTGAAAACGCGGTGCAACGGATGCCCGAGTACGCGCAATATAAGGGATTGAACACTCAGCTAGCGGCACCCATCAACGATTTTGACCTCCCCGCTCATTACACTCGAAAAAAGATCCGCTCCATGGGGCGGGTATCCAAACTAGCGACGGTGGCCTCGGAAAATGCCCTACGGCAAAGCGGCTTGCTGGAGCTCGACGTCCTCACCAATGGCCAAACGGGAGTTGCATACGGCTCCTCCACCGGCAGCACGGACGCCACCGGCGCTTTTGGCCTCATGTTGAATGAAAAGAATACTCGGGCGATTCATGCCAACAGCTATGTTCAAATGATGCCGCATACTACGGCGGTCAACGTAGCCATTTTCTTCGGCTTGCGGGGCCGCGTAATTCCGACCAGTAGCGCATGCACCTCCGGCAGTCAGGCCATCGGATATGCCTATGAAGCCATCAAACATGGATATCAAACCGCCATGGTCGCCGGAGGCGCAGAGGAACTCTGTCCCACCGAATCCGCGGCATTTGATGTGCTCTATGCCACCAGCCTGCGGAATGAGGCACCAAAAACTACGCCGCGCCCATACGATGCCGATCGCGATGGCCTAGTGATTGGCGAGGGAGCCGGAACATTGGTGCTCGAAGAATATGAACATGCTAAAGCTCGCGGAGCTCAAATTTACGCCGAACTGATCGGCTATGCAACCACCTGCGATGCGGCGCACGTGACCCAGCCAGATAGCGCAAGCATGCAACGCTGTATGGAAATGGCACTGAATGATGCGCAGGTCAATCCGTCTATGATCGGTTATGTTTCAGCCCATGGCACCGCCACCGATAAAGGCGATATTGCAGAGAGCCATGCCACAGCCAACCTCTTCGGCAAGAAGACACCGATCAGTTCGTTAAAGAGTTATTTCGGCCACACCCTTGGAGCCTGCGGCGCTATCGAGGCCTGGCTGAGCCTAGAGATGATGAACGAAGGGTGGTTCCATCCGACACTAAACCTGAAGACCATCGATGAGCGTTGCGGGGATCTCGATTATATCGTGGGGGACGGCCGACAGATCGATTGCAAATACATCATGAGCAACAACTTCGCCTTCGGCGGGATCAACACCTCATTGATTTTTAAGCGCCTTTAAAATTAACACCCCATAAGAATACCGCTTCAGAGAGCGGTGTTCACAAGCTAATAAAGGGTGCGGATATAGTCATGTACTGGCTTTTGCAGCAGGTCCTGAGGATGGTCTCCTCCGAGGGTAAACCACTTGCTCTTCCCGTTTAATATGATCGACGATTCCCGCTCCATCGTTGACGTATTATAAATTTCAATCTTAACGGATATCCGATCCCGTTTTCCGGACCATTCCGTAGCACGATCTTCCCATTCTAAAATTTCAGGCCTTACATAATAATGTCGCTCGATGCCTTTGAAATCACTTTTTGAGGTCTTGTTCGGTACGGAATTAACATTCGATGCATATTGCAAAAATCCAGTTTTTAATGCCTTCGCTGTCATTAACCCCGATTTTTTATATTCCTGAGCGCCGTAATACCCATTTTGAGGGGTTTGCACAATTACTGTGTATTCTCGGTTGAGTTTTTTTGATGGAAATTCAAGCGTACTCGTCTTATAGGTTGAGGTACATCCTGTAAGAGCTCCTGCAATAAACGCCATAATCAATGATTTATTCATTTTTATCCCCTTTCTATGTAGTTAGCCTTCATTTTTAAGCAGGCTTTATCGACCGACTCCCACTCTTCGCATATTTCCATTAAAAGGGCATTCACAATTTCTCGGAAACGTGAATTTATTCCGCTAAATCCCTGTTAAATTATAACTTCCGAGGCTCGTCACACTCTTTGATCTGACGCAAAGTTTCGTGGTTCTTCAGCGTCTCGAAAATCCTCTTTTATGGGTTAGATGATAAATACCGTTCGATTTAGGCATTTTAATGCTGAAATCAATAAACGACTGTGATTTATATAGCCAATTCGAGCTCTTAAAAAGGAGCGTGCGCAAAACGCCCTCCTTAGTTATTTTCAGACGATAGTGGAGAAAAATAGCGTGAAACCAACCGATGTAAACAACCCGGAATACTATCACAAGGTCGTCGACTGCCAGTTTGCGTGCCCTTCACACACTCCGGTTCCGGAATACATCCGGCTGATTGCCGCCGGCCGTTACACCGATGCCTATATGATCAACTGGGAATCCAATGTTTTCCCGGGTATTCTAGGTCGTACGTGCGACCGTCCCTGCGAACCCGCCTGCCGGCGAGGTCGCGTAGAAGACAAGCCCGTGGCCATCTGTCGCCTAAAACGGGTTTGTGCCGACAATAAATCTGAAATCAAGGATCGCCTCCCCGAAATTCCGAAACAAAAAAATGGCCATCGTGTGGCTCTAATCGGAGCGGGTCCTTCGTCACTCACCGTGGCGCGCGATCTCATGCCACTGGGCTATGAAGTCGACCTCTATGAAACCAACCTCAAGGCGGGCGGATTCATGCGCACGCAAATCCCTTCCTTTCGCCTGCCGGGTGAGGTGATCGACGAGGAGACGGGATACATTCTCGACATGGGCGTAGGCACGTTCTTTAACACGCGCGTCGACAGCCTTAAGGCCTTGCTTGAGCAAGGATACGACGCTGTGTTTATCGGCTCTGGAGCCCCGACGGGGCGTAATCTAAAACTCCCCAGCTACGCGAACGATGAAGGGAATAATATCCGCGTAGGCGTTGAGTGGTTGGCCGATGTTTCGTTTGGACACTATACCGAATGCCCGAAGGATGTCATTGTACTCGGGGGCGGAAACACGGCGATGGACTGCTGCCGCACCGCACTTCGACTCGGCGCGAGCAACGTCAGAATTCTGATCCGCACCCCTATTCAAGCGATGTTAGCCTCCGAATGGGAAATTGAAGATGCACAGGCGGAACATATTCCTATTCTCGAAAACCACAATCCGGTCGACTATGTGGTTCAGGATGGAAAACTCGTTGGAATGAAATTTGAGATCATTGAATATTCCATCGATGCCGATGGCAAAGAGGTCTTCACTCCCACGGGAAAGAATGAAGTGCCGGATTGCGAACTGGTGCTCTTGGCGATTGGTCAGTCCAACGCCTTCCCGTGGATTGAGCGCGATATGGGCATCGAATTCAAAGATTCGGGCTTGGCGGAAGTGGATGAGGTGACTCACCAATCGACCAACCCCAAAGTCTTTTTCGGGGGCGATGCCGCATTCGGCCCGCAGAATATCATTACCGCCGTGGCGCAAGGCCATCAAGCCGCCCTCTCGATCGACATGATGTTTAATGAGAAAGACCTTCACGATCGCCCGGCTCCCGGAACCATTCTGGTGAGTCAAAAAATGAGCATTCACGATTGGAGCTATAGTAGCGTCATCAGCGAAGACCAACGTTATCTCGTGCCGCACGCGGACCTCGCTACCTCGATAAAAAACCGCACCATGGAAGTCGAACTTGGGTTTGATTTAGAGACCGCTCTTGAGGAAGCAAAACGCTGTCTTAACTGCGATGTTCAGACCGTATTCACGACCGATAAATGTATTGAGTGCGATGCCTGCGTCGATATCTGCCCCGTCGATTGCCTGACCTTTTCCACCAACGATGAGGAGGCGGCCTTGCGCAGGAAACTAACCATGCCCGCCAACAATCTGTTGCAGGATATCTTTGTTTCGACCGACCTGCCGACCGGCCGGGTGATGGTTAAGGACGAAGATGTCTGTTTACACTGTGGCCTCTGTGCCGAACGGTGTCCGACCGCCGCATGGGATATGAAAAAATTTGAATATAGAACCACCAAGGCAGGATAATCGGTATGAAGCGTGATATTAAAACCAATAAATTTGTAATCAAATTCGCTAACATTAACGGAACGGGATCCGCGAGTGCCAATAGCCTATTCTCGAAGTCCATCTTCCGCATGGGCATCCCGATCAGCCCCAAAAATATCTTCCCCTCCAACATCCAAGGATTGCCCACGTGGTACGAAGTTCGCGTCAACGACAACGGATTTCTCGGACGGCGCGGCGGAATCGACATCATGGTCTGTATGAACCCGCAGAGCATGGAGCGCGACATTACTGAGCTGCAAAGAGGCGGCTACTTTATTTATGATAGTAGTAAGCCGATCGATAAAAAATTGCTCCGCAACGATATCGACTTTATCGGCATCCCCTTCATGGAACACTGCCGCGAAGCCTACACCGATCCACGTCATCGCCAGCTCTTCCGTAACGTCATGTATGTCGGCGCGCTGGCCGCACTCCTGGATATCGAACTCGACGTACTCAAGGGATTGATCAGCGAGCAATTCAAAGGAAAAGAAAAGTTGGTTGCGCCAAATGTTAAGGCTCTTCAAATGGGCTACGACGCCGCCAAAAAACTCCACGAATGCCCCATCGCCTTCCGCCTTTCACGGCGCGATAAGGTCGGTAATAAAATTCTAATGGACGGCAACGCCGCCTGCGGACTCGGCGCCGTCTACGGCGGTGCCACCGTCGCCGGCTGGTATCCCATCACGCCCTCCACCTCGGTGATCGATAGCTTTGCCAAATATTGCCGGAAGCTACGGATCGACCCCGAAACCGGCGAAAAAAACTTTGCCATCGTTCAAGCCGAGGATGAGCTGGCCGCGATTGGTATGGTGATCGGCGCCTCATGGAATGGCGCACGCGCCTTCACCGCCACCAGCGGGCCAGGACTTTCGCTAATGAACGAATTTTTAGGGCTGGCCTACTTTGCCGAAATCCCCACGGTACTCATTAATATCCAGCGCTCGGGACCTTCGACTGGAATGCCAACCCGGACGCAACAATCGGATGTTCTCTATAGCGCCTATGCCTCGCACGGCGATACCAAGCACATCTGCCTCTATCCCTCCACCCCGAAGGAATGCTTTGAACATACCGCCACAGCCCTCGACTTAGCCGAACGCTTCCAAACGCCGGTCCTGGTATTGTCCGACCTTGATCTCGGCATGAACGAGCACATGTCTGATCCACTGGAATGGGACGATGAACGTACCTATGACCGTGGCAAGGTCTTCACCGCCGATGACCTCGAAGCCATGGACGAACGCTTTGGCCGCTACCTCGACTCAGATGGGGACGGCATTCCTTACCGCACCCTCCCCGGCACCCACCCCACCAAAGGCGCCTACTTTACCCGTGGCACTTCCAAGGACGAATATGCGGTCTACACCGAAGATGGATCAAAATATGTCGAGAACATGGAACGATTGCAAAAGAAGTGGGAAACCGCCCGGCACAATGTGCCCAAGCCGGATGTCCGCACCACCGACAAACCGTGCAATGTGGGTGTAATCTACTATGGCACCAGCGAAGCCTCTACCCTCGAAGCCCTACACCACCTCGACCGGCTTCACAGCATTTCGCTCGATAGTCTCGGCATCAAGGCCTTCCCTTTCTCTAATGAGATCGAAGACTTCATCGAGCAGCACGAATACGTCTTTGTGGTCGAACAAAACCGTGATGCACAAATGCGCACGCTACTCATCAATGAATTCGAATTCACCCCACACAAGCTGATCTCCCTGCTCCACTACGACGGCAGCCCCATCACCGCCCGCTTCATCCGCCACATTATCCGCGATAACATCCTGCAAACCGCCACCGCACCGCGCACGCGCCGTAGCAGCAGAAAATAGAGAGGTCTCCACCATGAGCTATACCGTCCCAGGCTTCCGCCACCCCAACCTACCGAAGAACGACCTCGGCTTCACGACGAAGGACTATGAAGGCCGCGTCTCCACTCTGTGCGCCGGATGCGGGCACGACTCCATCAGCGCCTCCATCATCGAGGCCTGCTTCGAAATGTCGATCCCGCCCCACCGCGTCGCCAAACTTTCCGGCATCGGTTGCTCATCAAAAACCCCAACCTATTTTCTCGGAAACTCCCACGGCTTCAATTCGGTACACGGCCGTATGCCCGCCGTCGCCACCGGGGCCAATATGGCCAATCGAAACCTGCTCTACATCGGTGTCTCCGGCGATGGCGACACCGCCTCCATCGGCATGGGTCAGTTTGTCCACGCCGTCCGCCGCAACGTCAACATGATCTATATCTGCGAAAACAACGGGGTGTACGGCCTGACCAAAGGGCAAGACTCTGCCACCTCCGATATGGGCTCCATCAGCAAAAAGGGAGAACCCAACCCCCTCGAACCGATCGATCTCTGCTCCATCGCACTCCAACTCGGAGCCACGTTTGTGGCCAACAGCTTCTCCGGCGACAAGGCTCAACTCGTTCCGATCATTCAAGCCGCCATTGCCCACAAAGGCTTTGCCTTCATCAATGTCATTTCGCCCTGTGTCACCTTCAACAACACCCCCAACTCCACCAAATCCTACGACTATATCCGCCAGCATATGGCCTCCGCCAACGCCGTCGATTACGTGCCACACGAAGAAGAGATCACGACCGACTATGCCCCCGGAACCGCCGAAATCGTCACCATGCACGACGGCTCCGCCATCCATCTCCAGAAGCTCGATGAAAAACACGACATCCACAGCCGTCGCTCCGCCCTCACTCTGATGAAAGACTACAAGGCCGAAGGTAAGGTTCTCACCGGATTGCTCTTCGTCGAAGAAGACTATCAGGAAATCCACGAAACCATGAATACCACCGCCACCCCGCTACGGAACCTCACCGAAAAAGAGCTCTGCCCCGGCTCCGCGCAACTCGAAAAGATCAACGAAATCCTGCGCTAAAATCAGATCTTCAACATATCCAATATTCCGGATCTAAAATTAAGTAAAACGCAGCTCTTGGGCGCAGAGATCTCGACGTAGCGCGAAATTCTGTTTCGTATTTTCGGAGGAACGGTGCGCGTGCAAAACTCGAAACAGAATTTCGAGCTACAGGGTCACTTTTATTTAACCTTTCCAACTCGCCTAAACTCAAATTCGTGAACCCGCCTACCGATTCAGGCCGATTAAAAAGGGTGCGCTACGCCGTAATCTGAAGGAATTGCTTATTATCCAAACGGATTAAAGCTAATTTCTTTTTTAACGCGAAATCGAGTTCATCCAAAGAAAGTTCCCTCGCTCCTTTTACGGCGGCAGGTTTTTCTCTATTCTGTGTCTTATGGATGCAGGACTTTACATTGTAGGCACACCGATCGGGAATTTGGGCGACCTCTCGATCCGCGCACTGGAAACGCTAAAGGAAGCCGATCTGATTGTAGCGGAGGATACCCGCCATACGCGGCGGCTGACCGGTCGCTACGAAATTACCACGCGCCTGATGAGCTGTCATAAATTTAACGAGGTGCAGCGGTCCGAACAAATTATTGAGCGAATTCAAAATGGAGAGGCCGTTGCTATGGTAACCGATTCGGGCATGCCGGGCATCTCCGACCCCGGTGCGCGGGTGGTCGCGCTTTGTCGCAAAGCCGAGGTGATGATCACATCCATCCCCGGCCCAGCCGCTGTCACCACCGCCATCGCACTCAGCGGCTTTGGCGAGAAGGGATTTATCTTTGCCGGCTTTCTGCCGCATAAGAGCGGGGGCCGCAAACGCGACCTACTCAAGTGGGCGGAGGCCGATCTGCCGGTGGTCTTCTACGAATCCCCCTACCGTTTCATCAAACTACTCGGCGAGATTGAAGAGCATCTGGGCGCTGACCGCATGGTATTTACCGGGCGGGAACTGACCAAGAAGTTCGAGGAACTGACCGCCGGAACGCCCGCCGAAATTCGGGACTCCTACGAGGGGCGGAACGTCAAAGGCGAGTGCGTCGTGATCGTACAGCCCGCCTCCTGAACAAAATCCGGAGGTGCTGTCCTTATTTACACGCTCGCTCTCAAAGGGTTCGTTTCGGTTTTTCCCAACTATTCACGTTGAACTCAAATGCGGCGGTGCTAGTATTCTCGTAGTTCAAGTAAGTAGAGGATTCAGAACGTATGGCTTCAGCCAACCACCAGGATAATCTGACGGCGGCATTTATCGACCAGACCGCTGTGATCCGGATCGAAGGGCGCGGTTCGTTCAAAATTAGCCCGTCCATGAAGCAGTTTATTCATCAGGTAATCCAGTCCAATTCGGCTCACCGCATCCTGATTGATATGTCGGACTGCATCGGTATGGACAGCACCTTCATGGGTGTTCTGGCAGGGCTCGCCTACCACGTTAAGGACAAGCCCGACATCACATTCAAGCTCATCAATCTATCGAATAAAAATCAAAAACTACTCATCACGCTAGGCGTCGATCGGGTGGTGGACTATTCCCTCTCCAGCACCGGCGAGGAACAAAAATTAGTCGAGGGCCAAGAAGGAGAGCGCCAAACTCTGGAATCCGACTTTTCAGACAAACTTGATGCGGCAAAAACGACCCTCGAAGCCCATAAAACCCTCGCCGATATCAATCCCGAAAATTACGACAAATTTAAGTCGGTTCTCGAACTCCTTCAAAATGACGTCCGCACCCTCGGCCCACAGTAGGTTCCCATGCATGGAGTTCCACATGGGTTAATCCTCTTCTTCAAGCTCTTCATCCCGGCCCTCGTTATCCTCTTTTTTCTCTCCTGCCGTCGACGCCGCGGCCAGCTAAGAAAAGAACGTGATGTGCTGCTTCAAGAAAAGGAGGCCACCCTCGGGTTTGTGCAAAATGTCGGCGAAATTTTTGCCGATGCCGAAAGCGTGGCCATGGATACACTGCTCGATCGCGTACTCCACTATGCCGTCCGCACCTGTAAGGCCGGCGCCGGGGCCATCCATATGGTCGATTCCACATCCGAACAGCTCGAAGCGCGCGCAATTTCAGGGATCTTCCCGCCCCCCTTCGAGCCTAAATCTAGAGTGCCGGATCTCTCTCCTACTTCCGCCGAAACACTCGAACGGATCATTCGAGAAATGCCAATTCCTTTTGGCAAGGGACTCATCGGTGAAGCCGCTGTAGTCGGAAACTCCATTCTTATCGAAGATGCAGAAATGGATGCGCGCGTTTACCAGCTCCCGCAAAATTTCTTAAAAATCCGCACCATGCTCGTGGTACCCATGCGCTTCGGCAACCATACCATCGGCATCATGACCCTGGTTAACCGAACCAACGACAGCCACTTTGCCCTTCCTGATCTCAATCTCGCACAGGCGCTCGCCGCACAAGCCTCCGTCCCGATCCACTATGCAGGCCTCCAGGAAGCCCTCGAAGACAAACGGCAGCGTGATCGCGATATGCAAATTGCCCAGCAGGTTCAAAGCTCATTGCTCCCAAAGGAATTACCCTTCTATCCCTCCATCGAACTCGCCGCCTTCAATCTACCCGCCATGGAGATCGGCGGCGACTACTACGACTGCATCGAGATCGACGACAAGCACATCGGCCTCGCCATTGCCGATGTCAGCGGAAAAGGCGTGGGCGGCGCACTGATGATGGCCGTCTGTCGCAGCGTTCTGCGCGTGAACGCCCCCAATGTTTACGACCCCGCTGCCATGCTCTGCTCGCTCAACCAAACCCTCGCCAGCAACCTGGCCGACGACATGTTCATCAGTATGCTCTACATGGTACTCAATCTTGAACCTCACCAGCTCAGCTTTGCACGAGCCGGTCACGAGGCTCCGATTATCATTCGTAATGGAGAACCCAAAGCGAGCCAACCCGAAAGCGGGGGCATTGTGATTGGACTGGTCGATCACGACATTTTTTCAAGGGCCATCGAAACCAAAAGCATCAGCTTGCACCCCGGCGACCTGATCGTCACCTACACCGACGGAATCACCGAAGCCATTAACAGCGAGCAGGCCGAATGGGGAACTGAAAATCTCATCCAAGCCGTCGAACGTATGGCCGATGCCTCCGCCCACGACCTGCTCGACACGATCCGCGAACAAGTCCTCGCCTTCGCCGGAAGCACTCGGCAATACGACGACATGACCATGCTCGCCCTCAAAATCCAATAGACCCTTCCCCCGACTCATTGAAGAGAAAAAGAGATCTGCCGAAGACCTTTAGGCTTAGGGATTCTACGCTCACCCCCGTTCGGTTTTGGAAAGAATGACCCTCTTGAGTTCGTCGTAGGCGGTTTCGAGATCGTCGTTGATGATTTGAAAGGAATACTCTTTAGCGCAGGCCATTTCGGCCGTGGCATTATCCAGTCGCTGCTGGATGACTTTCTCATCATCCGTTCCACGACCGCGCAAACGCTTTTCAAGCTCCTCATGCGACGGCGGCGAAATAAAAATATCGGTAAATCCACGGCGGATTGGATTGCGCGAATCGAGATGAATGAGTGATTTCCGAAGTTGATTCACGCCCTGAACATCGATATCGAGCAGCACGTGCTTTCCCTCCTCCATCGCATAAAGCACGGTATCTCCGAGCGTACCGTAAAAATTTCCATGCACCTTGGCATACTCCAAAAACTCATTATTTTTAATCCGCTCCTTAAATTCCTTCTTGGAGAGGAAATAATAATGCTCGCCATCTTTTTCTGCTCCTCGCGGTGCGCGTGTGGTGCAGGAAACGGAGTAGCTTACTCTGGAAAACTCATCGATCAGCCGATTGCATAACGTGCTCTTACCCGCGCCGGATGGCGCGGACACGACAATCATCAGCGGGCGCGATGAGCGCGGTGTGGATGGGGGTTCTTCGATCAGTTCGTTGTTGGATCCCACGATATTATCTCCGATCTAAATTATTCAACATTTTGAACCTGCTCACGAATGCGTTCGAGTTCAGTCTTAAAGGCTACGACGTGACGGGTGATTTCGATTTCATTGGCCTTGGAACCCACCGTATTAATTTCCCGAAATAGTTCCTGACATAGAAAGTCGAGGGTACGGCCAACGGGTTCGGCCGAACGCAATAGTTTGCGCGCTTGCATCAAATGACTCTTGAGGCGGGTGAGCTCCTCGCTAATATCGCAGCGGTCGGCAAAAAGAGCGATCTCCTTGACGATGCGCTCATCCGCAGCAAGGTTTTCCAACCCCGCTTCTGCCAGGCGTTGAAGCAGTTTTTGGCGATAACTTTCCACCACACCCGCCGAGCACGTATGGATCGACTTCATGCCCTCTTCGAGCAAGGCCAATCGCTCACGTAGATCCGTCGCAAGCGCCTTCCCTTCGGCGGCGCGCATTTTGGCGAGGCCGCGCAACGCCTTTTCCATGGCCCCATCGAGAGCCACAGCAACGTGATCCGCATCGAGATCATCTTGTTCCACCGAAACCAAACCGGGCAGCCGGGCGAGTGTCGCCGCGCTCAGATCATCGGTCAGCTTTAGTTTTTGGGCAACCGCACGAATCCCATCGACATATTGCGCGGCTAGTTTGGAATCAATCTTCACGATCCCCGTGGAGCCATCGGTCGCCTCGACTCGGACGACACCCGAGATACGGCCGCGCGAAAACTCCTGTCGTACAAGACTCTGAATTCGGGCGTCGAGTGCAACCAGGTTCCGTGGCAGGGTAAGATTCACGTCCAGTTGCTTGCGGTTGACGGAACTCATCTCAACCGCCACGTGAATGCCGTTGGCCGAGGCTGTTCCCTCACCAAATCCAGTCATGCTTTTTAGGGCCATTATTGCTCCTTCTTCCATTCAACGATTTGTTGAACATCCTTATCGCCGCGGCCGGAGACATTAACAATTAATAGATCTTCTTTGGAGAATTGTTCCGCGTTTTTAATCGTCCACGCAATCGCGTGCGAGCTTTCAAGTGCGGGAAGGATTCCCTCCCATTGCGAGAGTTTATCGAAACCATCAACCGCTTCGATGTCATTGACGTGGGAATATTCCGCTCGCCCTAAGTCGCGCAAAAGACTGTGTTCGGGGCCGACCGCAGCATAGTCGAGTCCGGCACTAATGGAATGGGTCAGGGCAATCTGGCCGTCGTCATCCTGCAAGACAAAGGTCTTGGTGCCCTGCAAAATTCCAACCTTATTTTCAGCAAAGCGGGCGGCGTGCAAGCCACCTTCGATACCAAATCCACCGGCCTCAACCCCGATCAACCGAACTCCTTCGTCCTTGATGAAAGGGTGGAATAAACCAATTGCATTACTACCGCCACCGACGCAAGCAATGAGCGCGGTCGGCAACCGCCCCTCAGCCTTGAGGATTTGCTTACGCGCCTCGCGGCCAATCACGCTTTGAAAATCGCGGACCATCATTGGATAAGGATGCGACCCGAGTGCGGATCCAAGGATATAGTGCGTAGTGCGAATGTTAGAGACCCAATCGCGCATGGCTTCGTTTACGGCTTCTTTGAGTGTTTTTTGACCGATCGTTACAGGAACTACTGTAGCTCCCAAGCTTTCCATACGGAAGACATTGAGCGCCTGCCGCTTCATGTCGACTGCCCCCATATAAATTACGCACTCTAGGTTAAACATGGCACAAACGGTTGCCGTGGCAACCCCATGCTGCCCCGCCCCGGTTTCGGCAATGATGCGTTTTTTGCCCATGCGCTTGGCCAGCAGAATTTGCCCCATAGAATTGTTAATTTTGTGCGCGCCGGTATGGCAAAGATCTTCGCGTTTAAGATAGATTTTTGCCGTGCCGAGCTGTCGGCTCATGCGTTCGGCGAAATAGAGCGGCGTCGGGCGGCCTACATACTCACGCAGATAGTATTGTAGCTCCTCTTTGAATTCCGGATCCTTACGAAGTTTTTTATAAACGCGCGTCAGCTCGTTCAGCGGCTCCATCAGGGTTTCCGGAACAAACATTCCGCCATAGGGGCCATAGTGACCCTGCGAATCGGGTTGGGTTGCTTTCATGATTAAATCCTTTGCAAAAACGAGCCCAGATATTTATCTCCAAAGCCCTGTATTTCAAGGCAAATCGCCGACTTCACCTGATCCCATGAATTCATAGTGATTTTTTTTACAAGGTATCGGACGCGCCTCCTGCGGGAGGCACGCGGTACAGAATCCATTGGAAGAGCGAAGTCGGAGGGTGATTAGCCATTCAAACTAATCGGCGGGCGGCCTGAAATAATACTGATCGCTGGTGGCTTTCTGAGAAAAGGTATCAGGGGTTACTTTCTTCAGAGCCGCCTCCACCCTCTGCGCCCCGGGGTTGTCTGACACCTTTTCACCTTTTCTGACACCTTTTCTATACCCCTCATCGACCCACCAGTCCGTCATGCGCGGATATCCGTACTCTGGGCGCTTCATGTATTGCGCATCAACCAGAAGCATTAGCTGGAGATTTTCTTCCGACTCAGGAACGGAGTTGTAGTATAAATTTGACCGAGATAAGCCTGCCAGGCTGCACTGCCGTCGGATGGAAAAATTAGAAGATTTTTCCACCCAATTTAGGCGGCAGGAAACGGGCAGGCTCAGAGCTTTTTTTCGAGCCATTTCACATCCATTTTAAGCCGACCGATTTCTTCATAAAGTGGAGCCGTCAGCTGCTCTTCTGTCTTGATCAATGCACTCTTTTTTCCCGAAAAAAGTTCGGGGGCATGAGCGATCAGCTCTCTTTTCCACTGCGAAATCTGGTTCGGATGAACCTTATATTCCGTTGCTAATTCGCCCAGAGTCTTCAAGCTTCTGACTGCATCAAGTGCGACCTTGGCTTTGAATTTATCTGTAAACGTCCGTCTTTTTTTACTCATTTGCATCCTCCATTTTTAATGGTTTTTTGGACACAAACTCCACCTTAGCCAGTGGTCCTAAAATCGGGGGTAAGCGCAGAGCGAATCGTTGGACGGCTTGGTTTGTGTGGTTTCACGGGACACAAGGATCGTGCATGAAGGGGGCTGTATGGGCAAAAATCGAAACAGGGGTTGGAATTAGGTTTGTTGCTTCAGGGAATCTTGGTTAAACTGCTCGGATTATTTAATTAAAGGAGAAATAGATGAAGATGCTACAAGGAATACTACCGGCCATGTTGGTGGCTTTGCCGTTGGCCGGTTGGGCCGCTGGCGATACGAATATCACATGGACGAGCAGCTTAGCTTTAGGAGCGACCTATAAGGATGGGAATACGGAGAAGTCGTTGTTCACGATGACCCTCAAAGGGGATAGATACACACCAAAGCATGACTGGCTTAATATTCTTTATGGCGAATATGGAAAAACCGAAGGGGATCAAACCGAAGGTAAATTGCGCGGACAGAGCGACTGGCGGCACAAATTTGGTGGCGGGAATTTTTTCGGAGGCATGTTTGGCGAAGTCTACACCGATTCGATCAAACAGATTCGAACCCGTCTAAAGTTGGGTCCCGATGTCGGGTACTATTTCATCAATAAAGAAACGATGAGATTTGACACCAGCGCGGGTCTGAACTGGGTTTACGAGCGAACCTCAACGCGAGAATATAACTTTGCCGAAGTTCGTGTGGCCGCCAACTATCTGTGGGATTTCTCTGAGATGGGGTCCTACTACCTCCATGTTGAGTACAGCGTCAACGTTGAAGATACCAACGATGGAAATGGGCTGCTCGTGACCGGCGTAAAGAGCAAAGTGGCTGAAAACCTCTCTCTGTTCGTGGAGCTACGTGATGAATATGACAACACTCCAGATGGGGTGGGTGTAGAACACAACGATGTCACCATTCTAGCCGGTCTCGCCTACGATTTTTAGGCTAAACTCGTAGAGACAGACTCAAAGCCGCCCAGTTCTTGGGCGGCTTTTTTCGGTTTTCATCGGAATGGAAGGCCGCGCTACACCCTTTTATTTTCAGCCCTTTGTTGTGTGTGCGAGGGGGGGGGTGACCCTGTACGGGTGTGGCGCACTCTTCCATTCTGATGGAGCGCGCTAGGCTAGTACTCAGTCACTGATTAGATGACGGGCAAAAAAACAAGGAGGCGAACTTGCCTCCTATCATTTTTTGCTTTAATATCTATGGATATACGTAGATTTAAATAAAGGAGAACATTATGGGATATCCAACAAAAATTCA
>JAJRRI010000034.1 GCA_024279685.1 Verrucomicrobiota bacterium | reverse complement strand
TCCATTCCGATTGTATTACGTTGTTTCATGTCCGGTCTCCTTTTGCACCTTGAGTGCGGTTTTGTTTGTTGAGCGTGATTTTATCACAGCTCGTATGGAGGCCGGACACCTCTCTCAATTGCCTTCTCATCCTATCTACCTAAGAAAATTGAATGTCCGAATAGAAACGAGGTCGACAGACTCGGGTTTCGTACCCATTATGATTTCGAAATGGAAGCGACGGATGAAAATAGTGAATTCGAACGGTCTGGCCTGTGGCGCCGCGTTTATTTTTTTGCGCAAGGAGTTTATTGCTAGATGAAGCGAATTCGTATTCATCTTTATGTATTCATAGGCTTCCTTTTCGTGATTTCGGCGCGGGCTGAGTTCGATTGGGATCCTCTCTATGAAGGTATGGGGGCGACGAATGGTATGTCGTTTTTTGCGGTGCGGCCGTGCTATTCACACGTTGAGGATCCGGCCGCTGAGCGCTGGCGGAAGGATTATCTCTGGCCGCTCTACACGAAAAAAGGATTTAAGGAAGAGCAGTACAGTCGCTTGCTGTTTTTCGGATGGTCGCAGGATTTCTCGGAAGATAACGACCGCCACCGCACGTGGATACTTCCTTTCTACTATCAGGGCGTAGATGCCAATGGTGAGGGTTATTTTGCGATCTTCCCGCTGGGCGGAACCCTTCATGAGTTTCTTGGGCGCGATAAAATAAGCTTTGTGCTTTTTCCGATTTATGGAAGATCGATTGTGAATGATGTGCAGACTACATCGGTGCTCTGGCCGATTTATTCGAATACCAAGGGAGAGAAGATTGATCGTTTTCGCATTTGGCCCGCCTACGGCCGAACCGATCTTTTTGGCGAATACCAGAAAAAGTTTATATTGTGGCCGATCTATAATTCAGTTCAATACACGAACGAACGAAACCTCGGCGGTGGGTTTATTCTTTTTCCTTTCTACGGTCAGGTCAAAACAGAGCGGGCGGATACCTATTGGTTGGTTCCTCCCTTTTTTCGCTATATGAAAAGTGAGAAACAATGGATTGTTCACGGACCTTGGCCCTTCATTCAAATGGCGGATGGGGAAATGTACAAACGGATCGTCTGGCCGCTCTACGGAAAGAAACACCTTGGCACGCAAACGAAACAATATTTCTTTTGGCCGATCATCTGGAACAACCAGACTGAGTATGCGCAGCATAATCAGCACCGTCGCTACATCCTCCCGTTTTTTTCTCATCAATCGGATGTCGTGACGGAGAAAACCAAGCAGTATGAGGTGGGTGATGTTTCATCGCGCTACTGGAAGGTTTGGCCGCTGATGAGCTGGGAGCGCCAGCACGGGAATTCGCGTTTCCGCTTCGTGGAGATTTGGCCGATGCGCAATACGCCGGGTGTTGAGCGGAACTGGACTCCTTGGTGGACGCTCTACCGTCGAGTGAATACCGATGGAGAGGGTGGTCATCATGTTTTGTGGGGGCTTTATCGGCAAACGAAAAGTCCCGAGCAGTTTGAATGGAGCTTGCTCAAAGGATTCGTCGGCTATAAAAAGACACCAAACATCCGTCGCTACCGATTTTGTTTCATGTGGTTTGGCGATGAGGAGGAGAACCCATAGCCCATTTTATTACAACCTATATCCGCCCGTCGGCTCGTTCGGCGCGCCATTTTGGCGATCAGGTGTTAGAGCTGATGTCTAATACCGGCCACGCGGTGTTCATGTTGCTGGAGGCGATCTACTTCATGCGCTATGCTTTTAGTAAGCGGAGTCGGAGCGAAACCGCTACGCAGATGTTCATCACCGGAATTAAAAGTCTCGCGGTTATTACGGTCGTGGCCCTATTTACCGGCATGATTCTCGCACTACAGACGGGGATTGAACTTCGTCGTTATGGGCAAGAAGTCTATATTGGATCGGCCGTTGCCGTCACAATGATTCGTGAAATGGGGCCATTTATGGCGGGCTTGATTATTGCCGCTAGTGTGGGTTCTTCCATCGCCGCACAGATTGGCACCATGACGGTTTCGGAAGAGATTGCAGCCCTTGAGGTGATGTCCATCAACCCCAATCGTTTTTTGGTTATGCCGCGCCTTGTGGCGCTGATTGTGATGATGCCGCTGTTGACGGTGTATACCAATATTCTCGGTGTTTTTGGGGGTGCGCTGGTGGGTGCAACGCAGTTGGGTGTGTCTGTGCAAGCCTATATGGACAACGCCACGCAGTTCGCCACGAATAAGGATCTTTATGTGGGTCTATTTAAGGCTGGGGTGTTCGGTATGGTGATCGCAACGGTGGCGTGCCACCAAGGCTTTATGACCCGTGATGGAGCGGTTGGTGTTGGCAGGGCCACCCGCCGAGCGGTTATTATCTCCTTCCTGATTATTCTCGTGCTGGGGTATGTGATCACGAGGTTGTTCTACCTATGATCCGCTTTGAAAATATTACCAAAATTCTCGGTGGAAAAACGGTGCTCGATCAGATTAGCTTCGAGGTTAACGAGGGTGAAACCTTTGTCATTGTCGGCCTTTCCGGTGCGGGCAAGAGTGTGACCCTTAAGCACATGATCCGCCTTATGCGGCCGGATTCAGGGACTGTATTTATTGACGGAGAACCCATTACCCATCTTGAGCGGTTTGCACTGCAGACCGTTCGTATGAAATTCGGAGTGCTCTTCCAAAGTGCGGCGCTGTTGCAGTGGATGTCGGTCAAAGACAACATCGCCCTGCCGTTGCGCGAACACACGGATAGGGGGGAGGAAGAGATCGATCAGCTCGTGGGCGAAAAACTTCACATGCTAAATCTCTCCGATGCGGGCGATAAATTTCCGTCCGACCTTTCCGGCGGTATGCAAAAGCGTGTTGGATTGGCGCGAGCCATTATCATGAACCCGAAAATCGTGCTCTACGACGAGCCGACCTCCGGGCTCGACCCCGTTACCTCGCGGCGTATCGACGGTTTAATCGTGGATATGCGTAAAGAACTCGGTATAACGAGTGTGGTCGTGACACATGACCTGCACAGCGCACTCTCCATAGGCACCCGCATCATGCTGTTACACGAGGGTCGAATTGTGGAAAATGCCCCGCCGGAGGAATTTATCCGCTCTAAAGATAAAACGGTACAGAGCTTTTTGGAGTCACAATACATTACGAAAAAAGGAAACTGGGAAACGGGGTTGAGTTATGAATAAATATAGGCGCGAAGTCTCCATAGAAATTTTGGTTGGATTGTTTATGTTCACCGTGTTGATTACACTCGGAGTCTTCACGATTGTGCTCAGTAGTGAAAAGCTTTTTGAAAAAACTTACCCCTATGAATTCGTTTTCTCCGAAATCAGCGGCTTGCGCGAAGGCGACAACGTTTATGTTCGCGGGATGAATGTCGGACGCGTTAACCAAACGGATTTAGAGAAAAGCCACGTACGGGTCTATGTCACCCTAAAGTCTCCGCTTTATCTACGGCAGGGCTATAAAATCGATGTGGTAGATTCCTCCATGCTGGGTGGAAAAAAGCTAAAAATCTATGAAGGGCCCAACGAGGCTCAGGAGCTGGTCGAAGGCACGACTATTCTTGGCACGAAACCGGTCGATATGATCGAAGAACTTGCTTATGCCGTCGCTGGATTTCAAACGATGATCGATTCTGTCAATGCCGGTGAAGGAACCTTGGGTAAGCTGCTCAAGGACGAAGCGATCCACGAAAACATGGTCAAGATTAGTGAGGATTTAATGTCGGTCATATCTCGACTCGAAAAGGGCGAAGGCTCGTTGGGTCAGTTGCTTGCTCTGGATGATGGACAGCTCTACACCGACGGAAAAATGTTTATGAACAACCTACGCATCATTAGCGATAATCTGGCTCGCGGCCAAGGAATCATGGGACGATTAATGTCCGGTGATGAGAAGGCTTTTCAGGATTTAGAGGCTTCCATTACAGCCATCCGCAGTATTTCTGAACGTATTAATAGCGGCGAAGGAACGCTCGGACGGCTCGTGCGCGACGCTAAGCTCTACGATGAGGCCACCTTGTTAGTTGAGGATATTCGCGCCGCGGTCGACGATCTCCGCGAAGCCTCGCCGATCACCTCATTCGGTAGCGTACTCTTTGGGGCTTTCTAAAGGGAGGACGTACCGTGTCACGCGGAAATAGAGCCCTTAAACGGCTTCGAATAATCGCGGTTGGTGCTCTTCTTACCGGACTATTTATCGCTTCGATTCGTGCAAATTTTCGGGAGCCACCGCTCGTTCGTATCGGTGAAATCAAGCCGACCATGAGTTTTTCAACCGTACGGGTGCGGGGAATACTTGAAGCCGATGCCCGCCAGCTGCGCGGTGGAAGTGTATTCTACCGGGTCAATGACGGTTCGGGGCGTCTCCCCGTTTTTCTGGCTCAATCTTCCTCTAAAAAACTGCCTTTGGCTGGAAGTCGTATTACCGTAGAAGGATCTCTGGGTCTCGGTGTTGGCCATGCCCTTCGATTAAACGCCCAGTCCACCGATCAAATTTCCGTGATGCCAGAAGAGTATATTTCCGACGTTAAGCTTTCCGAAATTACTCTCGCTCAGGAAGGTGAACGCATAACGGCCTATGGCCGGGTGACCCAGGTTTGGCATCCCAAAGGCGACTCAAAGGCACCCCATCGAATTATACTTTCCGATCCCAGTGGCTCGTTAGAGATTGTTCATTGGTTCGAGCCGAGCTGGGCGGTGAACGTGGGCGACCGGCTGGAGGTCCGAGGAACCGTTGTTCGCTACAAAGAACGACTCCAGCTCAAGGTTTGGCAGGCTAAAGATATTCGGCCTTATTTGGATGGATAGGAAGAGCGAATCCAGCCCAGGAGTTCATCGCGGCTGGCGAATTGGTCTTCCAGTTGGGCGTCGTAGGCTTCTTTTAGAATTTCCCCAATACGTTTGCCTTCCGTGATGCCCATGGAAATCAGGTCGTGCCCACATATCCAGGGTTCGGGTAGGATGGGTTCATGGGCCATTTCCTCGATGTAGTTCTTCAAAAACGTATAGGTATCGAGCGGGGTTTGGGAGCCGAGGCTATCGAGGCGGTGCAGCTCGAGTTCAAGGTCGAAGTTTTCGGCTCCGATCATTTTTCGTAAGGTGGAGATCCGCATCTTTTGTGCATCCATGAAGCGCATAGGCCCACGGATGGCCGCCACAATGTTTTTCTTTGCTTGGGTCGGAAATTTAAGCCGAGTTAGAATGGCTGCGGCCATTTCGGCCCCGATGGCGGCATGGTCATCAAAGCGAATCTGCGGAGGTTTATCTGTGCTCAGTTCAACACGTGCTGTAGATGGCTTCCCGGCATCGTGTAGCAGAATGGCATAGGCCAGTTCCCGCGGGGTGTATGAAGTCGCTTGCGGCTCCTCGTTCATCAGGTTTAGCATAAGCACCGTATGCTTGAAGACATCGCCTTCGGGGTGAAGCAGAGGCGATTGTTCCTGTCCAACCATCGGAAGAATTTCGGGGAGAATATGTTCGAGGAATCCGAGCTGATGGAGGTGCGTTAGCGCATCGCCAGGGCGGAGGCTATCGGTGAGGGTTCGGCTGAGTTCCATCTCGATCCGTTCGGCACTTATTTTAGTGATGAGTGGCGCCATGGTACGGGCGGCCTCTTCTGTTTTTGGATCAAGAGCGAAACCTAGGTTATGCGAAAACCGTACGGCGCGAAGCATGCGTAGATGATCTTCTTTGAATCGCTCGGTAGGGTCACCAATGGCGGTGATGATTTTCTTTTCCAAGTCATGCTGCCCATGAACATAGTCGTGGAGTTGTTTGGCGATGGGATCGTAGAACATGCCGTTGATGGTGAAGTCGCGCCGGAGAGCATCCTCTTTGGCGGCGCTGAACAGGACTATTTTTGGATGTCGACCGTCGAGCGTTCCCATCTCTTCGCGGAAGGTGGCCACTTCGACGGTCTCTTTGCCGTCAACTACGGCGATGACACCGAAGGCCTTGCCGATTGGAATCGTTTTTGGAAAGAGGGTTTCGACCTCTTCTGGGAGGGCGGCGGTGGCGACATCATAATCCTTGGGTATGCGACCGAGCAGCCGGTCACGTACACAGCCGCCCGCGAAAAAGGAGAGGAATCCTTCGGATTGAAGAGTTTTCACCACCTTGAACGCAGCCTCTTTTTGTAGATCGATTTCGCTCATAGTCCTTTCCCGTACAGGAAAGTGAACTATAATGTGATTGGCCTGTCGAAAGGAAACATTAATGGAAAGCAAAGGAACGGTTATGAATAGATTTATCCTGGGGATGGCTTTGGTAGGGTGTGGTGTAATTTCTGTCTTCGCGCAGTTTGGCGATCCATACTCGGTAGAGGCTCGATTGGATGGCGATGTGATTCGACTGGAAGTGAGCATTCCCGCCAATCACTACCTCTACGCTGACGCTCTGGAAGTGACCGACGCGCTGGGCAATGTGCAGAAGCCGATTGCTCTTCCGGCCACCACCTCCATCCTCGACCCGAATACGGGAAAACCTAAGCCGGTTTTTGACCAACCCTTCAGTGCCTCCTTTTTGTGGGAACCGCAGGAGGGTGGGGCGACCGCTTTCCATATTCTATATTGGGGGTGTAATGATTCCATCTGCTTCATTCCGCAGAAGAAGGTGGTGGAACTAAAAACGATTGAAAATAATCCTTCATTCGAAAGAGATGAAGTAGAGATGCTGTCTGATTGGGCAACAGAGCTTGAACATTTTCAAGTCGTGGAATCAGAAGCCGGATACATGAAAACAAAAGCTTTTCTCCGTTTTTTGGATCAGGCGGAAAATGGCGGTTCTGATCGAAAGGTTAGTGGAGTTCGGCTGTTCCTGACGGACCCGGTGGCCTTCGTTCGCGAATCCGGCCTGCTCTGGAGCATTTTCTTTATCCTTCTTGGCGGGCTGGCGCTTAATCTCACACCCTGTGTGCTACCGATGATTCCGATCAATCTGGCCATCATTGGTGCGGGTGCACAAGCGGGATCGAAAGGGCGCGGCTTTGCGCTGGGGGCTACCTATGGTTTGGGCATCTCGCTGGTCTATGGTTTGCTCGGCGTGGTGGTTGTTTTGACGGGCTCTCAATTCGGAACGATTCAATCCAGCCCGTGGTTTAATCTAGCGATTGCCGCTATTTTTGTCGTGTTGGCGCTGGCCATGTTTGATGTGTTTCATATCGATTTCTCTCGCTTCCAATCCAAGATGGGCGGGGGCGAAAAGAAGCCGGGGAGTTTTTTGGTGGCCATCACGATGGGTTCTGTCGCCGCATTACTGGCTGGGGCATGCGTTGCACCGGTGGTAATTGCCGTGCTTCTGCTTGCCACGAATATTTATGAAGCCAGCGGGCCTGTAGGGCTGATGCTGCCTTTCGTCTTGGGAATTGGTATGGCTTTGCCTTGGCCTTTTGCTGGAGCAGGGCTCGCCTTTCTTCCCAAACCCGGAAAATGGATGGAATATGTCAAATATGCCTTCGGAGTAGGCATCATTGTTTTTGCGTTTTATTACGGTCACTTGAGCTATCGGGCCTTCCGCCCGGCTGATATTACCGAACAGGACAAAGTCGAAGGGCATATCGTAGTGGACGGATCGAGCAATGAAGGCTTTGCCGATGCGCTGAAACAGGTGCGTGCTGAGGGTAAGCCGGTATTCATCGACTTCTGGGCGAGCTGGTGCAAAAACTGTAAATTTATGGAGAAGACGACCTTTAAGGATGAAGGGGTTAAGGCGCGACTTAAAGAGTACACGTTCATTAAATATGTTGCGGAAGATCCGGTTGATCCCGATACGAAAGCCGTAATGGACCACTTCGGGGTGCAGGGACTACCCACATTCATCGTGCTCAATGTGAAGTAGGTGTTGTGCTTTTAATCCCCGTTTTCAGGTTGGCGGATGGCAATAAGGATGTCGCCAAGTTGGAGCCGAGTGTCGGGGCCGGGGTCGAAGGCGGTATGGCCATCCGCGTGTTTAATGGCGATAACCATTCCTCCAAGGGTTTGGCGAACGCGAGCCTCTGCAAGTGTTTTTTCGAGCATGCCGCTCTCTTCGCCCACGAGGTGCTCAAAGACCTGGAGTGAAATACTTTTTTCGCGGGTAACGAGTTCGACCCGATCGACGATGGAGGGGCGGGTGATGTGCTGGGCAATCTGAACGGCCCCCGTGGAGATAGGGGAAACCACGCGGCTGGCTCCGGCTTTCTTGAATTTACGGGTGTTGTCGGGATTGTGTACGCGAACGATGACGCGTAGATGATCAGAGAGTCCGCTGGCCGTGAGCGTAAGGAATAGGTTTTCAGGGTCGCTATCGAGCGCCGCTACCAACGAGTCGGCTTGGCCGATATTGGCGGCATTGAGGGTCTCCTCTTCGGTGGAATCGCCGGCAATATGTGGAATGTTTTGCTCGTTGAGGCGCTTGATAATATCTTCATTTTCTTCGATGACGACGAAGGATTTTCCCGCGGCCTGTAGTTCTAAAACGACACGGGCACCGGTGCGTCCATACCCGCAGATGATGGTGTGTTGCGTGAGTTTTTCGATTTTTTTCATCATGGTTCTTCTCCCTAAAACATTGGAAAGACTGCGCTGGAACAAGAGTTCAACTAAACGGGTGAGGCAATATGCCATCAGGCCGACCCCAATAAAAATGAGTAGGATGGTCAGGATACGGCCCGCTCCGGAGAGCTCGTGGATTTCTCCGAAGCCCACGGTAGAGACGGTAATCACCGTCATATAAAAACAGTCGGACCAGCTCCATCCCTCGATCCATCGATAGCCGACTCCGCCCACCAACATGACTATCCCAATGCTGACCAAACCCATTCGCAATCCAGCGCGAAGTTGTTCATCTATGACTCTGACTCTCATGCCACAAGTAAAACGGATTCATTAGGATCTTTCCAAACATTAATCCTTTTTAGTACCTTCATTCCTTGAGGTTTAAATGCATTTAACAACTAGACAGCTATTCATTTCCCAGGTCGTTCTGTTAGCGGGCTCCGGTGCTTCGGCACTGGCCGCCCCTGCTTCCAAGATGGTTTCGCTTTCCTATATCGCGCGCCTCTATTCAATGAGTTCCACGATGTCCGGAAAGAAAGTCGTGATGAAGAACAAGTGGAACCGTATCGAGGTGGAAATCAATAGTCGCCGTGCATGGGTCAATGGAGTGATGGTGTGGTTGCACCATCCTTGTCGAAAATCAGGAAGCAAGTGGGCCCTCCGCGAACTTGATTTCAAGAAGGGTATCGATCCGATTCTACGCTCTTACGCCTATGTGCCCACTAAGTTACCCAAGATGGTCGTTCTCGATCCAGGGCATGGCGGGCGGGATCCTGGTGCCGTCGGGCTCGGAAAAGTCTACGAGAAAAAGGCGGTTCTTTCCATTGCCAACCGAGTGAAGGCACACCTCGAATCTAAAAAAATCGCGGTTAGAATGACGCGTACTAGCGATGCCTCTCTCACCTTGAAGGAACGCAACGACTATGCCTCCAAGGCGGGCGCCGACCTTTACATAAGCATCCATGCTGACAGCGCGGGAACGGCCTCCGCCCATGGGGTGGAAACCTTTATTATGACCGTGGCAGATTGCGACTCAACCAACCACTATGGCAAAAGCGGTAATAAGTCGGCCAGACGGGGAAATCAATACGACGCGGCGAACGCCGTGCTTGGATTTTCTCTTCAGAGTAATCTAGTGAAAAGGTCGAAACGGTCTGATCGGGGGCTGCGCCGCGCGCGTTTTGCGGTACTCAAAGATGCCCCGTGCCCAGCGGCTTTGGTGGAATGCGGTTTCCTTTCCAACCCGGAGGAGGCGGCGCTGATTATGGATGCGAACTATCGCGAGGCTGTCGCACGCGGCATCTCCAATGGGATTCTCGGCTATATCACGCTGGTCAATCGCGCTCGAAAATAGGTTAGCTATTTCTCTGTCGAAGCGATCACGATGTTGTCGATGCAGACCAGCCCAAGCTGGCGAAGCGGGGCGTTAAATCCACAGTAGAGGCGGCTCTGATTCCACATGGAAGCCGTCTTTTTATCTTTAACTACTTCTTGAAAGGCCAGGCGTGCAATAACCTCACCTGCGCTATTTCTGATTTCCACATAGGACTCAAACGAGTCGGGCTCGAGTAGTTTTTTTGTAATCAGGGTAAAATGCATCCAGTTCGAGATGGCCGCTTCGTCGCCTTCCGGTCGCTCAACGACCGTATCGGACACCATGCCGCTGACCTCTTTCTTAAAGGGCAGTCCACCACTCAATTTCCACGTTCCGTCGGGTTCAGCCTCTAAGCGAATCTCCCAACGGGTCTTTGGGGAGAGGTAGGCATTACCGATAAATACGGTGAGCACCGGCTTATTTCCTTCCAACTCCTGCGAGGTAATTCCCACTCTGAAATCAAAATCCATACTCCAGGTTTGTCCCGGCATCCAGCGAAGGCCGTCGGGATTCACCACGCGAGAAACCTCGGTGGAAAGTTGGATGACTAGCGCTTTATCGCCTGGGGATTCAGTCGGTCCGAGTTCGTCAAAAATCGTAACCGCTGATTTACCAGGTCGTTTGCGTAGGATTTTCCACCCGTTCTGGCCATTCAGCTGGCCGTCGGCGAATTCATTAAAATCATATGTAACGGTTTCGGCGGTAACATCTGTTGCGCAGATGGATAAGCAGAAAGCGCCTATCAGAAAACCTATTTTTCCTACATTCATTGCGAATACCCCTATTCAACAAACCTACTTTTATAAAAAATATCCATGCCGAGTCATAAAGCAATATCCTTGCCAATATTAGAATGCACCGAAAAATAACGGAGATAAGCCCTTCGGTCTGGAAGGAGACTGCGGGGGTTCAGGAAGTATATCCTTATCGGATGAGCTGGAGAAATTCATTGCGGGTTGACTGATCGCGCCGGAAGCTACCAAGCATGGAGGAGGTAATCATGCTGGAGTTTTGTTTTTCCACACCACGCATCATCATGCACAGGTGCTGTGCCTCTATCACGACGCCGACGCCCTCGGGGGCGATGGTTTTCATGATGGAGTCGGCCACTTCGGTGGTTAGCCGTTCCTGAATTTGCAGACGCCGGGCAAAGAGATCGACGATTCGTGCGAGCTTGCTGACTCCGAGTACCTTCCCTTTTGGGATGTAGCCGATATGGCATTTCCCAAAGAAAGGGAGCATGTGGTGTTCACAGAGGCTGTATAGCTCGATGTCCTTGATGATGATCATGTGGTTATCTTCGACGGTGAAGACGGCATCGTTAATCACATCCTCAAGTTTTTGGCGATAACCCTGGGTTAAGAATTTCATCGCTTTCGCGGCGCGTTTAGGGGTGTCGAGCAGTCCTTCGCGGTCGGGGTCTTCACCAATTTTTGACAGTAAATTTTTGTAGAGTTCGTTCATTAAATTTCCCGATTAATTGGCGCGAGGCTAAGCTTTTCGACGCAGGCGTGCAAGTACGATCATACCTTCAACCGCCATCCAAATTTGCAGCAGAGTAATGATCGCGCCAATACTGAAGAGCAATTTTTCGCCTTGGGTATAAAAATCAACCAGATTTATTTTCATCGCCCAACCGGTTACGGCAATCATGAAGACCATGGGGATGGCGGTGTAGAAAATGGGGATTTTTTTCTTGGCGAGCCAGACCGTGATGACGAGTAGCGCAAGGCCGCCGAGCAGTTGGTTGACGGCTCCAAATAGCGGCCATAGAGCGATAGCACCCTTTCCGCTACCCCCGGAAAAGGCAAGGAGTAGTGCGGTGCTGACCGCGATGAAGGTAGCGGGGTGTTTCTTTCCAAGTGCGGGAACTTTGCAGCTGATGGCGATCTCGGTGACTATATAGCGTTGGATGCGCGTAGCGGTATCCAGTGTTGTGGCGGCGAAAGAGGCAACGAATACGCCCATAAGAGTAACTACTAATCCGTGCGGCAGGCCCAGTCCAGAAATCATATTGGCTGCGCCGGTCACGAAGGCGGCAATTTTTGCACCGAGTCCTTCTGCGGATTGCCAGCTGGCATATTGTTGAGCAAAGGCTTCGGTGCCGGTATAGGTGATCCCCGCTTTTTCTAATCCAAGGCCAATGCCCGCGCCACAGGCAATCAACACGATGACGGCCAACAGACCTTCGAGCAACATGCCTCCGTAGCTGATGCCTTGAGCGTGGGCTTCTGAGGCGCACTGTTTCGATGAGGTGCCAGATGAAACCAGGCAGTGGAATCCAGAGATGGCTCCGCAGGCGACCGTGATGAAGAGTAAAGGGAAAATGGGAGGCGCACCTTCAGGATGCCAGTTGACGGCGGGAGCTACCATCGGCGGGTTCGTAATGATGATACCGAGCAAGAGCAAAGCGATGGCAATGCAGAGCTGGAAGGCGTTGATATAGTCGCGGGGTTGTAGCAGGACCGTGACGGGGAGGATGGAGGCGATGTAGGCATAGATAAGGAGAAGAACAACCCACGTCCCAACACCAAGGGTTGGAAGTAGGCCGGATGTATAGGCTCCGATCACGATGGTGACATACATCAGTACGGTGGCAATCAGACCGAAGGTGATGTGTGACTTGCCTTTTTTATAGACCATGAATCCGAGCCAAATGGCGATGGGGAGTTGTGACCAGACGGGGATCACGGATTCCGGAAATAGGCTGAAGACCGAGGCGATTACTACGCCGAAGATGGCAATCACGATCCAGAGCGCGAAGAAGATAATCAGCATGAATAGGAATTTCACGCGCGGACCGATCATGTCTCCAGCGAGATCCCCGATGGAACGGCCCTCGTTGCGTAGTGAAATAACCAGTGCTCCAACATCATGCACCGCCCCCATGAAGATGGAACCGACGAGGATCCAGATCAGAGCCGGAACCCAGCCCCAGATAATCGCGATCGCCGGGCCGACGATAGGCCCTGTTCCAGCAATCGAGGTAAAGTGGTGGCCAAAGAGCACCAGTTTATTCGTTACCACAAAATCAATGCCGTCATGGTGCGTCTCGCTGGGGCATCGATTGGAGGGATCGATCTTGAAAATCTTTTTTGCCAGAAAACGCCCGTAGGTATGGTAAGCCACAAGGTAGAGAAGGCTGGAAACGAGTATGATGACGAATGAATTCATTTAGGATTCCTAGCAGGTGTAAAAGAGGTGAGAAAGTTTTTTTTAGGGAGTTTCTAATTCGATCTATGTAATAGACGGTGACGCGTGCGGGTGAAAAGGAGTAGCTAACCGGTACTTTTGGAGTTTGAAATGCATTCGAAATGAGTGCGGCCATCGGGCATGCGCCGGTAGCAGACGGCAGCATTGATTTCCGTTGCTCGCTGCCGGATAAGATGAAGACCGGTGCCTTCGGATATAGCCGGAGGGATGGGGCTTCCATTATTGATTACGGTAAGGGTGAATCCGTTATTAGTCACGTGGAGCTCAATTTCAATATGCGAGGCTCTGCCATGCCGAAGAGCGTTGGTCACAGTCTCATGAATAATGCGATAGAGAATGGTTTCAGAGGCTTTGGGGAGTTCATGGTGGAGCGGGTTGATGACGATGGAAAATGTGGTGAGTGCAGCCTCTTGAAAGTATGCGGCCATATTTCTCACCGCTTGTTCAAGGCCTAGTTTTTCCAGATTCTCGGAAGAGAGATCTTGGGCTATATTTTTAATCAACTCAATATTTGTTTGAGCCAGTTGGGTCAGCGTGGAAGCCGCTTGGGCTTGTGGATGGTTGGTTGCGATAAATTGATCGCTTAGCGTTTTACACTCCATCATCAGTGTGGAAAGTTGGCTGGCAGCATCGGTGTAGAGACGATCCGCTAAGCGATTTTTTTCAATCCAGTCTTGTCGAGTTAGAAACTCAGTGAGTTCGTTAAGTTCATCGATACGTTCTCGGATTCGTTCTTCAAGTTTGTAGTTGAGATCGGAGATCTTTTTGTGATTGGCCGTGAGCAGGGCCATGCTCCCGACGGTAATGATTTGGGCAAGAAAACCACCGATTTCCAACGCGGGCCGCCAGCCCGCAAGGCTATCGAGGTTGTACATCATCATCAGGACATTATACGGCTGGGAGAGTAGGGATGTTAACAAGCCTATCTTGTAATTGTACAACCAGGTGGGAAAACCGCACAGTAGGATACTGGGGAGCATGACGGAGACTCCGAAAAGGGGGTAGCCTAGAATGGTAAATGCCATGTAAGTGACCCAAGCCAGCCCGAGTAAGGAAATCCGGTAGGGTTTAAGCATCGCAACGGTACGATATGAATACAAATGGAAGGGGCGCGTGAAAAACATTAACCGGCTCTTTGAGTTTTGACGATGCATTGAAGATAACACAGGTCGGGTTCGGGGTTCCCCATGGTTAAAGTTGCCTGAATGGCTTGCGCACGATACTTCAGGATATTCGAAGTAAATACCTGTTCGCAGGTTGAGTAGATACAGCACCCTCGCCCGGTAACACGTAAGGAGGTTCCGTGGGTTTCCTCATCTATGTCAACATCGATGTGTTGGGGCTGTCCGTTATTAAGCAGGCAAAAAATAGATTCTTGGGCAATTCGGTAGAGGTGCAGATTTACTTTTTTAGACTCCCCCTCGTTTTGGGTACGAAAAGACCAGTGGATTGCTGGATTGGCGTCTCTAAAAAAATCAACCATAGCTTCCATAGCCGCATTAAACCCGGTCTCGGTGAGGTGGTTTGGAAGGAGGGATTGCGCAAAATCGCGTATAAGAAAAATATTTTTTTGAACCAATTTAGTGATGTGTATGACCTGAGCGGCTTCCGGATCTTGTTTTTTAGAGAGTTTTTTGGCGAGGGATTCACTATGAAGCAACATACCTGTAAGGTATTGTCCTGCACCATCATGCAGATCTTGCCCAATTCTAATCCGGTCAGCTTCGTCCTTTTCGATCAGTTGTTGAGCCAGTTCGTTTAGTTCATACGTCGCTTGATCGACGCGGGAGGTAAGCATGCCCTTGAATTCATTCAACTCGTCCTGCGTTTCACGCCTGGAGCCGGTCATGATCGCACTGATCATTGAAAGGATAAGACCTAGTGGGTGACAGGCGACTAGGATATCGTAGAGTTGCCCGGATACCACGAAAAGGATGCTCGCGTTGAGCAAGATAAAGAAGAGTATTGAAAACAATCCAACTCGAGTCCCATAGAACCAACCGCACAAACCAATGAGAGCGATGGAGGTAATCTGTATGGAGTTGTGCAACGTATCAAACGTAACCAAGAAGAGCAGTGTATAGACAATGACTACGGTCCCTAAAAAAACATGTTTATTCACGAGCACGAATCAAATATATCAGAGAAAGGAAGGGGCTCAATGTATTTCCTAAAATTTGAAATGTACGAAGTTTTTAGAGGCTCTGCTAAAGTAGAATCAAATTCCGGTTGCGGCGAATAGGGCGTTTATTTAGAGTGCGCGGATCATGAAAAAAACGACGTTGCATTCGCAACATATTAAGCAGGGAGCCCGTATGGGTGAATTCGGCGGCTGGGATATGCCCATCCAATATACCGGCATTCTTCAGGAACACCACCATACACGTACCAAGGCTTCCGTCTTCGATATTTGCCATATGGGCGAATTTGAAATCAGCGGACCAACGGCTCTCCACGATCTCGACAATCTACTCACGTGTAAGATCGAATCCATAGCCATCGGGCAAGTACGATACGGCTTTATGTTAAATGAGGACGGCGGAGTGATCGATGATCTTACCTGCTATCGCCTCGATACCGACCGCTACATGCTGGTCGTTAACGCGGGCACGGCCGAGGCGGATGCGGCATGGATTCAAAACCAGCTATCTGCCGACACTCAGTTCACGAACCTTTCCCCGACGATGGCCAAACTCGATGTGCAAGGCCCAGAATCTCGCAACGTGCTGGAAGATATTTTGGGTTGCCCACTCCCCGAATTGGGTTATTTCCGCTTTAAAGAATTTCAAGCCTTAGAGACTACCAGCATCCTCAGTCGCACAGGATACACCGGTGAACTGGGCTACGAAATTTATCTACCCAACGAAGCGGCTAATCTGCTTTGGGATAAACTCCTTGATCATGATCTATGCGAGCCCGGTGGTCTGGGCGCGCGCGACACGCTCCGCCTCGAAATGGGCTATCCACTTTACGGCCACGAATTATCTACCGACCGCACGCCGGTCGCCACTTCGCGCGGCGCATTCATCCATATGAATAAGGACTTTATTGGGAAGGCTAGCGTTCAAGCCGATCTCGATCAGCCAGCGACACTACTGGTTGGTTTAACCTTCGACTCAAAACGTGC
>JAJRRI010000033.1 GCA_024279685.1 Verrucomicrobiota bacterium | reverse complement strand
CATATCGCAGACATACAGCTCCTTCCGACCGGTGCGGCTACTGACCAAAGCAATCTTGCCCGAAGCCATGCCCTTCTTGCCCGTTGCAGCAAATACAATCTCATCGGCCACGCGATGCGCCAGCCCACGCGCATCGGACGTTTTGGTTTGATAGTTCTTTCCCAGCAGACGCTTACGGGAGCTCACTTGAGTCAACTGACACGAGGCCTTCAAATTTCCACCGACCGAGGAACACGACCCGACCACGCTCAATCCACCCCCCGTCGACGTTACTTTAAAATAGCCCGAA
Source organism: Verrucomicrobiota bacterium (assembly GCA_024279685.1). Taxonomy (GTDB): domain Bacteria; phylum Verrucomicrobiota; class Kiritimatiellia; order Kiritimatiellales; family Pontiellaceae; genus Pontiella. The sequence continues at coordinate 5,152 of JAJRRI010000033.1, read as the reverse complement.
CGATTGAGATCCGCCTTTAGTACCGCAAGAAACGTCCGCGAGGCCGCATCGCTACCGGTTCGGTAGCCCGATAAATTAATTAAAATCTTCCCTTCACTCGCTTTAGTTACAACCGCGCGCTGCGCGAAGGTCGAAACCGCAACCAGAGCAACGCAACCCATTAAAAACCTTTTTCTCATGATCTATTCTCCTGTCTAAATTCGACTTCTACATAGTCGTATGGATAGTTTTCCGGCGGCCGCGGAACCGTGCTCACCGCATGGACTGCATCCATGACCGTTTTATCATAAACCGAATCGCCCGACCCCTTGATTTTCACCCTTTTTATAATCTGCCCATTTTTACGGATGGAGATCCGTACCACGGTCGACCCGGTCGAGTACGATGCGGAGGCGGGCGGCGTCCAATAGCCGTAGAAAAAGCTTCCGATACGCCCGATATACGCATTTATCTGGCTGGGATTTGCCGACGAAGCAGATGGCGACGATATGCCAGAGAGGGCTTTTTTAATCTCTGAGGAAGAGACGGTGGGGACTGTCGGGCTCTCCTTCACCTTCTTTCCGATTGGGATTTCATTCGGAGGAGTATACCGTCGCTCCTTAGGCGCGGGCTTCGGTTTCGGCTTTTCCAACTTAGGCTTCGGTTTGGGTTTGGCCACCGGCTTGGGTTTCGGCTTCGGTTTGGGCGGTTCGGGAATCGGGGCAGGTTCCGGGATGGGTTCCGGCGCGGGGGCCGAGGACTCCGGCTCAGCCATCTGGGACACCGTTTCCATATTCACCGGCGGCGCAGGCGCACCAAATTCAATAAAAGTTATGATTTCCTTCGGCTTCCGCTTAAAGCAACCGCGCATCAAAGGAATCACGACCACCAAAAAAATAAGGGCCGCATGGATTCCGATCACTCGCAAAGCGATTCTTTTCTGGAAGGCATTCATCAAACTTACTCCCCTTCCGTCACCAGACCCATTCGTGTAATGCCGGCCTCGTGGAGCATCCGCATCACATCCACCACCTCGCCATACGGAAGCTTACGGTCGGCGCGCACATAGATCGTGGTGTCTGGATTCTCCGCCACCACATCCAACAGGGCTGCCACTAGCTCCTCTCTCGAAACCGGCAGGTCGTCGAGATAAAGCTGTTGATCCAAATTCAGGCTAATCGACCGCGAGACAGCATCCTGCATATCCGCGGCCTTCCCCTTCGGTAGATTAATCGCAACCCCCTGCTCAATCAGCGGGAAGGTAATGATAAAAGTAATCAACAGAATAAACGTCAGATCCATCAGCGGCGTCATGTTGATGTCGCTGATCTGACTTAATGAAACTAAGCTGGTGCGTCTTGCCATTAGAGCATTTCCGATTTTAAATTTTAAATTTTTGATTTATGGGTCTGCAACAGCCTCATTTTAAGCCTCCAGCTGTTTTTCGCGATGACACGATGATCGCTGTGATTTCGTTCGCTTCTTTAAGCAAAGGCTCCACTTCCGGCAGGGAAAGTATTTCCCCCTCAATAATAATTTCCAGCCAATAGCAGGACTCGTCTGCCTCTTCCTCCACAATTCCGAGCTTCGCGATAAAGTCCGCTTTCGATTTCCCTCTACAAGCTGCCCGATAGTTGGCTCCAACCGACGTTCCTGAGCGGATCAACTGGTTGCCAACCACCCGGCCTTCCGTCGTTTTTGGAAGCTTTGAAATCAGTTCAATCACATCCAAAGCAAATCGCTTCGTTCTCATTTTAAGGTCGATTTCGTTCACCTTCCTCCCTTCTTATTAAGCGTCGCAGACCCACAAATCAAAAATCGTCCTTCCAAAAATCAACCCTACCTGCTCTACGCTTCAATCACATACGAATTCTGAATGGCGGAAATGTACTCCTGTGCAAAGTTGTCCATCTGCACGGAAATTTTCCGGATCTTGCTCGATAGCAAGTTATAGCCAATCATCGAGGGAATCGCCACCAGCAGGCCAACGATCGTGGTTAAGAGTGCACCGGAAATACCTGGGGCCACCGCCGAAAGCGCCGCGTTGCCCGAGATCGCCATGCCCGCAAAGGCATCCATCACGCCCCAAACCGTTCCAAGCAGGCCGAGAAACGGCGCGGCACTCACCGCCGTAGCCAGCAATCCCATTTGATCCTCAAGACCCAGCGCTTCGTCCGCCACGTTACGATCCACCACCGCGCGCAAGGTTTCCAACTGACCTGGGCTCAGGCGACGGTGCATATCCGAGGTCATATCGCCCATCAGCAAATCGTCGGGATCAATCCCATGTGCCTGCAACTCTCCACCGAGCGCGGCACAACCGGCCTTGTAAATCGTATTCACCGGCGAACCGAGATATTCCTCGCGGCGGGTAAACAGCGCCGTCGGATTACGATCCGAACGGAAGGCTTCGAGAAACTCCGCGGTCGTCCGCTCCGCACACTTGAGTTGCCACCATTTCGTCACCATGATCGTCCACGCCCAGGCCGACCCAAAAAATAGTACAAGCACAATCACCTTCCCCGGCGCAGTACTATCGGAAAAGGCACCGCCCATATCGGCAATGGGCATAGAAATCAGCAGCGAATTGAATAGATCCATGGTTGTTATCGTCCTGGTTCAGGGGGGGTTAAAAAAACAGATGCCCTAAACATATTTCCACGTGCCGAAAAAGCAACTGAAAAACAAGATCAACCCCTGCTGCGAATTGCCTCAAATTAAATCACACCCTGTATACTGGGCGGATACCTTTTCACATGCCGGGGACTCAGGCGCCCTGCAGGCGATCGGCTTCCTTTCCACTCCAGTCCCAGTAGATCGTTTGATAATGATGCGATCCGTCGGGATGAAGATCAAGTACCATATAGGCACCTGGGGTTGATTTATAACTTTTATTTCCCCACCACCCTCCACAAACGGCTCCAGCGCAATGGTAGGTCACTCGGTCAAACTCCACATGGTCGATCAGATGCATATGTCCGCTTAGAGCGACGCGCACATGGGGGTTGTCCAAGAAGAGTTGACGCATTTTTTTATGATCACCAAGGGTCTTTCCGGCTTCGATATAGGGGGTTACGCTGAAGATGGGTGAGTGGGAAACCACGCAAACCGGTTGATTTCCCTGGATTTCCTTTTCGAACCAGGCCTGTTGTTCCGGGTCGTGGTTGAATCCATCTTTGCCAAAGATGTCGAGCATGACAAATTTCCAGCCTTTCATTTTCCAGGAATAGTAACGAGAAGGCATCTCAAAGGCCTTAATGGCTTTTTCCTTGGCAACCGTAGGGGTATTCACGTTTGGCATCCAAATATCGTGGTTGCCAATCACGGTATGATGAGGCACTGAAATATTTTCTTGGACAACCTTGCTCCAATTTTCAAACTGAGCATCCGCCGCCTCTTCTGAGCAAGGCAGATTGCCATCTGGATTATAGATGCTATCCACGCGAGCAACGCAGTCGCCACCAAATACGAAAACATCTGGCCGGTGGCGGTTGGCCGACTTGAAGGCATTGCGAATCCATGTGTTGGGCTGGTAGCTCTCCGCTTCCTTTTGGCTGTAAGGAGGAGGAAGGTGAGGATCGGTAAAAAAGCAGACTCGAAATCCATCCGTCGGGTGAGTTTGAGCAGGGGCTCTTCCGAGTGAGGTCATTGCGGCGACGGAAACCCCGCCTGCAGTAAAAAAAGATCTTCTATTTTGTGCCAACATATTTACTGCTCTCTATGGGTTACTTGTTACACCCATCTAGTCTAATGGGCTATGTATTGCCTGAGCCAGCACCCCCTATTCCAATGCACTCACGGCGCTCTTCGACTCAATACTGCATAATCACATGAGGATTCAAATCCACCAAACAGGAAAGAACGGATCCATATCCATTTTTTAATGTAAAAATATGTCAGTCCTGAATGGCATCTTTTCACCACACATTTCCTCCTTTCGGAATGAGCGCCGATTATCGGAAAATGGAGCTGTGACTGGAAAAGGTGTCACCCCTTCTATATAGTTGTTTTTAAGTCGTATAACTCGCCTTTTTGAGCCGCCGCTACATCAGCCACGTAGCGAGAGAGATTAGAGGCACGCCCCATGCACAACCGCCTTGAAATCCACTCATTGCTTACGGAGGTTTTACGGCGTACGGACCAGGCGATCACTTTTTTACGAGCATCTCCTTTGCGTAACGTAGCCAAATCATTTTCGGAGAGGCCGAACACGCTCAGATGCGCTAAAACCAGTCGCTCAGCCTCCGTTTGGTCATGGAGGCGAATGCTATCGCCGCGAAAGGAAACCCGTTTTTTCCCCTCAATCACCTGGCCCATGCGATCAATGAGTTCGGCGCGAAATTCCTTGCCCCCCAGATACCACCCGCGGCGGATGGTACGCCACTGGCCATCGGTCTCCCACGGACTTTCACTTTGCGCTGCTTCTGCTATGCGCTGCTCGATGTAATTCTCATACTGCTGGCGTCCGGGTTTTGCATCCTTGAAATGCAATGAACCCAACACGCGATCAACCTCCAGCCAGTCCGGTCTTAGCGCAGGATTTAGATAGGCTGGGTAACTACTCCATGGAAGTTTTTCCAACCGTGTGGAGAAATCATATCCTTTGATCCGCACCGGATTAAGATGGATATAGTTTGATAGCGTTGCAAAGTATCCCTCCTCCTGGGCGTCCACCATCAGCGCCTTGTAACGCCCCTGAAACAGATGCCCCCGCTCTTTATGAAGGGCGCTGAAACGCTTCGTATAGGTTCCCTGCAACCAGCGCATTCCTGCAACCAAATTGGCTTCGGGAGTCTCCAGCAGCAGGTGATAATGATTTCCCATGAGGACATAGGCATGGATACGCCAGCCGCACCGCCCGCAGGCCTCGGCAAGAGTACGAAGAAAAAGTGCACAATCCTCATCACTTCGATAAATCGGCTGCTGATGGTTTCCGCGGCTCATCACATGATAAACTGCGCCTTCATATTCAATGCGTGCTTGTCGTCCCATCCCTTAAATAAAGAGGTTCACCGGGGCATGTGCAATTAAAAATAGATGCTATGTGGGGGTTTACATCGGCTCTATAATCCTTTGAGTCACAACCAACAAAGGAGATAAAAATGACGACTACCCCGCATAGCGAAAAGAAGTTACTCATTGCCATGGAACTGAGCAATAGCAAATGGCTGAT
>JAJRRI010000032.1 GCA_024279685.1 Verrucomicrobiota bacterium | reverse complement strand
GAAGCTCGGGCTGGAAGGTGATTATATTCATGTGCGTTACCTTTCTTTGTTGTGGTAACAAGAAATATAAAGCACCTCTTTCCGACATAGGAGGCAAAAAAGCCTCTTATGTTCGAAATCTTTCTCAACTTCAGCCCTGCAAGCAGGGCATTTTATCAAATGGGACAGGCTCTAAGCTATGACAGAAAATGAAATTGGAAAAATTGTAGTAGATTGCTCTGTGAAGTTGCACATGGAACTTGGCCCCGGGTTGTTGGAGTCGGTTTATGAAGTGCTACTATCACATCGATTGCAGTCAGCGGGGCTTCATGTAGAGCGGCAAGTCCATATTCCCATTGAATACGATGGAATCCGGTTTGATGAAGGGTTTCGAGCGGATCTGATGGTTGGGGGCAAGGTTTTGCTGGAACTCAAGTCGGTTGAGCGAACCCTCAAGGTCCACCAAAAGCAGGTGCTAACCTATCTAAAACTAACAGGCCTTCGGTTGGGTTATTTATTGAACTTTGGTGAATCTCTTATGAAAGACGGAATATCCCGAGTTATAAATGGAACCGTGGAATAGGTTCGACTCACACCAAGCCAGGGGGAATCTCACCGGAAGAATTGAAATCACCTGTAGCTTCGTGCCTTTGTGGCTTTGTGTGAGATAAAAATTTAGCTACCCTTCCGCCTATGAATTTTAGAAAAGAACTCAATGAAGAGCAGTACGCCGCCGTCACCGCACCCGATGGTCCGGCGCTCGTGGTGGCCGCTGCCGGAACCGGAAAAACTCGCACGCTCATCTATCGCCTCGCCTATCTCGTGACTGAGAAAAAGATCCAGCCGTGGGAGGTGCTTTTACTCACTTTCACCAACAAGGCTGCTAAGGAGATGCTTAGCCGTGCCGAGGCTCTCGTACATCAACGCTTTAACAGCGGCTATAGTGGCACCTTTCACTCTTTCGCCAACCGCCTCCTACGCTCTCATGCCGACTCCATCGGCTTTGGCCGCGACTTTACCATCCTCGACTCCGACGATGCAAAGAAGCTCATGCGCGCTTGCATCGACGAATTAGATGTGGAGAAAAAGCACTTTCCCAAACCGGATGTTCTGCTCAGTCTTTTCGGAGTCGTGAGCGGTCGAATGGGCGATCTCTCTTCCGCTGTCGACGAACGCTTTGAACTCAGTGAAGTCGATCCCGACCTCGTGCTTAAAGCGCACGCTCGTTACCAAAACCGTAAGAAAGAATCTAATTCTATGGACTTCGATGACCTGCTCATCTACGCCCCAAAACTCCTCGCCGAAAATGAAAAAATTCGTACCTTTTATCAGGACGAATTTAAATACGTTCTCGTCGACGAATATCAAGATACCAATGCCATCCAAGCCGCACTTGTTGAGCACCTCGTGCAAGCGCATGGCAATCTTATGGTCGTCGGCGATGACTTCCAGAGTATCTACTCCTGGCGCGGGGCCGATTTCCGCAACTTTCTCGACTTTGAAAGCGCCTACCCCGGAGCAAAAACCTTCAAACTCCAAACCAACTACCGTAGTACCCCCGAAATTCTTGATGTCGCCAACGAAGTCATTGCCGGAAACCCCGACCAATTCCAAAAGGAACTTCAGGCTGTGCGAGAAAATGGGGATAAACCAAATGTTGCTAAAATGCGCGACGGTTCCGTCCAGGCTCGCTACGTCATTGAAAAAGCCCGAGAACTCAACCGCAAGGGGATTCCACTTTCAGAAATCTGTGTGCTTTACCGCGCCCACTTCCACGCGATGGAACTCCAGATGGAACTCGCCCGCGCGCAGATGCAATATGTGGTGACTTCCGGTGTCCGTTTCTTCGAACAAGCTCACATTAAAGATGTGTGTGCCGTCCTGCGTCTACTGGTTAATCCTTCCGATGAGCTCGCCTTTACTCGCCTGATTGAAATGCTTCCGCGCGTCGGGAAAAAAGGGTCACATAAAATTTTCCATAAGCTGGGCGACCGTATAAACCTCCAGCGCGAAGAGACGCACGAACAACTCCTCGCTGCGCTCCCCGCAGTGGCCCGCGAGGGGTGGGAGCAGATCAAGCTGGTCTTCCTCGCTTACCGCGCGGACAATCTCCAGAACGATCCTGGCGAACTTATTTTCCGCTTCAACAAAGCCTTCTATACGGAATACATGGTCGAAAACTTCGATAACCATAAATTCCGTCAGGAAGACCTCGACGGCCTCATCGACTTCACCGTCAAATTTGATTCCACCGAGACTTTTCTTTCCGAAATTGCGCTGCTCTCCAATCTTGATAACGAGGGCTCTAAAGCCCCCTCCGAAGAAGAAAGTCAAGATGCGCTCCGTCTCTCCACCATTCATCAATCCAAAGGTTTAGAATGGAAAGCCGTCTTCGTGCTCTTCCTCAACGAAGATATGTTCCCGAGTAAAAAAGCGATCGAAGAAGCGGGTGATTCCGAGGAACGGCGGTTGTTTTATGTAGCCGTCACTCGCGCCAAAGACCAACTTTTCCTCTGCTCGCCCATGGTGCGTCGCCAGCGCGATGGCGGAATCATCTTTCTCGATTCCTCCCGTTTTCTCGCAGAAATTCCTGACGAATTTCTTGTCGAAGACCGCGGTTTCTTTTAGCGTAATTTTGTATCTACAAGATTGAAAAATCCACGATCACCGGAAAGTGATCCGAGCCCACATCGCTACCGATCATTCGATTGTGAATGATGATCTCTGGCGAGTGCAAAACATGGTCGAGCGGAATACAAAGGAAGCTGTTGTTGCTCGGCCAGCTGGGCTGGAAGCCGAACCCCTTCATACTATCCTTCAGTTTCGATTCAGAAATGACTTTTCTGAACCAATAGGAGAATGGAGAAACATTGAGGTCCCCGATCAGGAGTACCGGGTATTGTTGCTTCTTCACGAGATCGGGAAGTTCCATAAGGTGCCTGTTGCGTTGCTTGGAATAGGCAGCGCCTATCGGCGGCAGGGGGGGGGTGCCAATGAACGAAAGGGTGCCATGGGGAAAGTGGACTTCGGCCAGAAGGGAAGGAATGTTTGCTCCGCCGATTTCCACCGTCTGTTCGTGTTCCAGCGGAAATTTACTCAACATCATAATTCCAAAGCAACCCTCCTGTGCTTCGACTATTCGGTGGGGATAGATTTCAGTCAGCACAGCCAACTCGGCCTCCCATTTTGGGGTGACCTCTTCGAGGAGTAGGAGATCGGGGTTGGCGGTGCGAATGACGTTGAGCACTTTTTCCGTATGGCCATTTGAAGCGTTGAGGTTAATCAGCATGGCGCGTGCCGTTGGGCCGGTGGGTAGGGTGGCCTTGCCGAAATAGAGTGGAAGTACGAAGGCATAGTTGAGACAAGCCAGTAGAATGAGTGTAATCGCTCGTTTGTTGTTCCGCTGCCATAGCGCAATCCCAATTAGCACCAAACATAGTTGCATATATTGCACTCGAAAGTGCGAGAACAGATCGAAGACCCAAAAGAAACGCCCTAGAAACCCCAACATTGTAGCGGTGGCAAGACCCAGCGCGAAGAGGTTCAAGCATCGGTCGAATAGCCTCCGCCGGTTCGTTTTGTGTTTTCGTTGTTTAGACATCGATGACCAATCCGCACCATTGACCGTCCCCGTCGCGGCTGATTTCACGGCATCCGAGCTGGATGAAGGTGTCGGCCACGGCATCGGCCTCGATTTCGCGGATACCGCTCAGTATCATTCGTTTTTTCGTCGCTCGTTTAATCCATGGTGCGGCTTCGAGCAGGACCGAGGTCAGAATGTTGGCGCAGACAAGGTCGGCAGGTTTTGAGTGCCAGTCGGAGTTTAATATATCGGCTTGGAAAAAGTGAATCGTATCGTCGATGCCATTCCGCGCGGCATTGGTATGGCACTGGTCGATGCTGATGGGGTCGTAGTCGAAGGCGTTAATTTTTGGGATGCCCAGCTTGATGGCGGCGATGGAGAGGATACCACTGCCGGTTCCCGCATCGATTAGGCTTTCGGGGTTAAGAGTTTGAACGGCCTCTTCAAGGGCTTCGAGGCAGAATTGGGTGGTGAAGTGGCCGCCGGTGCCAAAACTCAAACCGGGGTTGATGATAATGTTTACTTTATCGTCGTCCGGGGACTCTTCCCATTCGGGAACGATGCGTAGATTTTTACCGAGTTCCGTGATCTTAAAATGATGCTGCCAAAAGGTGGTCCAGTCCTTTTCCTTATATTCTTTGGCTTCCGCGATCTGGATGGATAGTTCGACGGGTAGAGCTTTGAGCGCAATTTCAGCTTCAATCAGAGAATCGAAATAGATTTCAATCCGTGATTCCTCCGCGAACGGTCGGGTGACTTCGATGGGTTCCTTTCCCAGAGTCGCGCGTACCCATTCGCAGGTGGCTGTCACCTGTTGAATCTTGATTAAGAGGTTGAGCTGTCCGCCACTGTTTGGGTCTTTAGTTTGCATGTAGACTTTGTATACGAGGCGGCTCTTGATTTCAAGCGCCACGCCGTAGACTTGAATTTATTTGACATCGATAGCCGTCTCAACGAAAACCTTCCCGCTATGAGCTTACCCATTTGTACATACGGAAATCCGGTGCTTCGGAAGAAGGCCGTGGATGTGGTGGAAATCACCCCGAAGATTCATGAACTGGCGAAGGAGATGCTAGAGACGATGTATGCGGAGGAGGGCGTGGGGCTGGCGGCCGAGCAGGTGGGTCATACCGCGCGCATGTTTGTGATTGATATTCCGCCGGACGGCGATATTGGAGTAGACGATACCCGCGATAATCCGGACATTGAAATGCCGTTGGTGATGATTAATCCCAAGGTCGTCGAGCATACCAATGAGGTGCAGGTGGGGCCAGAGGGTTGTTTAAGTTTTCCAGATATCTTTGCCAATGTGGAGCGGTGGTATGAGGTGGATGCCGAGTATACCGATCTCGACGGGGTTCGACAGTCCATCCACGCCAAAGGGTTGCTCTCCCGTGCTATCCAGCATGAGCTGGATCATCTCGATGGTATTCTACTGGTCGACCGCATGTCGCACGTCAAGAAGGTTGCTCTTGGGGGGAAACTTAAACGCCTCGCGAAGCAGACCAAACTTGCGCTTTAGATTTTTTGCGAACAAATACGGATTTTCACAGATTTCTTTAATGTATAATTTGGGTACATCGGTGTAATCTATGGGGATTCAATGATTACGCTAAATAAAACCATACGGCTGTTTCTCGATAGCATCGGACGGCGAGAGGAATATGAATTCTATCTCGACAAGTTTCAGTCCGACCATTCCGCCTGTTTTGCGTTGCTCTGCCCAGATATGGGGAGTATCGAGGCCGGGGTCGAAATGCTGGCCTTCGATTTGCACTTCCTATTACGGCTCGAACTCGCTCCCGCTATTCTACTTTGCGGTGCAGAAGCGAGAAAGATGCAGGCCGCGTTGGCGAATGAATCCATCTTTAAGTTTTGCGCCCTGGAAGAAGGCGGGGTGGTGGATTTTATGGCTCGGTCGCATGCTGCAGAGAAGGTGCCGGTGCTGGTTGCCGAAAATAAAATGTGGGAAGATGCGCTCCTACACTTACTCCCCGATGTTGCTACACGCGTTCATTTCATCCGTGCAGCGGGTGGGTTGAAGAGTGTTTCGGGTGAACTTTTGCCGCATATCTATACCCACAAGGAAAATTTTCAACCGCTGGAACTACTTGAATATGATTTCTTAACCCTCGGGAAAAAATTACTAGAAGAACGGTGGGGCACGCACCTTTCCATCACCTCGCCCATGAACCTCTTGCAGGAAATTTTCACGGTCAAGGGGTCGGGAACACTCTTTCTACGAGGAAGTGAAATCAATCACTCCTTCGGATTGGAGAAGGTCGATCGCAGCCGTCTGCTGCGATTGCTAGAGGCAAGTTTTGGAAAAGCATTAGCCAACGAAGTTTTTCTTGGGCGCGTGGCGGAAGCTTATATCGAAACTGACTATCGGGGAGCCGTGCTACTCGAAGAACATTCGGCCGGATACTATCTCTCTAAATTTGCGGTGGGACAGGAGGCGCGCGGTGAGGGGGTGGCCATGGAATTATGGCGCGAGGTTTGTCGTAACCATGAAGCTCTATTCTGGCGCTCGAATGTGTCGAACCCCTTTAACTCGTGGTACGACAAGCAGGCCGATGGGTATCACACGATCGGGAAATGGAAAATCTATTGGCGTGGGGTTTCCGCCGATTTTATTTCGGATATCATTTCTTTCTGCTGTTCGCGGGATGAAGATTTTTCATAAACATGACCCTGTTTTTTGGTCGCGCTTAAAATCTAATCCATTTCCGCCTTAATTTTTACCTATTTTTTACCTAATTCATTTATTGATCAAATATGTTGACAAATTTGAGGGGCAAAAATAGGGTGCTGTCGAATTTGGAGGTAAAATATGTCAAATAATGTGATGGAAGGTGGGCAGGCAATTATCCGGTGTCTGGAAAATGAAGGCGTTGAACATATCTTCGGCTACTCAGGTGGCGCGGCGATTCCAATTTTTGATGCACTAATTACGACGGAGACAAAAATTAAATTTGTCCTCGTTCGCCATGAGCAAGGTGCCGTTCATATGGCCGATGGCTATGCACGGGCAACGGGGAAGCCCGCGGTGGTGTTGGTTACCAGTGGGCCGGGCGCAACGAATACACTGACGGGCATTATGACCGCCCATATGGATTCGATTCCGATGATCGTACTGACCGGCCAGTCGGTTTCGTGGATGCTTGGAAAGGATGCCTTTCAAGAGGCGGACATTTTCGGCATTACGATGCCGGTGGTGAAGCACTCCTATCTAATTAAGGAGACCAATGATATTCCGCGGATCGTCCGCGAAGCATTTCATATTTCCACAACGGGTCGGCCGGGGCCGGTCTTGATCGATATACCTAAAGACCTCAGCGCGGGGCCGTGTACGGCTGACTTGCATGCGGAAATGGATTTGCCGGGATATAAGTTAGTTGACGGGGTGGATAAGAACATCATCCTTCAAATAGCCGAGGCCTTGTCTAAATCGAAACGGCCGCTTATTCTCGCCGGACATGGGGCGATGATCGCTGAAGCGGACGGAAGCCTAAAGGCGTTTGCTGAGAACGCCCGGATTCCGGTTACGAACACATTATTGGGCAAGGGTGTTTTCCCAGAAAGCCACGAACTTTCGTTGGGTATGCTGGGTATGCACGGTACGGCCTATGCCAATAAGGCGATCTGCGAGTGCGACTTACTGCTGAACATTGGTTCACGGTTCGATGATCGCATTCTGGGCAAGCCGAGCGAGTTTTGTAAGAACGCAACGATCATCCATATCGACATCGATGCGTCAGAAATTGGCAAGATGATCCAACCTCAAATCACGTGCATAGCCGATGCCAAAACAGCGATCGACGAACTAGCCCTGCATGTTCCAACCTTGGAAACAGCGGAGTGGTGCAAGCACCTTGATGGCTATAAGACGAAATACCCGTTGAAGTTTAAGCGGCAGGGCGGCCTGAAAATGCAGCATGTGATCGACGAGTTCTACAAGCTTTCCGAAGGAAAAGCCTGTGTCGCTACGGACGTGGGACAGCATCAGATGTGGGCGGCCCAATTTTACAAGACCGACCGTCGCTATGACTGGTTGAGTTCCGGCGGCGCGGGGACGATGGGGGTCGGCTTGCCGTATTGTATCGGCGCGGCCTTTTCTCGGCCGAACGACCTACACGCCTGCTTTGTTGGCGATGGCGGTTTTCAGATGACCTTCTTCGAATTGGCGACTGCCGTATTGCACAAGCTTCCGATCAAGATTTTCGTATTGAACAACCACTATCTGGGCATGGTGCGCCAGTGGCAGGAGTTGTTCTATGAAGATCGGACGAGCGGAGTCGATCTTGAGGGTAACCCAGACTTCGTGAAGCTCGCGGAATCATTTGGGGTCAAAGGATTTAATCTGCGGCGTCCCGGCGATGTGAAGCGGGTGCTGAGCAATGCGCTCAACTATAACGACGGGCCGTGCCTGATTAACTGCGAGGTAGAGAAAACCGATAATGTTTTCCCTATGATTCCCGCCGGTGCAGCCATCGAAGATATGCTCATCGAGCCGCCGAATAGGAAACTTGAAAAACCGACTGGGTCAACCTAACCGAGGAAATTTACCATGAGCAATTCAAAAAATGCGATCCATACATTGAGTGTCTATGTCGCCAATAAGCCGGGAGCACTTGCACGTATTGCACAAGTATTTGCTCGCCGGGCTTTCAATATCGAATCGCTGGTGGTTTCACCGGCGATGGATGGAAACTTCTCGCGAATGACGATTAGTTGTAGTGGCCACTCGGCCGGGCTCGACCAGATTATCAAACAACTTTCTAAATTAATTGATGTACTACACTGCATTGATCATACCTTCGACTCGTCGGTGATGAAGGAGATGGGGCTGATTAAAATTTCCGTCGACTGCGATGGGCGTTCGGAAGCCTTACAGATTGCGGAACACTTTGGTTGCAAGACGGTCGATCTGACTCCCGAGTCGATGATTTTGCAGGTGGTAGGCGATCCGGCCAAGATCGATGCGCTTGAAGAGATGATTGGGAAATTCAAAATTGTAGAATTTGTCCGCACCGGAAAAGTAGTCATGAGCCGCGGTCAGAAAATCACTTAGATTTTATTATCCAGTAGATTACGAGCGGGATGGGGCAACCTATCTCGCTTTTTTTTGAGCGAATCCTCCTCCATAGGCAACTGATTCGTCTTTTACTCCCGCTGAGCACGTTCAAGTTCTTCATCTTTGTTTTTCAAGTAATTCTTACACTCGAAGAGTGCGGGAGCCCAGTCGTTCATATGGCTGAAGTAATGTCAACCGGGCAAAAAAATAGTAGCCCTGTTTTTTAGTGCTTTAAAAACGGGCTAAACGATCGTAATCGGAGGGCGCGGGGAACACACGCAGGGTGAGCGGTTTTTCCGCATGCAGGGTATGCTCATATCCGTGGACTTTTGTGCCCGCCGAAGCGGACTACCCCATTTGAACCGTTCCCTATG
>JAJRRI010000031.1 GCA_024279685.1 Verrucomicrobiota bacterium | reverse complement strand
CTGCTTGCCCTTTTGGCGAGCAATCAGCTGAATTTTTGTTGGATATCCCATAATGTTCTCCTTTATTTAAATCTACGTATATCCATAGATATTAAAGCAAAAAATAATAGGAGGCAAGTTCGCCTCCTTGTTTTTTTGCCCGTCATCTAATCAGTGACTGAGTACTAGGTCGGCCAGCGTGACCGTCCCCCACCCTGGTTGCTCCAGTAGGTGCTCTAATACTTTGGCGGAAGCCACAGCGTCGTAGAGCGCATCGTGAACGCCCCGCCCGAGACATAAAGCATCAATCTCCTGAGTCAGCCCTAGCTGGGTAACCAGATCGCCCAGCGCATACGACGGACACCCCGGCCAAGCTTTTCGCGCAATTTTAAGGGTATCGAGCCACGGTCCAAAGCGATGCATCGGTGCGGCGGCACGGGTAAACTTTTTTTCGGTCGCTATATTGTGGGCGCATAGCGGTTGATCGGTTAGACGATGCTTGATCTCCGGCCATAATTTCTGCGGGGATGGAGCCGTCGCAATCTTATCCCGCAGCAGTCCATGCCGACCGGGTGCATGCGGGTTAAACGGGCGGTGGGCATCGACTCGAAGTAGACTTTCAAACATGGAGTCAGCATCTATTTTTCCGCCCTTAAGTGAAACTAATCCGATTTGCCACGGCTCGTTCGCATAGCCCGCCAGAGCACCCGTGCTTTCATAATCCAGCACCGTGATCTCGACATCAAAAATGGCTACAGATAAATCCATAGCCATTATTTTCCACATCGTGGATCGAAATGCAATCTCACTATCCCTCAAGGGCAAGTAATAGTGGTTCCTCAAGGGCTTCGACGATCCAGCGCAGGAAGCGCGCGCCGTCGGCGCCATCGATGATACGATGGTCGTAGGACAGCGAGAGCGGCATACGGAGTTTCCCGTTTTCTTCAACCGCACGGCCTACACCAAGAATGGCTACTTCCGGTGAGTTAACGATTGGGGTGAAAAAGGTTCCGCCAATACCCCCCAGGTTGGTAATGGTAAAGGTTCCACCTTGCAGGTCGGATAGTCCAATCTTACCTTCGCGAGTCTTGGCGGCGATGCTGCCCAAATCTTGAGCCAACTCGATCATATTTTTTTGATCTGCATCACGAATAACCGGAACCATAAGGCCCTTTGGGGTATCCACGGCAATACCGATATTGCAGAAATCCTTGTGGATGATCTCCATTTTATCCGGATCAATGCTGCAATTAAAATTCGGAAATACCTTCAGCGCAGAGGCAACAACTTTTACGAGAATGGCCGTAACGGTCAACTTCGCGCCCTGGACTTCAGCTTTCTTTCCAAATTGCTTTCGAAGAACATTCAAGCGGCTGATATCGGCCCAATCCTGTTGGGTTACATGAGGAATGGTGGTCCAACAATGCGTCATGTGCTTCAGAGTCGCCTTACGGATGGCAGACATTTTTTCAACATGAACACCACCGGAGGAACGAGAAGCGCTGCCTGTTCCTGAACCGCCCCCCATATTTGATTTGGCAAACTGCTTTACGTCCTCAAGATTAATGCGCCCCCCTTCGGTGGATGGAACAACAGCCCGAATTTCAAGGCCTAATTCACGCGCTAAACGGCGTACATTGGGTGCGGCGGAAACGGCCTTTTCAATGGATGCAGGAGCGACGGCAGGAGCACTCGACTCTGGCGTTTCTTCTTTTTCTACCGGAGCAGGAACGTCCGCTTCCGCCGGAGCCTCTTTGGGCTCTGGAGCTGGTTTAGCTTTTGCTTCTTTTTTCAATTCGGCCTTTGGCGCTGGAGCGGCGGCACCACTTTCGATCGTAAATGCCAACTGACCAATTTTTATCGTATCGCCTGGAGAAATATGAATCGCGTTGATGGTTCCTGTCGCAGGCGACGGAATTTCCATACTAGCTTTGCCGGCTTCGATCTCGAGGAGGCCCTCCCCTTCTTTGACCGTGTCGCCAACTGCAACGAGGATGCTTACGACATCGCCGCCTTCAATATTTTCTCCAAGCTCTGGAAGTTTGAATTCAATAGCCATGGTTATTCTCCTACCGGATTAGGTTTGCTGAAGTCTATGCCCAAATCTTTACGGGCTTTTTTCAGTTTTGTTTTGTCAAATTCACCGCGCGCTGCCAACGAAGCCAGCACCGTCCATGCAATAGCATGGTGGTCGACTTCGAAGTGCTTACGCAATGCAACGCGGCCATCGCTCCGGCCAAAGCCATCCGTGCCCAGCGAAGCGATACCGCCTTTCACGTGCTTCGCCAACGCATCTGGCAGAACCTTCATATAGTCGGAGGCGGCAATCACGGGGCCGGTTTCTTGATCGAGGCATTGAGCCACATAAGATTGGGCGTCCGAATTTTGATTACGAATATTTTCACGTTCGGCATCTTGCGCATCGTTAATCAGGTTTTTATAGCTCGTGACTGACCAAACATTGGTTTCGATGCCATAGGTGTCCTTCAGCAAGGCGGCCGCATGAACCGCTTGTTGCATAATGGCACCACTACCCAGAATCTGAGCCTGTGCCTGATCGGACGATTGGAACTTATACATTCCTTTGAGGATACCTTCCTCGGCACCTTTCGGCATAGCGGGCTGCTCGTAATTTTCGTTGAGCAGCGTGATGTAGTAGAAAATTTGTTCATTTTCTACATACATGCGGCGAATGCCGTCCTTGACGATTGCGGCCAGCTCATACGCATAAGCTGGATCGTAGGCAACTAAGTTAGGAATGGTGAGAGCCATAACGATGCCGTGGCCGTCTTGGTGCTGAAGTCCCTCTCCAGCAAGCGTTGTGCGCCCTGCGGTGGCTCCCATGAGGAAGCCTTTACACCGCGAGTCGCCAGCCAACCACGCGAGGTCGGCAATGCGTTGAAAACCAAACATCGAGTAGTACGTATAGAACGGGATGGTATTGATGTTGTGGTTTGAATAGGCCGTTCCCGCCGCAATAAACGAAGACATTGCGCCGGATTCGGTAATCCCTTCTTCAAGGATTTGGCCATCAGTGGCTTCCTTGTAATAGAGCAGATTGTCGGCATCGACCGGTTCATAGAGCTGGCCAGAGTGGGCATAAATCCCTACTTGCCGGAACAGCGCATCCATACCGAAGGTGCGGGCTTCATCGGGAATGATCGGCACAACAAGCTCGCCCATATTTTTATCGGACAACAGTTTGCTGAGAATTCGAACAAAAACCATGGTGGTGGAAACCGAGCGGTCGGAACCGGCATCTAACTCTGCAAATATTTTATCCGAAGGCGCTTTGATGGGGGTGTATTCGGTCCGGCGCGTCGGCACATGGCCACCGAGTTCAGCACGACGCTCCTTAAGGTATTTCATTTCTGGGCTATCTTCCGGTGGACGGTAGAACGGCACGCTATCAATCTCCTCATCGGAGATCGGGATACCAAAGCGGCTGCGGAATTCGCGGAGGGCCACTTCATCGAGTTTTTTCTGCGAGTGAGTGATGTTCTGTCCTTCACCGGCACGGCCGAGACCATATCCCTTAACGGTTTTTGCGAGAATAACGGTCGGACGATCTTTGGTGTCCTTTGCCTTTTTATAGGCGGCATGCACCTTTTCTGGGTCATGCCCGCCGCGGCGCATCCGTTTGATTTGTGCATCTGACAGGTGTTCAGCCAGTTTGGCCACGTCTGGGTCGGCATTGAAGAAGTGCTCGCGAACATAGGTCGCATCTTCGACGGTATACTTTTGGTATTGGCCATCGACGATTTCACCCATTCGCTTAACCAGCGCATCATTATGATCTTTTTCGAGAAGTGGATCCCAATCGTCGCCCCAGATGACTTTGATGACATTCCAGCCTGCGCCGCGGAAGGTGGCTTCGAGCTCCTGAATAATCTTGCCGTTGCCGCGTACCGGGCCGTCCAGACGTTGGAGGTTGCAATTGACGACGAAGGTTAAGTTGTCGAGTTTTTCACGTGAAGCAAGGTTGATGGCTCCCAACGTCTCGGGTTCGTCGGTTTCGCCGTCGCCAAGGAACGCCCATACCTGCTGACCGGCGGGTTCGCGCAGGCCACGGTCTTCAAGGTATTTGATAAAACGCGCATGGTAAATTGCCGTGATCGGCCCGAGGCCCATCGAGACGGTTGGGAATTGCCAAAAGTCGGGCATTAGCCATGGGTGTGGATAGGACGATAAGCCGGGAGAATCATGTAGCTCATGCCGGAAGTTGGTCAGTTGTTCGGCAGGCATACGTCCTTCGAGGAAGGCTCGGGCGTAGACGCCGGGCGAGGAGTGGCCTTGGAAATAGATGAGATCTCCGGGGAAACTTTCCGTACGACCCCGGAAAAAATGGTTAAAACCTACCTCATAGAGGGTCGCGATCGATTGGTAGCTCGAAATATGCCCCCCAATACCATCCTCTTCACGGTTGGCTCGCACCACCATAGCCATCGCGTTCCAGCGAATGAGGCTTTTAATACGGCGTTCCATTTCGCGATCGCCCGGATAGGCCGGTTGGTCGGCGAGATCGATCGTGTTAATATAGGGTGTGTTGGCCGAGAACGGCAGGCGTACACCTTGCCGATGAGCACTTACTTGAAGATCGTGGAGAATATCTTTCACCCGTTCGGCACCGTGCGTTTCGAGCAAGTCGTCGAGTGCATCCAGCCAGTCCTGTTTTTCAACGTCAACGGATTTCGTTTTCTTATCGCTTGTGTCCATACTTTTATTCCTTTGTAAATTGGAACCGACAGAGTAAATATGCGAATTAAGCCGCACAACTAAAAAACGCAAAAACATACAACTTCCGATCCTTACTTTTACTCTTTATATCTACATTTCGTATTTATTGAACCCTTGACGGGGTCTCAATATAGCGTTTACCTTCCAAAACGTTCTTTTTTACAACCCCCATATGTGCTTTAAAAGGCGCTTGTTAAAAATTAGAGGAGTTTTCCATGAAATGGATCGGAGCACATGTTAGTGCCAGCGGTGGGGTAGAAAATGCCCCCCTGAATGCGGTAGAAATTGGAGCCACGGCCTTCGCCCTGTTCACCAAAAACCAACGCCAGTGGGTAGCCAAACCTCTCACCGCCGAAAGTATTGAAGCCTTCAATAAAAACTGCGAAAAACACGATTTATCTCCAAAACACATCCTTCCTCACGACAGCTACCTGATCAATCTCGGTCATCCCGAAGCAGAAAAGTTGGAGAAATCGCGGTCCGCCTTCCTCGACGAGTTGCAGCGATGCGAACAACTCGGCCTTCAACTACTTAACTTCCATCCCGGAAGCCACCTCAAACAGGTTTCTGAATCTGAATGCCTCGCCACCATCGCGGAGTCGATCAATATCGCACTGGAACAAACCAAAGGAGTAACAGCCGTGATTGAAAACACGGCCGGACAGGGCTCTAATCTGGGCTTCCGTTTCGATCACCTCGCCGAGATTATTGATGGGGTCGACGATAAAAGCCGCGTCGGTGTATGCATCGACACCTGCCATACCTTTGCCGGTGGCTATGACCTGCGAACTCCGGAGACCTGCGAAACCACCTTTGCGGAATTTGAAAAAATCGTCGGCTTTGAATACCTGCGCGGCATGCACCTAAATGACTCCAAAAAAGGCCTCGGAACCCGGGTTGACCGACACCACAGTCTTGGAAAAGGTGAACTAGGGCTGGAGGTTTTCCGCTACATCATGAAAGATGCCCGATTCGATGACATCCCAATGATTCTCGAAACCATTGATGACACAATTTGGGCCGAAGAAATAAAGTTACTGCGAAGTTTTGAACTATGAATATTCTAGATAATATCCGAATCGTTCTCGTAGAGCCGATCCATGGTGGAAACATCGGATCGGTCTGCCGCGCCATGAACAACAACGATCTCACCGACTTGGCGATCGTCAATCCCCGCCCGACCACCGACTGGGACGATGCTCGCAAGCTCGCCTGCAATGCTAAAGAACAACTCGACGCTCGCAAGGAATACGCCACTCTCGCAGAGGCTGTAGCCGGCTGTACCGTGGTGGCTGGAACCTCCGCCCGTACCGGATTCTATCGCGACACCGCCCACCCCCCTCGCGAATTCGCACCCATTGCACTCGAAAGCGCAACGAATCATAAAATTGCGCTGGTCTTCGGCCGCGAAGACAAAGGCCTATTCAACGAAGAACTAGCCCTCTGCACGCATATTCTTCAAATCCCCTCCAGCGAACGCTATACCTCGCTCAACCTCTCTCATGCGGTCATGGTCTGTGGCTATGAACTTTTCACCGCCGCCGGAATCTTCCAAGCTTCGGAAGAAAAAGCGGACGAAGCCGACTCCGCCCTACGTGAACGCATGTTCTCCACGTGGCGTGAAATGATGATTGAGACCGAATTTACTCACGACCAAAAACTTGAGCATATGATGATGGGCCTTCGCCGTATCTTCTCGCGCGGCAAGCTAACGGTTCCCGACTGTAAGATCCTGATGGGTCTAGCCAAACAATCCCTTTGGGTTTCTAGCCAATGGAAAAAAGCACAAAATCATGAATAAGAAACACATCACTAAAGCAGAAATTAACGAACTTCCAATGAAGCAATATGAGGGGAAAATCATTCTCTGTAAAACTCCAGAAGAAGCTGACGCTGCCGTCGAAAAACTCAAAAAAGAGACCTTAATTGGTTTCGACACCGAAACTCGCCCCGCTTTTCGAAAAGGGGAAAGATACGATCCTTCCCTCCTCCAACTCGCCACCGCGAACGAAGTCTATCTCATTCAAATTCAGCAAACCGGCATCGGCCAAGGCCTGCTCGACCTGCTCGCCGCCCGCCATATCACCAAAGCCGGTGTGGCCATTGACCGCGATATTGAAGAGCTCCAAGCCATGGCCTCCTTTATGCCCGACGGATTTGTTGAGCTCGCCGACCTTGCCCAAACCGCTGAAATAAAAAATCTAGGCCTGCGCGGCCTAACCGCCATTCTTTTCAATTTCCGCATCTCCAAGCGCGAGCAAGTCTCCAACTGGGCACGTGCAGATCTCACCGACTCCCAACAACGCTACGCCGCCACCGATGCTTGGCTCGGTCGAAAAATATTCCAACACTTCGAAGATGCGGGAATCATCTAGCAGACCGGCATGACGCAAAAAAAGAAAATCGCGTTTCTACATCGCTATGGACTCGAAGGTTGGATCTGTTGCGGGGGTCATGCGATCCCTGGCCTTATCGCTCATCTATCCAAAGACGTGGAAATCCATTTCTACGGGCCACACACCCCAGAAAAGAAAAACCCTAAACTACGTTCCAACCTTCGGATGCACGAACTTCCCTACACCTGGAATCGTACCCGAGCCTCCGATAAAATAACGAAAACCATCCTCTGGTACTTCTGGCTGCCCCTCATTGGAATTCGCTGTCGATTGAATGGAACTAAACTCATCTGGAACGACGAAACGGTCCCTCTTACCGCACCCATTCTTCAGATTTTTTATGGCAAGAATATCGCCATCACCGTCATGGATTTTTTTATGCGTATCTACACACAAAGCCACCCCCGACTTCATGGGCTTCGCGACCTCGTCGAACGCATCGACCTAGCCGCTTGGCGAAAACTCCCTCTTATCTTTACCAAAGTGCTTTACACCCAAGAATTTTTAGCCGAACGAGGAATTTCAAAAGAGATCATGCATCTCTACCGTAACCCTGTCGACCACACCAAATTCCATCCTGTCGACAAAACCACCCGCCAAGCTACCCGTGCAAAATTTGGGTTCTCCGACTCCGACCTCGTCCTGACCCACCACGGCATCCTCCACCCCAACAAAGGCAACGACTGGATTCTGCATCAGCTCGCTTCGCCTGAGCTGAAATCACAAATTCAAAATCTTAAATTTCTGCTCATCGGCGATGGCCCTGAAATGGATTCGCTTAAACAACTCGCCTCCAAACTTCACATTACCGATCGCGTCGTCTTCACCGGCTGGCTCCCCACCGAAGAAGATTTAAACAACGCCCTAGCCTCCGCCGACATCGGCCTCGTCATGCGCATTGGCCAAGAGACCGATCACTTTCACATGACCGATACCCTCGCCCACGAAATGGCCTGCGGAAAACCCATCCTCACCGTCAATTTAAAAGGCATCGCCGAAATCATTGAGAATGGGGAAAATGGCTTTCTCTTTTCATTCGAACAACCCGCCTCCTTTCAGGAAAATATCCGTTATCTTTCCAACGATTATCAACTCCGTTCAGACCTCGGTATCCGTGCACTGGAATTGAGTCGAAAGACCTGCGATACTCACACGTCTTCCCTTGAACTTACCCAAGTCATTAAGGAAACGCTCTATGCCTGATTGCCCTCCCATTGCTTTTATCATTTTTAATCGCCCCAAATCCACGCGGCGGGTCTTCGAGCGCATTCGTTCCGCTCGCCCAAAAAAACTTTACCTTATCGCCGATGCCCCTCGTAGCCATAAATCCGGCGAGGCTAAAAAATGCGCTGAAACCCGGCGTATTGTAGAAAGCATGATCGACTGGCCTTGCGAAGTACATAAAAACTACGCAGATAAAAACATGGGTTGTGGGCAGCGCATCCCCAGCGGACTCAACTGGGTTTTCGAACATGAAGAGCGCGCCATCATCATGGAAGACGATATTCTCGCCGACCCCTCTTTCTTTCCTTTCTGTGCTGAGATGCTCGATCGATACGAACACGATGAAAACATCATGCAAATTTCAGGCTATAACCGTTTTAATCACGACCCGGGGAACAGTAGTTACTTCTATTCCCGCTTTTCTGATATCTGGGGGTGGGCTACCTGGCGAAGCGCATGGGAACAGTTTAAAGACTTCGACTCATCCAAATGGAATTCTATTCGAAAAACCGAAACCTTCAAAGCGCTTTGCTTTTCAGAACGTGAAGCAGAAATGCGAACTTTCTGCCTCGACCAAATATTTTCTGGAGAACTCAATGCTTGGGGGATGCGCTGGGATACTACCAAACTTCTGGGAACAGGAATCGGGCTCGTTGCCTCAAAAAATCTCACACGAAACATTGGATTTGGGCTTGATGCCTCCCATACGGTTAATCCTCTTAATCCCCAGCGATTCATAAAAACTCAAAAAATAGATTTACCCTATACGCCCCCTCCCAAAAATTGTCCTGACGAGATATTTGATCAGATGTACAATCAAAAAATGTTTCCTAACCATGTCGGCATCGAAAAAATTCGAGCGAGAATTTTGAAACTATTTGGGAAGAAATAATGAGAATTATCCATATAACTGATGAACTCCAGCCCAGCGCCGGCGGCTTGGTAAGTGTTCCGATCAACCTTGCCGCAGCACAGGCCAGCCTCGGCCATGAAGTTATCCTGATGGGACGAACGGGGAAGAGTCAACTTCTTGCATCCAATGAAACCACTCGAATTCCAAACTTTGACCAGGTTCGGTTGTTAGACTGTTCCCAACCTGGATTTTTTTCTAAATTATTTCCTTGGAAGACGTTCGCATCTTTAAAAAAACAAATAAAGATTGGATCGATCGTTCATCTGCACGGAGTCTGGGACCCTTTTTTATTTCTGGCATCCAAAGTAGCTCGGAAGACTGGGGTCTCCTACGTGGTCACTCCTCACTCAATGCTACACCCCTGGCAGATGAAACGATTCGTATGGCAAAAAAAATAGTCTTCGCCATGGGCTGGCGGCGCATGTTTCGTGAATCACTTTTTATCCATACATTGAACGGGGATGAAGATAAATATGTTAAAGCCTTTGGATTTGGAGCCCCCACTGAAATTATTCCCAACGGGGTCTACCCTGAAGTGCTGTTACCTGTGAACCCCAACCCCTTTTTTAAAAAATACCCCGCACTAAAAAATAAGCCCTATATCCTCTTTTTGAGTCGCCTCCATCGGCAAAAGGGTATCGTTCGTCTGTTGGATGGGTTCGAGAGATTCGCAAAAAACTACCCTGATGTACAACTGGTACTCGCCGGACCAGACTACGGGGAACTTCCTATAATAAAAGAAACTCTCCAAAAAATGAAAGCCGCCCATTGTGTACATCTTACCGGTCCGATCTATGGAGATGAGAAAGTTGGAGCCCTGCATGGCGCATCTTGCTTTGCCCTTACCAGCCTCAACGAAGGATTCAGCGTCGCCATCCTCGAAGCCTTGGCTTGCGGCTTACCCGTCATTATTTCCGAACAGTGCTATTTTCCAGAAGTTCAAATAAATGAAGCTGGCTTTATCTCGTTATTGGATCCGATTTCAATCTCTAAAGCTTTGACCCAAATTCTTGCAGATTCAACCCAGCATGCCTTGTGTAGCGAGAATGCCAAACACATGATTAATGAACATTATTTATGGAGTAATCTCGGGCTTCAAATCGTAAATTTATATGAAACATATATAGACAAGCCTACTTCAACGCCCCAGCATTTAGATCGTTAGTAACCTGAGAAATTTTATGGGAAAAATACAACCCAACACACACCTAAAAGAAAAATACAATAGTTACTATGAGGATGGGCATTCCGAATGGCGGAGAATCGGTGCAATAAGCAAGGCAGATAATATAATCAAACTTTGCACTAGTATCCCCCATTCCTCAATCCTCGAAATTGGAGCCGGAGATGGATCCATACTCGCTCAACTCAGCAAACTGAGTTTTGGAAAATCATATTTCGCACTCGAAATCTCCAGCTCAGGGGTAAAAACTATCCAACAGAGAAGCATCCCCTTACTTAAGAAGTGTGATCTTTTCGATGGGTACAATATCCCTTATGAAGACGAAGCCTTTGATCTTGTGATTTTGAGCCATGTAATCGAACATGTTGAATTTCCAAGGCAACTTCTTTATGAAGCACAGCGAGTTTCCAAGCATTTATTTATCGAAGTCCCGTTGGAAGATAATCTCCGATTGGTGAAAAACTACATCGATGACGGAGTTGGGCATATTAACTTCTATTCTCCCCTTACTTTGAGACTCCTAGCCCAGACATCAGGACTTCAAGTACTGAGCCAACTATCGACCAACTCACCAAAGGGAGTCTATAAAAAATTATTTAAGGAGAAATGGTGGATCTATTATTTACTAAAAACCGTATTTCTAAACCTATTTCCATCAAAAGCAACCCGACTCTTTACTTACAATGGCTCCGTGCTATGCAAAAGAGACCTCGATGATTAAGATAACGAAACAAGTACTTCAAAAAATCAAAAGGCTGGTACAGGTACTCAGGGTAAGTGATTGCTTTTTCAAGCCAGATATTACGCTAAAATCTACTCGATTTGGGTCGAGTTATGGAGGGTGGGATGTACCGGCTCATCTACTTAAGTCGGACTCTATTATCTATGCTGCGGGAATTGGAACCGATATCTCATTTGATGAGGCTATCATTAAAAAACTCAATGTAGTCGTTCATGCCTTCGATCCCACACCACAATCGCTTGAATGGCTTGATGAGCAAAATCTTCCGGAAAAGTTCCGCTACTATCCTTGGGGATTCGCTAATTATGATGGTGAGGCTGAGTTCCATATTCCAAAAAATCCAGCGCATATTTCGCATTCAATGATCGGGTCACAAGTAACGGCTAAAGAATCTGTAACGGTTCGAGTTCGGAGGATTAAAAGCATCATGGAAGAGCTGGGACACGACCGAGTGGATCTGCTTAAGATGGATATCGAAGGCGCTGAATATTCCGTGATCGAAAACCTACTGGCCAGCCCACTCCGGCCCTCTCTGCTCTTGATTGAGTTCCATCACCGCTTTAAAAGCATTGGCGCAGTAGCCACTCAGAATACGGTTAAAGCATTACAGGAAATAGGATACAAGATTTATAATGTTTCTCCCTCCGGCGAAGAGCTCTGTTTCATTTATCCTACGGACCTGTGATTAACAAAGCTCGATATGCCAGATTTTTGCATCTATGGAATTTTGGGCAGCGTTACCGACTCCTTGAGGATCCATAATAGTTCATAAAACCACCACTTTTCAGCGGAATATTGAGCTAACAACCTGACGTATCGCTATGTATTCTCCTTCAGAAATGGATGGTAGCGCGGAATCGCGATTACATTTTGAAAGCCAAAAATTTCGGTTATTATGGGTCGACCTTCAATTTCTAGTAAAGCGTTTGGAAGAAGGCGAAATAACCGATAGTTGCCCAACAACAGGATAAATTCCCGCATGAAACAACCGCTGATTACATTCATTTCATTAAACTCAAAATGGATTATGCTCAGCCGCCCTTCGGCCAACAGGCGACTCGCTCCTTTGAGCACGGCTAATTCATTCCCTTCCGTATCAATTTTAAGAAGATCGATATGTTTCACGCCCAACTCTTTAACCACCTCGTCAAGTAGTTTAATTTCAACATCGACAGCGTGGACTTCCTTATAATGGATATCGCGAATGACTTCAGAATAGAGCGAGGCATGGGAGGTTCCCGCAGTGTCCTCCACGTCGAAAAGTTGGAGCGTTCCTGCCGTTTCCCCTAAGCCATAATTAAAGGTATGGGCTCGTCCCTTCAATCGATCTTCCAATCGTTGGAATGTTTTTGGATGCGGCTCAAACGAATGAATCGACGCGGCGGGAAAGGAAGAAAGTAAACTTTCGGAATAGGTTCCCTCATTAGCTCCCACATCGAAAAAAACCAGCTCCGAATGAGTATAAAAAAGCTGCGGTAAAAGCTTATGAATAAGATAAGATTCCCCACTGATCCGAAACGATTGATAGTTAAAAATCCCCATGCCGCGTAATCCGACATGAAATAATAGCTGGTGGAATTTAATTAATGGCTTGCGAGCAAAAAGCCAAGCATAGCCTGCCAGCATCCACTCCCCCATATTGTATTTCCCAAAATTCATTTTTTCCTTAATTCTTTTTTTCCGGTTTTGAAATGAAGATTCCCACCGTGGTAACGATCAGCGCAACCAGATTAGCTATACCGGCGAAGAGCATGATTTGATTGGCAGATCCATGGTAGAAATAGACTCCAATTCCATAAAATACGGCGCAGAGTACCGTTATGGTAAGTAGACGAAAACGACGTTGCGCCATAAGCAGGAACACGTTGATATTGAGTAGAGTCGCAGTGGCCATCACAACAGCCATCCAACGGGTATAGCTAATGATTTCCGCGCCGGGTTGTGCGATTCGGAAGAGAAAATGGAGCAAGGGAGCGGGAAACAGCAGGCAGACGCTTAACGATGCACCGACCAGACCTCCGGTATAAAGTTGCGAACGCAGATAGACTTGCCGGTGTTTGCGGGTCAGCGCACCGCCCGAGGAGGATACCTTTGGGAACATGGCCATGGCAACGGCGGCCGCCATAAAAGCGACCATACGGCCGAGCGTGGCGGCGTAGGCAAAGTCCGTATTCTCTGGCAGGAAATGTTTTACCATCACCACATCTCCGGTCATCAGTACCGCTACGCTAATTTGGATCAAGAAGCATTGTGCCAGATAAAGCCGCATACTCGGCACGAACCCGGTATCGGAAGTCCCTTTTAGGAGTACAGGAAACAAAGCCAGTAGACCGATCACTACAGCGAGGTACATGCCGCCCACATGCCCTGCCCATGCCCAACCGCAAGCTGGAAAAAGAAACCACACCAAAAGTCCTCCAAAGACTACCCGTCCAAGTGCGTTGGCAATCCCCGTTAGAGCGATCCACCCAAAACGTTGCATGCCTTGGAGTGCTCCACCCAATATCGGGGCAATAAAGATCGCAGGAAGCGCGAGTCCGGAAACCAGGACGGGGGCCATCCGCTCCAGATGAAAAAAGGTGGCAATCTCCTGCGCAAAGAGCATACACACTGCTGACAGGACTAGAGAACAGCTACCTGCCAGCATCATCCACTTTTTAAGTAATCGCGAAACTATGTCAGGTCGCCCCTCGCGGGTCAGCAGGCTTGCGTAGTGGTTGAGGCCTGTAGAAAGGGTTCCCAACGGTCGAGCGAGGATCACAAAAAGAGCCAGAAAGGTGGCGAGCAGAGCATATTCTTCGGCAGGTAGGGCACGGCTGACGGTCATCTGAAAGCCTATATTGCCGAAGGAGGTGATCACGGAGGCGATAAACAGCAATGCAGTATGACGGAAGAGCTCGTCGCTCAATAAAAAATCGACCGGCTTCGCCAGCAAACGATCATAGTACCGCACCGTGCCCTTCAGCGGCGAGTGGAGCAGACGCATTCGGATGATCGCCAAAAACATTTCGATCGACGTATTAAAGACCTGTACCGATGAACCTTCCACATCGTTCCAGACCGTCGGCACCTCTATGAGAGTAAATCCTGATCGTTTAGCTTGGAATAGAATGTCCACATCGAATGCAAAACGAGTGGTTCCAATTCTTGGACGGATTTTTTCCCATACCGCCCGCGAAAAAATTTTTGCGCCGCACTGGGTATCCTTGTAATTAAGCCCCAGTAGGCCGCGCACCAGCCCGTTGAAAAAACGTGAAGAGAGCAGGCGTAGTCCGCGCTGGCGGACATTAACGGTCGACCCTTCCATCCAGCGCGAAGCCATAATTCCGTCCGTCCCCTGCGCTAAGTTGTAGAGCCGAAAAAACTCGTCCGGAGCCGTGGCACCGTCAGCATCCACGAACCCGACATATTCTCCTCGAGCAATTTCGACACCTCGCAGGATTGCTCCGCCCTTTCCAATTCTTTCCGGCTCCTCAATCACCCGGATCGTGGTGTGCTTTTCGGCAATTACACGGGCCACTTCAGCCGTACGGTCGGTCGATCCATTCACCACCACTAAAATTTCAAATTCATCGACCAAGGCCTGGGAAAAATGCGTGGTATAGCGCTCGAGTACCGGTGGCAGGCGTTGCTCTTCATTATAGGCCGGTATAACAATTGAAAACTTCATACCGTTTCCTTTTTAATTGGCCTTAATAATCCCAACGAAATTGCAAGCGACACCGTTAAAATAGAGCAGAGAAAAACTAGTTTAGGCACGCCATTCGCACAGCGAAACTCCACTGTATGCTCCCCCGGAGGAACAGCTACTCCCATGCAAAGATAGTCCACTCGCAATAGCTCAGCCGGCTGATCATTCACAAAAACGCGCCAACCCGGCTGATAATATTGAGAAAAACGGACAATCGCGGCCGTGTCCGTCCGGACGTGTACCGTCGCCCGGCGCTTGGTAACCTCCGCATCCAACGGTTGAAATGGGGCTGATGCGGTGCGGTCTTCACGATTAGAAATTGGTTCAAGTAACAGAGTTGAACGGGGGTTATGATCCGGCGAGGCCAGCCGCTCACATTGCTCCGTCCGAGAAATGGTTTCCCACCCCTGAAAAAGGGCAAAGCGCGGAATAGTTCCGGCAAACTCCAAGAGTACATCTGGACGCATTCCTTGCGCGGTCGGAACCTGGTAATTCAAAACCGGCTTAAACTGCGTCCCAAGGACGGGATCGTTTTGAAGTTGTTGGAACACGTTCATTGGAGCAGCAATATATTTGATCGAGGCCAGCTCCCACAACCGGACGGGATTACGACCGACGGTGCCGAGGAATTCTTTATAATCGGAAGGCATCCGCGAACTCTGCCAAACATTAAATAGATTGAGTTCGTGGAAGGGTCCATCCGAGGCAATCCACTGATTATAAAGTCCCTGAGAATCCATGAAAATGGTTCGGTCGTTGCCTTGATTTTTCTTGATAAAGTCGACGACGAGATTTCCTCGTTTCAGAGCAGAGATATCAGTCGATTCAAAATAATGCGAGGTCAGCAAGAGGCTGTCAGTCGCCAGCGCCAGCACAAACGCAAAAGCCACCCATTTAGCGGACTTAATCCCTTTCCATACTACAAACGCCAACCCGGCGGCCAGTAGCGAAAAGAGAGCCGCATGGAGCCAGCCATTCGCCATATTCTCTACCATCAAATCTGCGGTGCGGCCAAAACCCATCGTTGAACATTCAGCGACCTTCTCCGCCGGGAAAGCAAGCAGGCGCAGTCCGGTGAAAAGCATTAATCCACCCAGTACCGCACCGGTTATCCAAAGAATCTTCACCGATTTTTCTTTCTTTCCAAAAAGCAGCAGATGATCAAGTCCGAAAGCGGCAACCATGCCGAGGCAGATTTGAAAATTATCCAGTAGCTTGACCGGCGCACGAATGTTCCCAACTAGCGGAAGCTCATAGAAAAATTTGTATAGTAATGAATATTTCCCAAAAGCTAGCCCAAACCCAATTAGACCAGCCACGCTCCAAAAAAGAATTTGCGATGCCTCTCCGTTCTTCCAATTTCGGAAGGCCGCCACCATTCCAAAAGCGGCCAGTAGAAAAGGAATAATGCCGAAGTAATTGCTCGTCAGCTTAAAGTTTCGAAAGCCCTGCTTCGTCGATTCCCATTCGGCAGATTGCCCCATCTTACCCCAGTACGGGCCTTTAGGATCGTTTGTTTTCCAGCCACTCCACCCCAATGCAATCAGCTCCGGCCATTCAGATGGAACCATGCTCCACTGAGTAATAAAATTCCATTTTTCCTCGGAGTCGCCCTGAACAGTTGTTGCCTTAACCACATTTTGATCGTAAGAACGTAAAATCGCGCTACCCGCCAACAACAAAGACACCGCGCCGATTGGAATGAGCAAGGCCACCCAATGCAACAGCGCCTTTCCGCGCACCTGGACCAATCGAAAAAGTGCGTATGGCCCCACAAAAAGTCCCGCCAACAAAGCCACATCCTGTTGCTCAATCATCATCGCGCCGACCACAATGCCCGCCAACATCGCAAATCCGATCTCCCGCCGGATAGACTTCGCACGTATGGATTTTTCGATCAACGCCAGCGCCACCACCGAAAAGGCCAGTACTTCCATCTTATAGGCGTGCCCTCCCGAAGCCAGCATGATGGAATTGACCCAAAAAGCCACCAGCGCCCCAAAAATGGAGGCCATCCAGCTCCGGTTCCACAATCGCAGAAACCAAACCATCGCCATCGATCCTACGACCAATATCGCGCCATAAAAGGTATTAGCAAAAAATTCCAGCGGGAAAATAGCTAACAACACGTTGAACACCAAAAAGCCCGAGGAAGAAATTCCGAATAGTTCGACGCTGCGGTAGTAGCCCAGAAACCAATCGGGCAAAAGGCTTTTAATGTATCCCAGCCGCCCAATGTTTAGATCCGATGCCGCGAAAACCTGATTTTCCCGAAAGACGCACCGAAAAGTGATGGCCGCCAATACGATGAAAAATAGCAGGCAGAGTGAGTAGTTTATTCTATCGTTTTTCATCTATAATCTCTTGAAGGTAATCGATGATCTCACGGGAGTTACGCTCCCAGCTAAAGGTCTTGGCCCAGTCTTGACCTTTTTTAACGAGGCGGTCGCGCAGGGGTTCGTCAGTGAGGATTTGGCGGACTTTGGACGCCGCGTCATCGATGTCGCAGTGTTTGTAGAGCAGGCCGGTTTCGTTATCGCGGCAGCTGTCGCGCAGGCCGGTAGTATCGTTAGCGACGACGGGACAACCGCAGGCATTAGCTTCGATGACACTCAGCCCCCAGCCTTCCTTATAACTGGATTGTAGGTGGATGGCGGCACGCTGGAGTAGATCGATTTTTTCCGTTTCGGAGATGAAGCCCGTGAGAGTGACTTTTTCCTGCATTCCTTTTTCGGCGATGAAGGCGTTGAGTTTTTCCTTGAATGGGCCGGACCCGACGATAACTAGTTTGAGTTCGGGAAAGTCGGGGGCAAGCTTTTCGAGCACCTCGACCGCATCGGTCGGCCCCTTGTATTTTTGCAGACGGCTGATCCAAAGGATGAAGGGTTCGCGCTCGACCGTGCCGGGCGTATAGGCGGAGAGATCGGCACCGCAGTAGATCAGACGGTTCCGTTCACTTTTTGCTCCGAGGAGTTTTAGGTCTCTCTGGGTGCAGGTGCTGTAGCAGGAAAACCAGCAGTTTTTATAGAACCAGCCGATGGTTTGTTCGAAAAACCAAACCACGAAGGCTACGGGAAAAAAGGCTTCTTTGAAAATAGAGTTACGCCAGAGGTGTGCCATTTGGACCATCAGTGGCCCTTTATAGACGATTGGCGAATAGAAGGGTAATTTATTGAGCTCTTCCACCACGATATCGGATTGATGTCGCTTGACCCATTTTTTTAGGTTCAGCATGCAGAGCGGAACGAACGTAAAATCATTCCCGAGACGATAGACTTTAATTCCATCGATCTGCTCCTCTTTTTTACTTCCCGGAAAAGCGCAGGAATAAAGTACCACCTCATGCCCCTGTTGCGTCAGTGGCGCATATATTTTATGGAGTCGCATTTCAGCTCCTCCAGCCCGCGGATGCTTTATGTCCCGCCAATTGAGAATCAAAATTTTCAAACTGCGTCCCTGCCGTGTTTACGGGCAACGGCGAGATCGGCCTTCATCATGATGTCCACCAAACGGTCAAATTTGACCTCGGGTTCCCAGCCTAATTTTTCCCGAATTTTGGAAGCGTCACCCAGCACGGAGTCGATATCAATGGGGCGATAATATTTTGGATTCACCTGAACCATTACTTTTCCAGTTTTGGAATCAATCCCTTTTTCATCGGTCGCCACGCCGTTCCATTCGAGTTGGATGCCGATGTGAGTAAATGATTTTTCGATTAATTCCCGCACGGAGTGCAGCTCGCCAGTAGCCACTACAAAATCCTCAGCCTCATCCTGCTGAAGCATCATCCACATGGCGCGGACATAGTCGGGGGCATAGCCCCAGTCACGTTTTGCACCCATGTTTCCAATAAAGAGGCTCTCTTCGAGCCCTTCGGAAATACGCGCCACGGTCTGGGTAATCTTTCGAGTCACGAAGTTTTCGCCGCGGCGTGGTGACTCATGGTTGAAGAGGATCCCATTACAGGCGTGAAGGTCGTAGGTTTGACGGTAGTTGACCACCATCCAATAGGCATATAATTTAGCGACCGCGTACGGCGAATTCGGCTTAAATGGCGTCTGCTCGGTTTGCGGAGATTCCTCGGCTTCGCCGAAAAGCTCCGAAGAGGAGGCCTGAAAGAAACGAGCGGCGGGGGCGTAGTCATGGATCGCCTCAAGCAAACGGAGCGTGCCGAGTGCATTCACATTCGTGGAATATTCCGGCATCTCGAATGAGATGCCCACATGCGATTGCGAGGCGAGGTTATAGACCTCGTCCGGGCGCACCTTTTCCACCAGCTTGCGCAGGTTTTTCTCGTCGCCCATGTCGCCATAGTGCAACTCCAACTTGCCGGGGTTTTTCGCATTTACGCCCTGCAACGGATCAATTCGTTCGCGACTGAATGAACTGGTGCGGCGGACGATGCCGTGCACTTCATAGCCCTTGTTCAGTAAAAACTCCGTCAAATACGAACCATCCTGCCCGTTCACTCCAGTGATCAACGCTTTTTTCATACGGCTATCCTTTAAAAATCACTTTTTTACGAACCACGAAATTAATGAACAACGAGGTGGCCAACATGGCCATATTTGAATATGTCACTTCCCATTTGAACACGGTGATGAGGATTCCACCGAGCCAAATAAAGAAAAACTGGAATAACGACGAACCAAAAAACAGCAGAATTTCAACGGGTTTCCGATGCTTCCCCGTGTGAAATACGTAGCGAGCATTCAGTAGATAAACCACCGTATTCGAGAGCACAAAGCAGATACCCATGATGATCCAAAAATTCCGCCTTAACTCATCCTCGCTTGCGGCTTGAACCGAAAAGCCCATGACAACCAATAGCCGAGCCACGGGATCTGTCGCACGCATACAAGGAAATACTAACCACGCTAACCCATAGAATGTGATTTGGGCCACTGCGACCGATAGCCCGCCACATAGCGCATATTTAATAATTTGCGCGATTGGAGAATCCTTTTCCTTCAAAAAATTACTTACCCTAGATGGCATTGATTTTCCTTCACCTACATCCTCTTTAAGAATCACTCATTAAACCGCTAAATATAAAACAATCACGGCATTCAAAGCGAGAGATTTTATGATTTCAGCTAGGCTAAAATTCGATTTTTGTAGTATAAACCGCCCATTCTTTTAGACGATTGAATCACGAGAGCTACGTAAAGGGCATTAGCATGGGAAAACTTACCAAACTTAAAAATCACCTACTGGTCGGCGGCACACGGTTTATTGATGTCCGTGGCTTTTGGCTCCGCAATGAAATGGAAACCATGCAGCGCCTGCCGAAATATTCCAACCCACTAAGCCTCATGCCTCATGGCCGCAAAATGTTTTCCCAGAACGACGAAGATGGCATCATCATCGAAATCTTCCGGCGCATCGGAACCACCAACCAAACTTTTGTTGAGTTCGGCTGTGGTGACGGCATCGAAAACATCTCCTATGCCCTACTCTTCCAAGGTTGGAATGGACTGTGGATCGATGGATCCCCAAAAAATATCAATAAGATCCATAAGGGACTCCCCAAAACCATTGCCTCTGGCCAGCTCAAGGTCGTTGAATCATTCATCACTCTGGACAATATCAACGCACTCATTTCCTCCAACATCTCTGACTCAGAGATCGACTTACTCTCGGTCGATCTCGATGGAAACGATTATTTTATCTGGGATGCCATCACCTGCATTAGCCCGCGCGTGCTGATTATGGAATACAACGCCAAGTTTATCCCGCCGGTGCGCTACTGCATGGAATACGACCCCAAGCATCAGTGGGACTATACCGATCATGGTGGTGTGTCGCTCCAATTTATTAAGGAACAAGCGGCCACCAAGGGCTACTCGCTTGTCGGATGCTGCCTTGCTGGCGCCAACGCCTTTTGTGTCCGTAACGATCTGCTCGGCGAAAAGTTTGAGGCTCCCTACACCGCCAAAAAACACTATGAACCCGCCCGCCCGCACTTTGCCAAGATTAAGGCCGGCCATCCATCGGCATTCCAGACGCTAGAAAAACGTCTAAAAACCTAACTTACCAAAGTGGATCAAAACCCGTAGATCAATAGAGGTCTCAAGCACAGGGGCAGTCGTAATTTATTCTGTCAAAACCACGGCATCTCACTAAAATTCCCTCCATGTTAATTCACGCAGAAAAAACAAGCATCCTCGAAATTGATCCGGCGGTGCTTAAAGGCGTTTCGGCCGGAAATGCACAGATAGCGGATGTCCCCGTTAGTGCGCAAGCCCTACTCTGTCTGGACCTTTTTCGAATAAAAACCCTTCCCATCCTATGGGTCTCCACCGATGCCCGAGAGATGAATCAACTCCATGAATCACTACTCACCCTCGCCCCATCCACTTTAGCCCCTTCGATTCAGCGCTTCCAACCCCTGGAAAAAGATCCTGCAATTTTGGGCGAGCATTTGCGAATTGTTCAACAGCTCACTCAGCACGAACCCTTCGTGATTATCACCTGTCCACAGGCACTAGAAAGCGAAGTGCCCATGGCAGGCAGAGCTGAGCAAGCGATACGAACGCTGACCGTTGGCAAAGAGGGCCGCCTAACGGAGTTAATCGAATGGATGTCTGATGCGGGGTACGAATTTGGAGTGGAGGTCTATCTTCAAGGCGAAGCCGCGCTACGCGGCGGCATTCTCGACTGCTGGCCGCCCGGGTCTCCTCGCCCCGTCCGTATCGAGTTCTTTGGCGACGAGATCGATTCAATTCGTCTTTTTGATGATCAGACGCAGTGCTCCATCGAAAAAATTGAGATCATTCAACTTCCGCAAATGAACTTTGGGTTTGCTGGAGATGAAGCCTGTCTGCTCACCGATTTACTTCCTGAAAATACGTTGATCATTCATCCTGAATTTGGCCGGAAAGAAATCCCGACCTTAGAATCTGGGTTTCAATATTATGAAACTGGACTCTTCGCCGTTTCGCTCGATACTCACCCGAAAGAAGCCGAACTAGCTCGCCGCCAATTCATCGAACACCGTTGCAAAGAGGCCTCTCACGATTGGGAAATCCTCTTCTTTTTCGAGACGACGGGTACGTTGAACCGCTTTCAGGAATTATACGAGGCGATAGCGGGATTCCATTCCTTGAAACTCCATCAAGGGGTACTACACGGAAGCACAATCGACCCCGACCGTAAAATTCTCATTGTCACCGAAGGCGACTTCTACGCCTATCACATCAACCGGAGCGCCCATGCGCGCACCGCCAAGCGTTTTAAGAAGCAGGAACGAATCTCCGAGGCGGCCGACATTCAGCCCGGCGACTTTGTCGTACACGTCGAACACGGGGTTGGAAAATATCTAGGTCTCGTCGAAACCACATTCAGCGGCCGTAGCCAAGAGGTGCTGTCGATTGAATATGCCAAAGGCGAAAAAGTTTATCTTCCCGTAACGCAAGCCCACCTCCTGACACGCTACAAAGGAATGGGCAAGCACACGCCAAAGCCGCATACTCTCGGTGGCCGCAAGTGGCGTAACGACAAGGCTACCGCGCAGGAGGCCGTACAAGATCTCGCGGTTAAGCTCTTGCAAACTCAGGCGGAGCGGAAGGCCAAGCGGGGTTATAAATTTTCAAAAGACACCGCCATGCAGACCGAATTTGAAGCGGCTTTTCCCTACACCGAAACCCCGGATCAACTCACCTCCTCCGCCGAACTCAAACGCGATATGGAAAAAACTCGGCCCATGGATCGTCTGCTCTGCGGCGATGTGGGTTTTGGGAAAACGGAGGTGGCTATGCGCGCGGCATTCAAGGCGGTCATGGACGGCAAGCAGGTCGCTGTGCTCGTCCCGACGACTATACTTGCGCAGCAACACTACGAAAGTTTCGCCGAGCGGATGGCCGCCTTTCCCGTACGCGTCGATATGGTCTGCCGCTTTCGTTCCCGCGCACAGCAAAACAAAACCCTCACGCAAACATTCGCCGGGGAAGTCGATATCTTGATCGGCACACACCGCCTCCTCTCAAAAGATGTAGCTTTTCTAAATCTGGGTCTCGTCATCATCGACGAAGAGCAACGCTTTGGGGTCGAGGCCAAGGAGCGCCTAAAGGAATTGAGTCGGCAAGTGGACCTCATTACCATGTCCGCCACACCCATCCCCCGCACGCTCTACATGGGCATGACCGGCGTACGCGACTTGAGCACCATCAAGACCGCACCTCAAGAGCGCCAGCCCGTCGAAACCGCCGTAATCCCTTACGACGAAGAGATCATCGCCAAAGCCATTCGTATGGAGATGCACCGCGAGGGGCAGGTATTTTACCTGCATAACCGGGTTAAAACCATCCACCTCGTCGACAACAAACTACGCGCGCTTGTGCCCGAAGCGCGCATTGCCGTTGCCCACGGTCAGATGCCGGAGAACGAACTCTCTGAAATTATGCACGCCTTTGTTCAAGGTCGATTCGATGTCCTGCTCTGTACCACCATCATCGAAAGCGGCGTAGATATTCCCAATTGCAATACAATGATTATTGAGAACGCCGAGCGTTTCGGCCTTTCCGACCTCTATCAATTGCGCGGCCGCGTCGGACGCTCCAATCACAAAGCCTTTACCTACATGATGCTCTCGCCCGGTGGCACGATGATCGATGCCGCCCGCGACCGCATGAACGCCATCAAGCGCTATACCGGCCTCGGCTCTGGATTCCGGCTTGCCTTGCGCGACCTCGAACTTCGCGGTGCAGGCAATATGCTGGGCGCCAAACAAAGCGGCCACATTTCCTCCGTCGGCTTCGATCTCTATTGCCAGCTCCTCCATCGCACCATCGCCATCATGAAAGGAAAACGTCCTCCACCCCTCATGGATGTGATTGTTAAACTCGATTTTCTCGACCTCTCTCCTCATGCTGGGCATGCGGAAAAAGGAGCCTATATTCCCTATGAATATATCGAAGATGAAAACCTGCGGCTGCGCCTCTATCAGCGAATCTCTGCTCTAGCCAGCAAGCAAGAAATCTCCCAGATTAAACGTGAAATAAAAGATCGCTTCGGCAAGCTTCCAGCAGAAGTTCAACGACTTATGCTTGTCGCCGAACTCCGCATCGTTGCTGCCGACCGCGGCATCAAATCCATCATCGTTCGCGACCAACAAGTCATGCTATCCGCCGATCAAAAATACCTCACCTTCCGCGGACGACACCCCCGGCTAGACGAAGAAAAAGCGACTCCCATGCTCAAAGAACTCATCGCTATGCTGTGACCCCGTCGCCGCCTGACTTAAGCCTGATCTAACATTTCGTGGGCGTGCTGAAGGGAGACTTCGGTTCCGCCGCCCAGCATACGCGCGAGCTCGGCGGGGCGGGAATCGGGACCGAGTAGGCGGACTTCGGTGAAGGTACGTCCGTCCTGAACGATTTTAGAAACCGCGAGGTGTGTGGTACCGCAGGCGGCGACTTGTGGGAGGTGAGTAATACAAATAAGTTGGTGGCATTCGGCCACTTGCGCAAGCTTTCGCCCAACCGCTCCACCGATTTCGCCGCCAATATTGGCATCGATTTCATCAAATACCAAAACTGGAATTTGGTCGTGCCGCGCCAGTACGGCCTTCGTGGCGAGCATGACACGGGAGATTTCGCCACTGGAGGCAATCATCCGTAAGGGGCGCATATCTTCTCCGGCATTGGGGGCGAAACCAAAATCAATTTCGTCTAAGCCGGAGGGGCCGGGTTCACAGGAATTGAGTTGTACATCGAAGAATCCATGTTCGAATCCAATATCAACCAGCTCCTTGGTAATGCATTCGGAAAGGTGGTCGGCCACATTTTCGCGGAGGCCGCGTAGAGCCAACCCCGCCTTTTCCACGGCCTTGAATACTTGATCTTGTTCGGATTGAAGTTCCTCCCGTTTTTTATCGCGGCCCCGCAGTTCGCTCAGTTGCTGTTGCCAAGTTTCACCATTTTGAAGAACCTCGCTAACGGTTGGGCCGTACTTCCGTTTGAGCGATTGATAGGTCGTGAGGCGATCATCGAGCCACTGCATGCGCTCGGGGCTGCCGTCAATCCCTGCTGCGGCGGTTTCGATGGAACGTACAACCTCTTGAACCGAAGTGACGGCACTTTCAATTTCATCGTGCCATTCCTGAGACTCGGGAAGGTGTTTAATGAGTTGATTTAGACATTGCTGCGCGGCAACCAGACCGTCGAACGCGCACCCTTCGCCTTCGGTCAGGGCATTAACCGTTCCGTTGGCCCATTCGATGACCTGCTGAGAATTGGCGATGATACTATGCTCCTCTTCAACCTCAGCATCTTCCTCTAGGGAAAGTTTAGCGGCATCAATTTCAGCGACGCGGTACACTAGAAATTCAATCTGCCGTTCCAAGTCCTCTTCATGATCAGAATTAAGAGCATCGATTTTCTGTTGGAGATCGCGGTAGTTTTTGTATTCCGTTTGATAAGCCGCTTTGGTTTCATTGACCGTGCCAAAGGCATCGAGGATGGCCAACTGAGTGGCGGGATCGAGTAGCGATTGATGATCGTATGGCCCGTGCATATCGACCAGCACATCGCCGAGTCGCTTGAGGACATTTAGAGTAACGGATTCGTCGTTCACCATCGTTTTATTAGAGGTTTCGGTAATGACTCTCCGGATAATGAGCAGGCCGCCATCGCAGGGTTCTATACCGATATCTGCAAGGATGGCATCGACGTGTGTGGGGTCTTTAAGACTAAATTCGGCATAGACGGAACACGAAGTTTCGCCGGTACGGATCATCGATTTATCGGCCCGCTCGCCGAGTAGAAGACGGAGGGCACCCATCAGGAGTGATTTGCCCGCACCGGTTTCGCCGGTGATGACGTTTAGGCCTTCGTTGAAGCCCACTTGGACATCGTCAACGAGTGCGAGGTTCTTAATTTTCAGATTCCTGAGCATTTAGAACAGACTATGCAACGAAGGGGGCTTTCGGCAAGTCTGGATGTGGGGAGAGCAAGAGGTTATTCACCCTCCATGGTATCGCGGGCCATGGCTCGCATTTCTTCCTTCCGCTTTTCTTCGAACTCATTAAGGAAAACCACCAAAATACTTAAAAATAAGAAGATGAAGATGGGACCGCCGATAAAATAGAAGGCATCGGGCAGGTGGAAGGAGGGACGGGAAGCGGTTTTGCGGGGTTTCGGTCGAGCTTGGTTCTTGAGTGACCGGGCGGACGGTAGGTAGTCGTCCGCAGAAATTCCATATACGACCGTTACCTGGAGTTCAGCAGCGGGGCTTTCCGTCGCCGTGGCGGACAGCTTAGCCGAGTCTGCTGAATTTTGCGCACAAGCTACGCGCGGTAGCACGAGCGCAACTATGCCGATACAAAATATAAAAACCGTTTTTTTCATAATATATTCGTTCCTGTTTCCTCTAACACGAACGGGCACAACGTATCAGAATATAGAGAGGGTGGAATTTAAAAGTTCGAAATTATGGAATCGAGGTAATCATCGCATTAGATATCCTGTTTTAAAGTTGAAGTTTTCAGGTTTACTGAACCTTCGATGGGGCTTTGTGATTGCACTGGATTAGTCGATTCGGCATAAATACCGCTTTGCTTTCAATCAAAGGAAATACACCATGGCAAAGCCAATTTATGCAGGCTCCTACAACAACCGCGACCGAGGTCGGGGTAAGATAATTTTCACGATTATTATTCTCCTTCAGCTCGTCGGCGTGGGAGCCTATCTCTATTTTAAGTCAGACAAACCGGCTGGAGAGGAGCTTGAGGCGGTACCTGCTCCGGAAAGCCTAGCTCCCACTCCGACCCACTTGGCTCCGGCGGGGCTGCCGGCAAACGTCGAGACCTACACTTCAGCTTCCCGGGCTGGAATTGCAGATGCCCGCGCAGCTATGGATGCCGGACAGCTGACGGATGCGCAGGCGACGTTAAACCAGATCGTTGCCACAACACCCGATCCGGAAGCGATTGAATTGCTGGGGTCGGTTAATATGCAACTACTTAAAGCACCGTTGATGATGCCGGGTAAGGAATATTATGTGATTCAGTCCGGTGATTATCTCCAGAAGATCGCGAAAAAATATAAGACGACCGTTTCACTGCTCAAAACCATGAATGGTCTAGAATCCGATACCATTCGTTTGGGCAGCCGTTTACTCGTTTTTAATGGGGATTTCTCTATTCATATTTCTAAACACCGGAACGAGCTCGACCTAATGCTTGGCAACCAAGTGTTCAAGCGCTACAGCGTCGGAACTGGAAAGTTTGGCAAAACCCCTGCTGTTAAGTTCACCATCGTTGATAAAATTATCGAACCGCCTTGGACGCGACCTGCCGACAACCGACAGATTGAATATGGCGATCCCGAAAATGTATTGGGCTCCCGTTGGATGGCCATTAAATCGGCCGACCACCCAGAATTAACCGGGTTTGGTATTCATGGGACCTGGGAACGCGACAGTATTGGCCAACAATCCAGTGCGGGTTGCATTCGCATGCTCAACGAAGATGTTGAAGAACTCTTTGATTTGGTTCCGCGAAAAACATCCGTTACAATTACCGAATAACGATCCGAAAAATCTACTGAGTAAGGAGTATTTAATGAGTGCACAAATCACCCTACCTTTCGAAGCACCTATTGCGGAATTGGAAACGAAGCTCCACGAGCTTGAGTCTTTCAGCAATGAGCAAGACATTGATGTTTCCCACGAAATTAACCGCATGAAAGAAAAAATTGAGCAAACCCGCATGGATATCTACGCCAATCTCTCGGCGTGGCAAAAAGTGCAGGTCGCGCGCCATCCCGATCGCCCTTATACGCAGGACTATATCAATACGATGACCACCGATTTCGTCGAAATTCACGGCGACCGAATTCATCGTGACGACCGAGCCATCATTGGCGGGTTCGCCAAGATCGACGGGAAGAAGGTGATGATCCTCGGCTCCCAGAAAGGCCGCGATACGAAATCAAACGTCGAGTGCAACTTTGGTTGCGCCCACCCCGAAGGCTATCGCAAAGCACTACGCCTGATGAAGCTGGCCGACAAGTTCGGCATACCGATCATCTCGCTTATTGACACCAAGGGAGCCTATGCCGGACTCGAATCTGAGGAACGCCATATTGCGGAAGCTATTGCCGTTAATCTACGCGAATGTTTCAACATCACGGTACCGATCATCTGTGTAATCATCGGTGAAGGTGGAAGTGGCGGCGCACTAGGTATCGGCATTGGAAATCGAATTCTCATGCTCGAACACGCCTACTACTCCGTCATCTCGCCGGAAGGTTGCGCGGCCATTCTCAGGAAGGATCGTGCGTATTCCGACCAAGCGGCCGAAGCTCTAAAGATCACCGGCCCCGACCTTATAAAACTCAAACTCGCGGACGAAGTTATCCCGGAACCCAAAGGCGGTGCTCATACCCATCTCGCACAAGCTGCAGATAATTTAAAAACGGCTATTTTAAAAAACCTCGCCGAACTTTCCGGAAAATCCAAAGAGGAAATTATGCAGGATCGCTACGATAAATTCCGGGCCATGGGCGAATTCGAAGGTTCCGTGGAATAGCTCTAATTTCCGGAATACGGGGTATGCAGGGCAGGCTTCGTAGCCTGCCTTTTTTTTAGAATCAAGATGAGCCCATCCCACGGGTGGGTATGAAAAATCGAGGCTACCTAGAGCCTGTCCCATTTGATAAAACGCCCTGCTTGCAGGGCTGAAGTTGAGGAAGATTCCGAACATAAGAGGCTTTTTTGCCTCCTATGTCGGAAAGAGGTGCTTTATATTTCTTGTTACCACAACAAAGAAAGGTAACG
>JAJRRI010000030.1 GCA_024279685.1 Verrucomicrobiota bacterium | reverse complement strand
GTAGCAGGCTTCGAAGAAAATCTATATCCCACCACCTTGAGCCGACGTTGGCATTGCTTTAAATGGCGTATGCTTTTTAAACGCATGGCAAAACAGGCCGATGCGGTCGTGACCGTCTCCGCTTTTTCGGCCTCACGTATCGCCCATTTCTTCCCCGATTTGGCCCCAAAACTTCATGTTATTCACAATGCTCCCCATCCCGTATTTGGTTCTGCATGTTCGTCTGAAGATACAGCGGAAGTACAACGGATTTCCGGGGGCTCACCCTATATACTCGTCCCCGGCGGACTTTCTCTTCGAAAAAATGCAGACCTAATCCTTCGGTCCATTCCGCGGCTTGCACAGGAGATGCCGGAGGTAAAATTGATCATTGCGGGTTCTAATGCAGCCACGTATGTGCAACAGCTCGATACGATCGAAAAGAAAAATATAATTCTGGCCGGCTATGTTTCTGATGAGTTACTTAATGCGCTCTACCAACACGCCGCGGTGGTCTGGTTTCCTTCACGTTATGAAGGGTTCGGCATG
The DNA here is from genome assembly GCA_024279685.1 of Verrucomicrobiota bacterium. Taxonomy (GTDB): domain Bacteria; phylum Verrucomicrobiota; class Kiritimatiellia; order Kiritimatiellales; family Pontiellaceae; genus Pontiella. The sequence continues at coordinate 2,586 of JAJRRI010000030.1, read as the reverse complement.
CCCGTGATCGAGGCTATGGCCGCAGGCGCACCGGTCGTAACCAGCAACGCTTCCTCGATTCCCGAAGTGGTCGGCGACGCGGCCCTGCTTTGTGACATAGACCGCCCCGAAGAGCACGTCGAGGCGATCCGTTCCGTGATCGAATCGAACTCGATCCGCCGCGAAATTTGTGCCCGGAGCCGCGATCAAGCGATCCATTTTTCCTGGGATTCGTCGGCGCAGAAACTCGAAAATATTTTTCAATCCCTAGTAGGAAATTCATGATTGTCGTATGTGATATAAATGAGATTTGGCGCAAAAAACCCTTTGCCGCGCTAGCAGAAGAAACCGATGTCCTCGGAGTGTCTCCAGCCGATTGGTGGGTGGCTCGCCGCCGTGGATTTCCGTCTTCAGAGGGCGCGTTGGAGATCCTGCCTGTTACCCTGCCACCGAGCTGGGCTTCACGCATGGCTGGGGTGGGGCAACGCTTACTTTGGCGTAAAATACAGCGCCACTGCAAACGTCTTGGGAAGCCGATTGAGGCCTTGTTTGTGACCAGCCCGCATTATCTCCCTCTGCTTGGAATGATTCCTCCCGATCTAAAAACATTTTATTATGCCTCCGACGACTACCGTAGTTACGAAGGGTGGGGGCCTGTCGCCAAGCTCGAAAAGGAAATGGTACATCGCGTCGACCACGCCTTCTTCGTTTCTGAAGGGCTCAGAGAACGAGCTCAAAAGGAGTATGGTGTGGCTCCTGCAAAACTCTCCGTGAGTATGAATGCTACCGAACCTCGGTTTTTTTCAAAGGCTCAAGAAAAAACTGATCCACCGTATGCGGGCACATTAGTGCGTCCTATCGCTGGAGTCGTGGGCGGTATTAACGACCGGCTCGACTTTTCCTTACTCCAGCAATGTGCTGACCGGTCAGAACTAGGAACTTTGTTGTTGGTCGGCCCTGTTCCGGAAACGCCGTCTGCCGCTTTGCAGTCCTTGCTTGAGCACCCGAAATGCGTGTCGGTGGGGCGGCAACCCCACGACACAATCCATCAATGGTTTCAGTGCTTGGATGTGGGGTTGATTCCATACACTCCCACGGAATTCAACCGCCTCTGCTCTCCGATGCGTCTGTTTGATCATCTCGCCAGCGGGGCTCCCATAGTGGCGACCGAAGCTTGCGACCAAGCCAAGAACTTCCCCCGAGGGGCTTCCGTCTGTGCCAGTCCGAAAGATTTTATGGAAGCCGTTCGCAGGGGCATCGACGCTGAATTCTGCACGCCCGAACAAATCAGATGGGCCGACCGCGCTGCGGAAATTCTTAAGAGAGCAAAGGAGACTTATCATGCTTAAGCTCTGCATTTGGATGAATATTCCTTCGCACTACCAGTCCGCTTTTTTTCAGGCTTTGGATGCACGCGAGGAGATCGATTTACGGGTCGTTTATTTTCAAGCAGCTTCGTCGCATCGCGCGGCCGAGGGGTGGAAAGAAGGCCACGAATACCAATCGTTCGAGGCGAGTGTTGCCGGAGCATTATCCCCAGAAGAGATGCTTGGGGAAATTTCAGACTGGCAGGAACGCATTCATATCATTAGCGGTTATTTTTGTTCCGATCTCATCGACTGGTTTTGCATACATCGTACCGTATGGTGTCCTTGGTCGGAGATGCCGGGAATTCGACTTGCCGAACTGTTGGGATATCGGATGCCGCTTTTCCGTCTGCTCAACCCACTCATGCTCATGGGCAAGCGCTCCGAAGGGCGACGTATCAAGCAGCATGCGCTTGGCGCATTTGGGCAAGGCGATCTAGCGCACCGCGCCTTTCAGAGGATGGGGGTTCCGAACTCAAAAATTTCAAACCTATATTATGTGCCCAACGGTTTACCGGAAGCCGAGCCTTGTACGCAGATGGTTGAGTTTGCTAACGGGCGAAAGATTTTTCTCGCGGTAGGTGCCCTCTGCCGTCGTAAGGGGATCGATGTCTTGCTCAAAGCATTTTCCCAACTGAAGGACAAGACCTGGTGTTTGGTGCTCTGCGGGCTGGATCGCGCGGATGGCGAAAATCAAGAATTAGCTCAGAAGCTAGGCCTTCTAGATCAGGTCTTCTTTCTTGGCCCCTATCCGGTCGATCGAATTTCAGAAGTCTATGTGGCCGCCGATGTATTTGTTCTTCCCTCCCGCTTCGACGGATGGGGCGCCGTGCTCAACGAGGCGGCTTCGCTCGGTCTACCGCTGATTGGTACCGATCTTTGTGGCGGTTCGTGGCATGTGATTGACGAGGGGCGGACGGGATTCCGTGTTCGAGCTTCCTCGGTTACATCGCTAGTGATCGCGATGAAAATCTATGTGGAGAAGCCCGATCTAATCCTTGAACACGGCGATACTGCACGCTCCCGATTTCATGAAACCTTTACGCCCGAACGTAATGCAGATCGATTGGTTAACGCACTGGAAGCATGGAGACGCAAATGAACGTTGCTGTATTAACCACGAGTTCTCGTAAGGCAGGAGGCTTGTTTTATTCGGTACGCTGGCTTTCGAAGGCGTTGGTTTCGCAAGGGTGCCAACTCACTATTTATAGTCCAATCGATGAATACTCGCAGGAGGATC
>JAJRRI010000029.1 GCA_024279685.1 Verrucomicrobiota bacterium | reverse complement strand
TTTGGCATCGAAATTATTATGAGAAGATTGTGCAATCGGCCGAGGCGCGGGAGCGGATTGCGCATTATATTCAGTTTAACCCCGTCCAGTTGCGGGTTCGCCTGAAGGGGATAGTGGCTCTGGGAAATCCGACCTTGTGGGATTGCCCGAAGCTTGGCGTCCTGGCATCGGGGAAGGGCGCGCTCTCAGAAAAACGACCGCATTTTCCCCGCGATTGGGTTTTGTTTTCCGGATGCCATTCCGGGATGGAAGAGCAGTTGGTGCGGGAGAGTTAACGCCCTCTGATCTGGGTTCCAGCGGTAGCGCCCGACTCTATTGGATTTTCGGATTGGCAGCTCCAACGCTTGGAAGCAGGCACATTACTGGTGATTTGCCCGTTTGAAGAAAACCGCACCACCCGCGAAAATTCGCTGAAGCGCAACCGCTGGATCGCCGAACGGGCGGATCGCTTATGGATCCCCGCCGCAAGAAAAGGTGGGAGTATGGAGGCATTGAAACAGGAATTTGAAGGTAAATTAATGACGTAGCGGGCTTCATGCTCGCCCCAAAAATGGAGAATGAAAATGAATGATATTACCCTGATCCAGCTGGTTAGTGCTCAGGCCACGCCTAATCTATTGGCGGCAATGGCACTACAACCAAAAAAAATCATCCATTGTTGCACCGCCTCTATGATGAAGCGATCGGAACATCTTTCCAAAGCGTATAAATCCACAGGCGTTTCGTCAGAGATACGGGTGGAACGACTTTCCGCGATGCCGCAGGTGGTGGAATTAAAATCGTTGATTGAAAATCTATCGAAAGAGGAAGAAAATTTGGTACTCAACTTTACCGGCGGCACCAAATTGATGTCGTTGGGGGCATTTGTTGGTGCTCTTCAGAAAAAAATACCTTCGATTTATGTGGACACAACGGATGGCGTTTTTGTGGATGGGGGAAGTGCCCCTGGATTCACCCATTTATTCAAAGATGGAAACATTGCACTTTCGCAGGTAAAGCGTCAGCTGATGGTTCATGCACTTGCCGTAGCCAACGGTTGTGAACGGGTAACCAACGGAGAGGCATGGAGACAATATAAAGAAATAGCAGAGGCGTTGCTAATAGATGATAAACTGGAAGAAAAATGCCATGCAACAGCTGATAAAATATTGAAAAAAGAGCCTCGAAATTTTGAACAAGCACATTCTTGGTGGGAAAATCAGCTCGCGGAACCGCTATATTTTTCGGGATCGGTTTTGAAACTTGGCGCACAAAGCGGATTGTTTGAAGAACGAAACAGTAAATATTTCCTCCATCCCTCTCACGTAAAAAACTTTCTGGATCTAAGTTCAAAGCCAAACCCTAGAGAATATATGAATGCTTATGACGACCTGCGATTCCCCTTCACCTTTTTTCAAGGCATGTGGTGGGAAATCGCGGTAATGGATTATTTCGATCAAAAAGGAATCTATCGCGATCTGCGCTGGTCGGTTGAAGTGGGAAGCCGCGACGGTTCCGGAACGAATATGGAAGAAGATATCCTTGGGGGGGATGACGTGAACCTGCTTTACGTTTCCTGCAAACGCGGGGGAGCCCGGAGCCAACTCTCGCGTACGATTGAAGATATTAATTCCAGTGCACAACGCATTGGCGGATCCTTTTCAAAGAAAGTTTTTGCAGTTTGCCTGCCATTAAATGGGCAATTGAAGTCACGGGTTAAAAACCGGTGCAAGGATCTTGGGATACATTTTCTTGACCGCCGTGAAGTTCGTGGCGATTAAGTGAATTGATATAGAGGATCAGGCGGAAAGATGAAAAACTCGAAATCCTTTATTTCTAAAAATGGTTGCCGACATCGTTCAAAATGACCCAGCGGATTTCGCGGGGAATCCTGTACGAGGCGGGGCGGTTCTCGGTGGAGTTGCGAAAGTGTCGCTGCCACTTTGGATGCGAGGAATGTCTGCGAACGCAGGTCACCGATTCGTTCGATGCGGCCGAACGATACTGGGCCTGTTTTGAACACGCTGACGATGCACGCACGGTCTGTGGAGCGGATTTTAACCAGGCGGTGCTCGAGGGTCAAAAAATCCTTGGCAAAATGAAGCAACGCTATGGAGCCGATTCCCCCTCGTTGGTAAAACAACTCAAGATGATTCCCTCGAAACGCGAAGTTTGGTTGAAGCTGGAGACCCCCGCCGATTTAGACCCATGGATCGAGAGAGCCGAGGAGGTCCAACACCTTAGCTACACAGGGACTTTTTTTAAACCCAGCTGGATCTCGACCGGCCAAGAACATCCCTCCGTTCATATTCGCTGCCACCAAAACAATCCGGAAAATGCCCGGCTAATTATGGGGTATCTATCCATCGTCGAAGAGCAAGGATTGCCTGTTCATGAAACCCAGTTCTTCGATAAAACCCGTATTCCGATGGAGGGCGATGTTCCTTTCCTCAAAAAAACGCTCTCCGCGTTGGGATGGACTATTGGGTCGTCCGCAAGAGCCGACGAGGCACACTATGAAACGGACTCGGGGTGTCGTTTCGCGAAAGTCCTGATTGAAGAGCAACACCTTTTTGTCTCGGTGGATGTTTCTTCAGCCGCAGGGTTTGCTTTTGCCAAGCAGCTTACGAAAACAAACGGTATTTTCGCTGTTTCCTCCCCCATGCAGGAAAATATTGAACGGCTTCTTACGGAGCCGGATGGCTCTGGATAGCTCCGATTTCCATCGTGTTATTTTTTCTCACGGACATCCGCGGATGTCCGTTTTTTTTGTGCCGACCGCTTTTTGTGGTTTCATGCAGGCATGCATCAAAACAACACAAGGAGCAAGACCATGGGCAAATTATCTATAATCAATCCGGCGAACGCGAACCTACCGACCTTGGTGGCTTCCCAAGTCGCGGGTGGAGTTTTCGATCGATTCCTCTCGGCCTGGGAAACTTCCAAAAAGTGCAAGGTGGCGATCCGGCAGCTCGAAGTCGAGGAGGTGCGGATCTGTAAAGAGGCCTCGCTGAAGCATGCCGAAATCAACACTGAATACCGGCTCCGGATGGAGGCGCTGAGGGTTCGGGAGCAAGTCTTTGATCGGAAGATGGAAGAACTAGGCAGGGAAATATCGAATCGGCATGTGAGAAAAATGGAACTGCTCAAGGTTGCAGGGCAGGCACAGGCTGCGGGATATCTGGAATTCGCGGGGCAATGCCTGATGTTGATGGGCGAAATGGAAGCAGCAAACTTGGAACAAGTCGCCGGTTTGCTTCCAGCGCCTCTAGACGAAAATAATTTATTGGAGGGATAGGGATATGTTTGGTTTGGGTGCATTGATTGTGGGTGGATTGGTCTTGCTGGGCGGACGCATCGTTTTAGAGGCGATGGAGGAGGAAGCCCGAGATGCGCAGCGTCGCTGGAGAAACAACAGCGAACGCCTACAGAAGGATGTCGAGCGGCACAACCGGGAAGTCAAACGCCATCTCACCTCAAACAAGCAATCATTGGAATTTGAGCAACTCCGCCAACTGCACTACGAGAGCCATCAAAAAGCCCGGGCCGTCTACGGGATTCTCCAAGACAACCGCAAGGTGCGTGAGGAATTGAGTCGACTGCTTTGTCAATCCGCCAAGCAAAGGGACACGTTGAAACAGCGGATTACGAACCTTTCCGGAAATCAAAAATTCGAGGCGAAAAAAGAACTCGGTCTCTTATTTGCCCACCGCAATCAATGCTTCAACGCATTGGAAAAAAGCAAGGAAGAGGGGGAAAAATTGCTGGAATCCGTGAGGACGATGAATGCACAAACCCGCCATCTAAAACTTCAGATCCGCGATAATTGCGGCCACGGAGGGGCGTTGTGGTACGAGCGATTGGAGGCTCGGCGGTTGAAACCCCCCGCCGGATGTCCGCGGATATCCTGAAGGGAGCGATGAGCAAGAGACTGTGGTTTACTCGGATTTATTGGAAGGAAAACAGGAGAAAGAAGATGAAAACTGAAAAGAATAAAGGGATCAAACCGAGCGTGCTAACCCCCAGAACCAAAAAAATAGCCGCCAAAAAGACGGTGCAGGCCATTGCGGCGCATGTGGCTACTAAGGAAGGCTCCAAGGTCGTTGCAAAATCGCTTCCTAAAATCGGGGTGAAGGCCTTGGCGAAAACCGGAACCCAAACACTGGCAAAAACCGGAGTGAAAGTAGGAGCCAAGGGATTGGCTCGGGGAATAGCCAATCCTTGGCTGCTGGCCGCCGACGGGGTCGATCTGGGTGTGCGCAAAGCGTGCGAGAACCTCGATATGGACAAAGACACCGCAAAAATAGTTGGGAAAGGATCTGGTCTGGCGGCCTCTATTGGAATTGGCACCGCCGTGGGCGGGCCGGTAGGAGCTGTTGCGGGACTGGCACTCTGGGGCATCGGGGAAGGAATTTCAAAACTGTTCGATTTGGACTAAAAAAAAGGAGAATCAAAGGATTGTACTCTTGATCTGTCTGCGGCGGCGCTAAGCGCCACCGGGGGAAAACCCTCTTAAATGATATGTAAATGATAAATAAAAAAACTAGAAAAGGAAAAAAATTATGACAATAGGCGAACATCTTATTGTAAAGCGCACCGGATACACGCACCACGGCCTCTATGCAGGAAACGGCCAAGTAATCCACTATGAAGGGCCGGACATGGGGCAACCGCTTGGACTCGTTTCCAAGGTTTCTCTTTCTCTCTTTTCCGATGGCGAAGAGATTCGGGTTCAGGACTATCCGCTCCGCGTCTACGATGCGGAAGAATCTGTTGTGCGCGCCGAAAAACGCATGGGAGAGGAACTCTACAACCTGTTTCTAAATAACTGCGAACACTTTGTGGTTTCGTGCATCATGGGGGTGCCGTTCAGCAAGCAAGTGGCTGCCTCCGTCATTCCCCTTTCCATCTGTCTTGCCGGACTCGCCGCGAGCAAACCCGTCAAGAAAGCCCTTTGTCAGAGTCTACTTAAAGTCGGAACGGGTTCATCTTTAATCCACGGCGGGTTGGGGGCCGTGGCGGGGGGAACCTCGGTCGGTATTTTTACGGGGACAACCACCACGACAACGGCTGGTTTATTGGCGCTCCCCGCCGCTCCGATTTTGCTCCCCGCCGTGGCACTGGTGGCGGGGCTGGGCACTGTTCTGGCCTTCGGCGAACTCGATACGGTAGTCGATTTTGCCGGAGATGTCGTCGAGGGGGTGTCCGATTTCGTCGGAGATGTCGCCGACACCGTATTTGATGCCGCCGAAGATGTGTTAGATTTTCTTACGGGGTGGGTCTAGTTGATTTCGAAAGCGCCAGAACAAAAGACAGGGTTAAGACAAGGAGGAGATCCATGGGTATGCGAGGAATAAAAGGGCGGGCGCTGTTGTGTGAAAAATGTGGACATGAGGAAGTTATCTTTTCGCCAGAGAAAGGGTTTAATTTGTTCCAAAATATAGGAAAAAAGGTTGAATGTTGCCCCGTTTGTGGTGGGCGTATGAAGCGACACCCGACCAAAGTGGTTCGGTTTTAGTTTTTCAATAGAGTTAAAAGAGGCGAGCGGGTACGTCTGGATAAAAAGGAGAAGAGAAATGAAGATTTGGTACGGTGTTATCGTGATGGGAATCGTTTTTTTAGGATCAACTTCACGGGCCAATAACGGAGAATGTGTTCCGTCGGTCGAGCAGGTTTTTTCTTGTACGCCACCCACTCCGTTTTGGATGGAAATCTATGCTCAGTTAAAAGGGCAATCTAGGACCGAAAAATCGAATAGCGCAATAACGACTCTCGACATAAAGGCGATTGCGGAAATGGAATTATATGCCAAGAAAAAGAATCTTGCTTGGGTGGGCAGGAATCTATGGGAGATTCTTCCTGATCATTTATCCGGCACCGGGAATTATAGTCCGCGGGATCATTTCTTAAAAACCCATCAGGCTTGGCTCGACTACGTATGCCAGCAAACACAATTTATCGCGGATACTTCGGGAGGGGGATCGGGCTATACCTTGCAAATACGATCTATTCATATCGCCGAAATGGAATGGCGGATCCAGCTCTACCAGGAGCTACTGGATGGGAAAAATGTGATCAAGCATTCATTGTATTTCTACGATTCTGTGCCCGCCCCTGGAGATTAAGATAAAAAATAAACCAACGCAGCGAGATTGATTAAAACCCAAGCAAGAGGACTCCATGCCCAGCCTCATTCTCAACGGAAACCACATTGCTGCCCGCCGTAAAAGCCGGCGGCTCATCCTTCGTCGCCAAAACGATCGCCATGAAGAGGTCGCCCTGCAAGAGGTCCAAATCGCCGAAATCGACCGAGCCACTATTATTGGCCCCCCTAATGTACCCATCTCCATCCTTCAGCGCCTCATACGCGAAGGCATCCCCGTTGCCTTCATCTCCGAAAAAGGACGGTGGTACGGCACGCTCCATTCTGACTCCGACCGCAACGCTGCTCGGCGCATCCTTCAATACAAACAATACCTCGATCCCGCCGCCCGTCTCACCTGTGCC
>JAJRRI010000028.1 GCA_024279685.1 Verrucomicrobiota bacterium | reverse complement strand
GCCTCGATATTGGGTATTGGAATCGGGGTATCCGCCCCGACTTATCAAGAGATATATGGCGGCGCATGGGATCACCACGCTCGCTCGGTGGAGCCTTAACTACCACATGTAGTATGGTGGTGAGTCAACCGGATAGGCATGAATCTTTCCTCGGTGTTTTTGTGCAATGGCATCCCGGGCAATGCCTATTAAAGGGGCCAGCCCGGTGCCTGTACCCGCCAGTAAAATATTATGCGGCGTTTCATGGGGTATTTTATCTGCCACATAAAAACAATCGCCACGGGCGGCCTGAATTTCCAGCGTGTCGCCGACGACAACTTCATCATGCAACCAGCCACTAACTTTGCCATCTGGCACTCGCCGAATATGCAACTCTAGAGACTCATCTAGTTGTTTTACACTGGCCAGCGAATAACTGCGCGTCAGATTTTTATTTTTCCAGATGCTAATAAATTGTCCCGCGCGGTAATCAAATTCGGAGTGCGGCTTAAGTTTAAGGCACAATACATCTGGATTAATTAGTTCGTGAGCCACCACCTCTGCAGGACAGCGCAACGCCAGATCATTCGCAGTCATCACATGCAACGGTGTGTTAGGCTGACAACAACAGGCTAGAAAATAGCCTTGCGCTTTAAATGTATCTTTCAAGCCCACCTGTGCGGCGGCGGGAATATCCCCGTCAACCGCCTGCATTAAACAACTCTGGCAAACCCCCGCGCGGCAATGATTCGGTATCGCATAATCGTGACCCAACAAACCCAACAAAACACTTTGACCCTCGTTCAATTCGATCTGTTTGTCATCAAAAAAAATATGCGCCATATTAATTTACCGATTAAGCACATCGTCGCGCACGCTATTTGCAATATCCGCCACTTCCTGAATATCTTGTGCCACAACACCCAGCTCCTGCAACGTCTCGCCTAATAATTCAATAATGGCATCCACATGACTATCATTTAAACCGCGAGCCACTAAATGTTTGTGCCCTTCACGCATATCTTGGCCCGTGTAATTATTGGGGCCGCCAAATGCCATAGTTAAAAAAACCCTTTTGTTTATTGGCTTGATGCTCCATGTCCACCCCATCGAAAAAACTATTTACCCGCTCATCCATTCAATTTTCTTAGACGTAGTGGATACATCGTGAACACAGCAATCCACAAGCAGAGGCACACTCGTTCATTATGAATTTAAAAACACCGAACAGAGGCCTATCCGAATTGGAATTCACCCGTGATTCTAACCGAGTGAGGAAAAAGATGGAGCCGGCGGTCAGAGTCGAACTGACGACCAACGGATTACAAATCCGTTGCTCTGCCACTGAGCTACGCCGGCTCAAAGGGAACGGCGGATTATGCGAATATCGCGTTTGAAGTCAACCCATCGGATTCAATAACTTCGCCGGTCGGTATTCTGGTCGGTATTCTTAGCGGCGTATAATGAAAGAAAGAGATCGGTGAGTTGATTGAAGATGCAGCTGAAGTGGATAGCGTGCCGAAGAATCGAATTAAGCCAATCACTCAAATGTTCGGGAGCTCGGCATTCGCCAGAACCAGATCTATACGTGGCGAAAACAGCTTGAGACAAAAAGCGAAAAGGCCTTTCCCGAACCTGAACCGATCATGAACGGCCCTTTTTTTGTTTTCACACAATTAAGGCCATACCCATCATTTACGCGAACTGATCTTGCCTCTCTTGGTATTTTGGTGTTTCATTCACTAATTGGTGGATTGACTGTTATTTTTTATTCAGCGGACATATTACCCGCTCCAGCCCAACAGGTAATGCTTATCTTTTAATTTTTATCTAATCGGATTCAGGTTAGAATAAAATATGGATAAGACGATGAAACGGATTAAATGAATGACAGGATACTTCGATAAAGAGCGTGTATACACCCCGTTGGAGGGGCGGAATCCTCCTTCGGCAAGGGTCTTATTTTTAAACCTATAAAACGACTAAACATTAAGGAGAACAACAGATGTTAATATTTAAAAGAATGATTCTACTCCTCTTATTGACTTGCCCTGCCTTTGGGGAAAAAGAAACTTTTGATTTTGTAATAGACCAACAAGGGAGACAATTACCTGCGCATATTTTTGGCTTTGCTGACCCTAAAATGTATGAAATCCACAATGATAGAGCGAAAAACTACAATGATGACGAGCTTTTAAAATTAAAAAAAGAAATTCATCTTCAGCACATTAGAGGACCTGGTGGAACAGTAGCTAATTATTTTTTATGGAAGACAGGAACCGTAATGAATTCCACTGTTCCAGAATATAAAAAATATTACGGAGAGAAAACAATTGGCATGATAGAACTCACAGACCCTAACGTTCTAAAGCCTCTTACCATGGACTTACTCTTAAAAAATGCCCAGGCGCTAAAGGTTCCCTATGTATATGCATTGAATATTTTCAGCCAAACAGATGAAGAAATAATTGAATGCGTTATCGAACTAAAAAAGAGCCTGCCCGATCAACAGTTGTATCTTGAATTAGGGAATGAAACATATGCTCAGATTAACAGCCATAAATTCCCCACCGTTAAAGAGTATCTCGATACAGCCAAAAGGCTTTCTATAAAAATAAAATCCGTCATGCCTAATGCAAAAATCGGCGTGGTTGCTTTTCAGCCCGTACTATACCACCGAATTGCAGGATCAACCGGAGCAAAAGAAAAGATCTTGTCAAAAAATGATTGGGAATATACGCAAGCGGGCAGAATTCTGAACTGGAATTCTAGTATCCTAGAATACATAAGCTTTTTTGATGCAATCGTCCTTCATCCGTATCTTAGAATACGTACTTTTTCAGATAAACCCAATGCTTCAGATGCGATGAAACACATGTTTGCTGAAATTGAATTTCACAACGAAAAGCTTATGGAACTGAGAGATGAATTTCCTGATACAGAATTTTGGGTAACCGAATGGCATATTTTCAATAGTCCTTACCTTTGGGGGAAAACAGAAAAAATAAAAGCGATCCACTCAATCAACAAATATTCAGGATCAGCGATCATTATTGCTGATATGCAAAGTACCTTATTTTTCAACCCATCGATCACGCTGTCATCCATTCATAGCTTTTATACGGCAAATGGCTTTGGCATGGTAAACTATCTCACTCCGAAGGATGACGATATAAAAGTAAAAATGCCTCAATATTACACCCTCCAGGCATTGGGATTAATCTTAGAGAAATATAAGTTTGTTTATTCTTTGCATGCACCTGAAGGGAATAAAGTTTCCCATAAATTGGCAGGGCTGAAAAAAACGGTTCAGTATCCTAAAATAGGCGCCTATGGGTATGGTACAGAGAAGGGCGCCAAGCTTGGTGTACTTATTAATCGTACAGAACACACTCAGACCTTTTCAATTACGGGTAAAAAGATACGGAAGATCTGGGCCTATGGGGATAAAACACCTTTTCCAAACTATCTCAAAGAAAAGAAGTATGCGTGGGTTGATGCGCCAGATTACATCCCTGCGCCGCGTTCATTTTCAGAAGAATTTTCCAAACAAATAGAGTTAGAGCCTTATGCTATGACTATTATTGAAATTGACAAAGCTACCGGCCTTTCATTTCCAACAAAGAAATGAAATCTAGACCTGTTTTTTCATTCGTCGCGCTACTCAATTACGGTGGCCCCTAGAGGTGGACTTAAAGATCTGTACCAGCGTTAAGTTAGGTTGTGGCGTATAGAGCTCCATAAATGAGGCCGGATAGGAGACGAAGAAAGGCTCACGGCGGAGCTTAAGGCGCGTATCGCGCAAGAGGTGATCCGAGGTATCGATACCCCGAACGAGGTTCCAGCGAAGTATGAGGTGCAGGTCGGAAACTGGAAAAAGGAACCTGAGACCAAACCTTGGGGACAAGTTGTTTCTTGCGTGCGTGTCCCTCAAATATCTTGTTTGAGTTATGTCCCCCCATCGGGGGTTAAAAAGGCATAATAAATAGCTCCACTTTACGGCGAACAACGCTCGGTTTTTAGGGCAATTTTTGCGTACCGGAAGTCAACTTGGATGTTCTCTGGACGTAGCCAGCGGTGTGTCCGGAGAAAGAGAAATGAAAAAATGATGGTCGTTGCTTCAATAATTTCGGTTATTTTCATTCTTTTGGGTGTCCTCCACATATATTGGGCTGGTGGGGGGGTTCAAGAAATATAAGAAATCGGAGTTTGCAACCTACGACACTAAGTACTACTCACCATTTTGTTTATTAGATTAGTGTAGTATTTTCATTTTTAACAGCTAGTCAGGCATACCCAAGGTGAAATCAACGGATTGCGGCGCGTCTGGAGAATGAGGTACGCGGCGATTCGGCCCACCGTGTCGCCCCTCATTATATGTAAGGAGCCTATATACGTATGCCAAATAAATTGATCGCAACGGTTATTCCATCTCTATTCTTCTTGGTTATTTTGGGTTGTCATTTTACTGAGGTTAGCCCTTCAGAAATGAGTACAGAAACGGTGCGCGTACTTATAATTGGAAGTGCAGAGCATCCAGATCCAGTACTAGACATGGTTCGGGAACTTGAAGAGCAGGGAATGCTCGAGAACGTAATCGTTAGAGAGTCTTTTCCAGTGCAAATAGATGTAACTGGACCGGCGAACCTCATTAAAAAGATTCAGGCCCTCCCAAAAAAAAAGTCGCCGAGTTTCCAATGAAAAAACACACATAATGAGGCCTATCAACACGGGTATTTTATTCCCGTGTCAGCTCCTCTCAGCCGTACCTATCCCGAAAGCCAATCTCGTAGCTTTATTACCCATCAATTACACTTGTGCTTAGCCCGCCCCTCTCTGTACATTTTTGTACTTAGTTCCAGCCGGTTTTGGGCAAACTGATCGTATGAGGATGCAAAAATGAATCAAAGTGAAAAAGAATTGGATGTTCTGTATAAAATTTCGCAGGCAACGTCTGCGCGCCAACATGATATTTCGGAGCTACTGAATGAAGTTCTCCAGGTCATGGAAACGGATATGGGAGTATTGCGCGGCACGCTCGCCTTACGAAAACCCGGCACAAATATTCTAAATATCGAGGCGTCAAGCGGTCTATCCAATAGCGAAATCCGCCGCGGACAGTATCAACTTGGCGAGGGCGTGACCGGACGCGTGGCTCAGACCGGAAAACCGGAATTAATTCCGAATATCAGCAAATCGCCCGACTTCCTGAATCGTACCAAGGCGCGTGGCAATCAGGAAACCGCCTTCCTCTGCGTGCCGATTGTTCATAATAAGGAAATCATTGGAACAATGAGTATCGATCTCCCGGCGTGCGAAGAGGAGGAGCTCAACGGCTATTTCCTCTTCCTCCAGCACGTCGCTCAGATTTTGGCTTCGGCCGTATCGACCATTCGTGAAGAGATCGAGGAGCGTAATGCGCTTGAGTCTGAAAATAAAATGCTGCGCCGCCAGTTGGGCGACCGCTACAGCATTGATAACATGGTTGGCACATGCAGCTCCATGCGAGCCGTCTACGAGCAAATCATCCAAGTGGCCAATAGTGCGGCGACCGTACTCATACGCGGCGCATCTGGAACCGGCAAGGAGCTGGTTGCCCAGGCCATCCACTTTAATAGCCCTTACAAAAACAACGCCTTCATCAGTGTCAACTGCGCGGCCCTGCCCGAAAATCTGATCGAGAGCGAACTCTTTGGCCACGAAAAAGGAGCCTTTACGGGCGCGGCCCAACAGCGCCAGGGTCGTTTTGAACGTGCGAACGGCGGAACTATATTTCTCGATGAAATCGGCGATATATCCCCCGCCGTGCAGGTGCGTCTCTTACGCGTACTTCAGGAAAAAACCTTCGAGCGCGTCGGCGGAAACGAACCCATCCGCGTCAATGTACGCGTCGTGGCGGCGACGAGTCGTAACCTTGAAGAAGGCATGACGAACGGTACGTTCCGCGAAGATCTGTATTACCGCCTCAACGTCTTTCCCATTCTCTTGCCGCCCCTCCGCGAGCGAAAACCTGACATCTTGCTGCTGGCCGACCACTTTCTCCAAAAATACGGTGAGATATATAACAAGGAGATGAAGCGGATTTCGACTTCGGCCATCAACATGATGATGGCTTACCATTGGCCTGGAAATGTCCGCGAACTCGAGAACTGCATCGAGCGCGCCGTGCTCACCTCAGCCGACGGTGTTATCCATGGCTTTAACTTGCCCCCTTCGTTGCAAACCAGCGATGAGACGCATACCAGCCTGCTCCCCGAGAACGGGGCCGACCTCAAACAAATGGTTGAAGCGTATGAACGCGAGATCCTAATTGATGCCCTCAAGAAACACCGGGGTAATGCGGCCGCAGCGGCGCGCTATCTCCAGGCCACTCAACGGATCCTCAACTATCGCATCAAAAACCTCGGGATCGATCCGAAGAATTATAAATGATGGGAATTCGCGGAATGACGCAGAAAACCAGGTTTATTATAATTTCGTTCTGCGTAATTCCGCGATTTCTGCGGTGAATAAAGTACTTTAAAAGGAGGAAAGGGAAACATGAGTGATTTTCTATACAAGGATGAATCTTATCTAATTCGTGGAGCATGTTTCGAAGTCTATAAAGAAAAGGGCAACGGATTTCTTGAGGCCGTCTATCAAGAATGCCTTGAGAAAGAATTCGCTCGGCAGACCATCCCTTTCGAAGCACAGGTTTCGCTAAATTTATTCTACAAAGGCGATCCGTTAAAACAGGGCTATATGCCCGATTTTGTTTGTTTCGGAAAAATCATCGCTGAAATCAAGGCGGTTAAAAAGCTAGCCGATGAACACCGCGCACAACTCATCAATTACCTAAAAGCCACCGGATACAAACTTGGATTTCTCATCAACTTCGGCCATCACCCCGGAATTGAGATTGAACGAATCGCCCTTTCAAAATGAAAAACAACCGCAGAATTCGCAGAAGAACGCAGAAAACCAGATTTATTATAATTTCGTTCTGCGTAATTCCGCGATTTCTGCGGTTAATCTTCTCATGCCCATGCTTACTCTAGTTAAATCATTGGAACGCCGGTTTTCTGCTACCGGAATTGACAACGCCAAGCGGGTGGCGGAAGAGCTGGTGGCTCATGTGCTCGGCTGCATGCCGCTGGAAATCTACCTCCGGGACGAGGCTCCTTCTTTGGAGCAAATCCAAGCCCTTGAAAAACTAGCCTTGCGGATCGACTGCGGCGAGCCGTTGCAATATGTGGTGGGGCATGTCGATTTCTGGGGGCTTAAAATTAAATGCGATCCGCGCGCCTTGATTCCCCGTCCCGAAACCGAACTCCTGGTGGAAGAAATTCTCACCTCCAAAATATGGAATCACAAACCCACCACCCTTGTGGATATTGGAACCGGCAGCGGGTGCATCGCACTTGCCCTCGCATCACAACGCCCTGACGACCACTTTAAGGCGACCGATCTCTCCAGCGAGGCACTTGGCCTCGCCCGAGAAAATGCGCGGCAGCACGGGTTAGAGAACAAAATTCTCTGGCTAGAAAACTCGCTACTTGAACGATTTGCTCCGGCAAGTTGCGATGCCGTCGTCGCGAACCTTCCCTATATTTCCACACGCGATTGGAAAGGCCTCTCCCCCTCCGTACGTGACCACGAACCGCAGTCCGCGCTAGATAGTGGCCCTTCCGGCATGGAACTTATTCAGGAACTTTCCACCCAAGCACGCTATGTTTTGGTCTCGGGCGGAATGCTCTTTCTCGAGTTTGGATTTGATCAAGGCGAAGCCGTATCCCACTGCCTGAGTTCCCTCGGCTACCTTAACATCCAGATTAAACCTGATCTCGCGGGGCACGACCGTATCGCCATGGCCGAGAACCCTTGATGCCCTTTCGGAAAGCAAAGAAAAAAAATAGGCTAACCGATAGCGACAGACTGCGCGCGCGTTTCTGCGAAGGGGATGCGGTGCTCTTCGGTAAACGCAAATCCTACTGCGGCTCTATTACTCGAATAAATCGAACCACGGCAACCGTGCGGTGCGATGACCGGGGTAATGAATATCGGATTCATTTTGAAGAACTGAAACACACCGATCCTGATCGCCCTTCGGGTCGCGAAGAAAAAATTGAATCCATTGCCCAACAAGCTTGCGACCTTCTGCATCAACATGGATTGAAAAAATGGACGTTTAAATTTGATCAAAGCACGCGTCGGGCGGGATGTTGCTCCTATCGGGATAAAATAATTTCCATCTCCTTCAATCTCGCCCGCAACGGTTGTGAAAACGATATTCGCGACACCCTCCTGCACGAAATCGCCCACGCGCTCGTCGGGAAAAAGCACCATCACGATGCAACCTGGAAAGCGAAGGCGCAATCCATTGGCTGTTCTGGTGCACGCACGCACCGGTTACAATTTGCTCCACCCCGCTATCACGTCACCTGCGAAAACCACTGTTGGCCACAAACCGCCGAGCGGCAGAATCCTCGCTTACTCTGCCGCACGTGCGGCGGGAAATTGGTCTATTCACCGTTCCGCCAGAAAACGGATCACCCTACGAACGCAATTCCAGTCTAGGGAATCTCGAAAACCAACCGATAGAAGCCATTCGTACTCGATTGGAAATGAAACGCGGAGTGGACAAAATTCGTATCTCGCCAGTGTTCATTCGCCTGTGGCATGGCATTGGTCCACTCCACAAGATTGGCCGAGGTTTCGACCCAAGTCGTTCCATACGCATCACGACTCAGCGCATATTCCAAGGCCACGAAATCGGTTCCGTTTGTTGAACTCCCCAGCACTGGAACCGGGGCAGAGGCCGCCAGATTTGGGTCACCGCCCAGCATATACTCTTGAAAATCGACCACTCGATCCCCATCGGCATCGCCCAGTACATCAGAGTAAACCGAGTGGAGCACCGCCCAGTCGGCATAGGAAATAAAACCTTCGTTCAGCACTCCGATGGCATCGAGATCAAATCCCGCTGAAATAACCGTTGCATACGGATCGTAGATGACCGATCCACGGGCATCGAACGCGGAGCCATCGCCTATGATATCGACGAGGCGGACGTGAGTAATATGATTCAAATCTACGAGCGGAAAGTCATGGGTCAGAGCCGTCGCGAAGGATGGCGAAAAGTCGGTATCCCCCGCCAACTGGGCCATATAGGCGATGCGCAGTTAGTTCAAATCGAACAGCGTGCCGTAGCCCTGCCGGTATTTTCCAGCGAATCCATAGATCCAGCGCGTCCATAAACCGCCAAAAGCGCGAACGGAAGAAGGCGTGTCGGAATAGTTCGGGAAGCGCACAAAATGGATCCCATCCGACGATACCTCCACATGAGCTAATTCCAAAAATTCGTCACTGTGTGAATTTTCAAATACGGAAAAATCGGCCCCTGCTCGGTCGCCAATGCCCGCAGGAAAAGTCAGCGTAATCTGCCCGCCGCGCCCAAGTGAAACCACCTCGAATGAAGTTCCCTCCGCCGCACCCAGTGCCTTTTCGGGGGTCATCCATACTTCGGACACATCGGTACCATACTGCATATTCGTGTACCCCTCGGCCCATGCGACGATCGCGTTACTAGACGTATGAATTGCGGTGGAACCCGCCGCTCCCGCCACCGGCGCGGAGAGTAGATAGTTGGTTCCATAGTACCCTTCCGCAAAACTCCCGAGGGAAGGAATCAGAAATAAGAGTAAAATTTTCATGCACTTTTTCATATCAATAGACCCAGGTTAGCCCCATTCGAAAACTGCGTCCGGAGCCGGGATAGTAGCCTCCACTATAGGCCGAAGTAGCGTAGATTTCATCCAACAGGTTATGTACCGAAACATACAGGTTAAGCGAATCCATCGCCGTAAAGTTGGCGCGGAGTCCCACCAAACCATAGGCCTCTATTTTGCGTAAAATATTCGCCTCGTCATTGCCCTGATTTTGCTCCGATACGAAGGTATAGGAGGCCGAGAGCCGCACGCGGGAGACGGGTTTAATCCACGCGGACGTTACCCCATAGGCCCATGGCACCAGCGGCACTTGGTTGCCGCTATCCGCCCCTCCATCGAACCGAGCATCCACAAACGTCCATCGGGTTGACGCGCCATACCGCTCTTTTTTCCACACCAACTCTGGCTCTATGCCCACTCGTCGGGTGGCGCCTATATTTCGGTTGAGGTTCGCTACATCATCAAAGGCGATTTCATTATCGAGCGTCAAATAGAATCCCGTCAGGGAAACGCGCCACGTGCGGTCTTTATACGTTGTTCCGATTTCAAAATTATTTCCGGTGTCGGGATCGAGGTTTTCATTGAGCGGGTCGGCCAAGGGAAATCCTTGATAGGAGGCGACCTCGTCGAGCGTAGGGTAACGATAGACGCGGTCGTAGCCCGCAAAAACGGCCCACCGATCTGAAAGCTCTTGCGAAATAGAAAGTTCCGCAGCCCAGCCCTGTTTTCCCACTCGTCCATTGTACGATTGTGAGGGATCGACTGCGCCGAGAAAGTCGTATCCGACATAGTCGTTATCTGACGTTGCATATTCATACCGCACGCCGCCATTGAGCACGGTCTTTTCCAAAAAAGTGCGTTGGGCAAAAAGATAAGGCGCCGCAGTGAGTCGGTTGATATCGGCTTCCGATCTGATGATAGTACGGGCGGGGTCTCGATAGTTTTCTTGGTCAAGCTGATCGTAAAAAAGGTCTATACCCGCCATCCAGAAATTTTCATCCGACCCAAATCGGGCGCGAGGAGCGAGTGAAAATCCTTGAATATTATTTTGATTATAGATACCCGGAATGGAGTTTTCGCGATGAATGAAGTTTGCCCCGACGTTCATGCGGGCGGCACCCCATTCGCGCTCGGTTTCATAGAGTAGCCTCGCCTCACCGCTCCAACTCTCGGAATATTCGTCGCCGAGATTCCTCGATTGCGAGGGATCGTCCTGCATCTGTTGATAGGTCAATGGCCCCGAAAATTGGAGGTAGCTCTTCCCTCCCGAAACACGCAGGGTCAGCGCATCGGTGTCGTTCATATACCACCCCGCACTGGCATGTGCCGTCGTGGATTCCATAGCGGAATTTTCGCGATACCCGTCATACGTTGTATGCTGAAGCCCGCCGATAAAATCGGCATCGCCAAGCGTTCCACCATAGCTAGCCGAACCGGAATAATAACCAAAGCTACCGACCGCACCATTGATTTGTAGGCCGGCATCCTCGCCCCGTTTTGTGGTAATTTTTATGACTCCCGAAAGTGCGTGATTCCCGTAGAGCACATTTTGGCCGCCTCGGATGACTTCTATTTTTTCAAGATTAGAAACGGGAAGGGTTTGCCAATCGATCCCCCCCAAATCCGGGCGATTGGCTTTGTGGCCATCGACGAGTACGAGCACACGCAGATGGCTATTGTCGCCAAACCCGCGCATCGAAATCTGACCGTCGGAGGCATTACCCCCTGCCCCGCGGATCAGCACATTCGCCTCTTGCTCGAGCAACTGAGGAATCGCAGCGGCGCCCGACCGTTCGATTGCCGCGCGATCGATAACCGTCACGTCGGCCGCCACAGATAGATCCATCAAATCCAAATCGTCCAGTCGCGGTGCGGATATAATAATCGCCGCGTTGGTTCCCGCAAAAGCGGAAGCCGACACGAGCAAGCCTGTAATAAACAGCGACCGGAACAACACGGAAGGATCCTCTATTTAGCGTTTAAGACGCCGACGAATAAAGACCATTCCGCCAAAGCCCGCGAGCATCAACGTGAAGGTTCCTGGTTCGGGAATCGCCGCTACCATGAGGTCGTCCATCGCAAAATAAGCCGGTGTATTCATGCCAAAAGCGCCGTTGTCATTGGACGTTAGCGAAAAACCTAAGGCGCTTACATTCGTTCCGAACGAAGTTAAATCCACAAACGTCCAATCCGAAATGAGTGAGCCCGTTGCCCCCGTGTAGTCGGCCAACAGAAAGTCGACGGTTCCCAGGCTAGCATCGCCACTATCGAAGCCTTCGATGGTCAGCTGGAAAAAATCGTTACTCGCCGTGGTGAACTGACGAGCAAAGCCACTCCCATTCAACATGTCTAATGCCGCGTAGGTGGTGTTATTCGCATAAAATCCCTGCACCGTCGTCGCCACCGGCAGGGTAATCATCTGGCGTTGAACGAACGGCTGAAAGAAAACCGCATAGGAACCGGTATCGCCCCGCCCCATCCCATCGCCATAGACCGCGTACTGGTTTCCGAATCCAGAATTCGTGGTATTATTGACGCTAGAATAGGTCATCCCATTCCAACTGAGTCCGCCAAAAGTGACCTCATGGCTAAAGGCGACTCCCGTGTCCGTCCAGTCGTAACTTCCGTCCACCGATGGGGCAATATATCCGACATTATTGCCGGTGGTGCTCTGTCCGTTAAAATCGATAACGGTATCGGCAAGCGTTGCGCTGGCCAGGGCGGCGCATGCAACGAGTAGTTGTTTTTTGTTCATGTCTTCATTCCTTTTGCCTGTAGATCGCAGGCGTTCAAGTTTTAACTGCAAACTCTCTCTCGCCGGCAAAAAGAAAGCCGTTCACGCAAAAAGACGAAACGGCATAAACCATTGAGCCTCCTTGAGTGCGAAAGAGTCCAACCTCTTGAAGATCTGAAATTTCTGGCTTCGGGATATCCCCGTTACAGTTGCGCTACAGCACCGGACTTACACCGGATTTCCAACAGATTTCTTCACGAAAACCGCAATGTATGGCCGCCGTCAGAAGCTGTCAATCTTCCTTCACTCTTCTTTTGTGAAATAAAAAATTGTCCGTATGAATTTCGTTGACCCCGAAAGAGTCCCAGAGTATTGAATTCTACTTCCATTTGAATATTGATTTGCGTTTTACGCAGCTCGTTTCACTCGAAAACGACCAATTTTTTACCAACGAGACGACTGCCAGAAAGACGCGCCCACCCAGGCGCGGCTTCACTGGCTTCGTTGGTGGGGCTTGGTCGTCCCTCGGGTGAGGCTTGTTTGGAGTCGCGCCTCTTTTTATTGGGGTACAAAATAAGGGAAAGAAAGATGAAGTTTTTTGGTTTATTATTGATCCTCATTTTTGTCAGGGCTGAGACACATGCAGCAATCCCCGTCGATAGAGTGTCGTTTAAAAAAAGAATTCCTGAAACGATTACGTCGCTGGAGCAGATAGAAAAGATTGCGCAGGCGACACAGAAACAATTTTGGCAACTCATTCCCCCCGTAGATGATCCGCTTTACATCCATCCCGACCGTACCATCAGGGCAGTGGACTGGAGGAGTAAAGGCTGGCCAAAGGCCATTCTCCAGCAAATGGTTGCGGAGATGAAATCGGTCAACTCCTCCATGTATCCTCTGTACCGGTTAACTGTGGTTGAAATGCGAACGGGAGAGCTGGTTTATTATAACTCGTATGAGAGCGAGGTTTGGAGAACTCCTGCACCGCTCAACTACAACCCCTATCTGTTTGCATTCGATCAGTTTGGCATCGTGAGCGAAAAGAAATTGACCGCCCAGCAGAAAATCTTCGGGCGCTCCTCCAACGTAGGTTTGGAAATTCTACTTTTACCCAGTAGCTTCATGAAATCCTACGAACAGGACGTTGCCCTGGAGTCACAGGCGCTGGAAATGTCCGCTCCGATAAGCATGGCAATGATGTCAACCTCATCAGCGGTCACGAATTTGATGATGGCCATCGGGGTGCAGAGCAATGCAGTCGAGATTGGCGTCTACTTCCCGATCGGCTACACGAATCCGGTGGATGTGTTCGTTTCGACGAGCCTGATGGATTGGGATTGGTCGCTTTTCACCAACATTTCTTCAGTCGGTATTTCCGAATCTTGAGGACACCGATGGCGACGGGCTTAACGATGATGTCGAGATTGCGAACGGCACCAACCCACTCGATGCAGACAGTGATGGCGACGGCATGGACGACGGCGCCGAGGCGAATTTGGCCACGTCGATTTCAACCAGCGGCTCCGGCGGGGTTCTGGTACTCCTTCCTCAAACAGGCTGGTACCACGCCACCGATCCTATTCTGAACCTAGTCTATCTTGGAGAATAACAACATGAAACGAATGATTACTTTTTTGCCTCTATTGGTTTGCCTGATTGGTGGATGGCTCATTATCGCCGCCGTGCTGGAGCATCGTGAAAAGGAGCAGGAGATTTCTGCCAAAGACACCGGATAGCCAGTCGCTATTGCCCCAGATTCCGAGACTTATTCTACGCAGGATCGGGAGTTGATTCAGCAGGTGTTTTCCTCGCCGGAAATGCTGGATGAAAAGCAGTCAAGGGTGGGTTTGTCGCAAAAAGAAACCCCAAAAATTCCAGCGCGTCCGGAGTTGATGTCCGCATTATTTCAAGGAGCTGAACCAGGGACGGTTAAGCCGGAAATTGAGCAGGTACAGGTCGCATCACCCCTCATCGAAAGTTTTGCATCACTTCGGACAGATGCCGTGCGCAATCCCGAATCAGCGCAAAATCAGGCCACCGTAAAAAGCATCATGAAAAAGCGTCAGCGGCGAGTGATGCAACGGGAAATGGATTGATGGACGGGCAAGAACGCAAACACAGCAACGAATATTTTTTAGATAGGATGGACCAGATGAATAGAAAAACTAGAAGATCGATTTTTTACAGATTATTTTATATCGGGGTGATTTTTTCCACTGTAACGTCAGAGGGCAATCCTAATCCAAAAATGCTGGTGGGCGCATTGCCGGGCGATGTCTCGGTCGATAATACCGGCGCGGCCTCATACAACCTTCCGTTAACAGTTCCGCCGGGCACGGCAGGAATGCAACCAACATTGGGACTTTCCTACAACAGTCGCGGCGGAAATGGAGCAATGGGCGTTGGTTTTTCGCTAAGTGGTTTATCCTCCATTTCCCGCGCTGCGCCCTCTCGAATGCATGAGGGGTTTACGGGGGGTGTTGAGTTCAATGCGGATGACCGCCTCCTATTGGATGGGCAGCGGTTATTGCTGGTTTCCACGAATACGGTCTATGGAGCGAATGCAACGGAATACCGCACGGAACTCGAAAGCTTCAATCGGGTGGTTTTGCATGGCGAAATGAGCGCATCCAATTCGTGGTTTGAAGTACGAACAAAATCAGGACTGATCTATGAGTACGGGAAGACTCCAGATTCTTTTGTAGAGCCTTCCAACCGAGCACAGGCGATTTCTTGGGCGGTTAACCGTATTTCGGACACGGTGGGAAACCAGATGGATTTTATCTACGATGAAGATACGGCCAGCGGAGAGCACTTGCTGGAGCGCATTGATTATACAGGCAATACAGCGAAAGGGTTGGCTCCCTACAACACGATTTATTTTGTATACACAAACCGCCCCGATGTCCGCTACCGCTACCACAAAAGTGCGCGATACAACTCCACCAAGCGGCTCGTACGAATCGAGTTTCGTACGGAAGGCGCTCTTTCACATGATTACCGCCTCGAATATATCCAAGGGGAGGCTGGGTTGAGCCAATTGAACTCCATCCAGCAGTTCTTTCCTAATGGGGATTGGGTTCCTGCCACAGGTTTTGAATGGACCGATGCCGATGGAGTGGCAGGGTTTGCGGCATCCCCCTCCCTTGCCCCGCCAGTGGAGATTTCGGGAACGGACGGGAAGGACAAAGGGGTTCGTTTCATGGATCTCAATGCCGATGGCCTGATGGATCTGGTGCATCATGACGGAGCCACCGGCGGTGCCTACTTCAATACGGGAACCAACTGGATCGCGGCCACAGCCTATGCCCCGCCGTTTGGAATTGTAGATGAAGGGAAAAAGGATCGGATCAGCTTTGCGGATATCAATGGTGATGGACTGCCTGATCTATTTTTCAATCACCTCAATGGAACGACCACCCAGTCGGGAGCCTACCTGAACAATGGAACCGGCTGGAGTACCAATACGCCGGCATTCGTTCCTCCCATGCACATCTCTTTCGAAGGTGAAGAATACACCGGCGTAGAGTTGGTTGACTTCAACGCAGACGGGATTGCGGATCTTTATTACCACCGAACTCGAAATGGTCTGGATGAATATGAAGATTGGTGGGGAACACTGTAAATTCTAATAGGTTTGGTGAAAATGATTTCGTAAAGCGGGATTGTCGACCTTAAAACGAGAAAAGCGACCGGGTGTTAATCGGTCGCTTAAATGCAATTTGAAGTGGCTTTTAGCTACGTTCAAAGCTGGGGTTCTTCCTCCTGATAATACTTTTCGTAATCTTCATCCGACATGTCTTGTGTCTTGCCGATTTCGAGACATGACAAGCATTTTCCTGCTATCTCGTCGCTCATATGGGTTCCTTGCCCATTGAGCGCGTAGTCTTCGATTTGCGAGCGGTTAATGCCTAGCTCCGTTGCTGCCTTCAATGTTGCTGCGTTTAGTTTCATTCTAGGTACTCCTTGTGGTTGATTATGGCTCCTGTGGTTCAAATGGTTGGCTTTAGTAGATTGGTGGGCTATAGCGACTCCAGCAATGGGTAAAGGCATAGGAGAAAAAACGTATCCTACTGCCGTTGTTCGGAAATCACTCATAAAACTTTTCCTTCCCGGATATCCTTTAGAATTTGGTAGACATGGCGGCGTGACGCTCCAAATTCCTCGGCGATCTGTTGCACGGGAACCCCCGCACTTTTTCTTTTGAGAATGGCTTGGTGTTTCAGCTTTCGCTGAAGCTTTGCTTCAATGGGTACTTCAATCTGGGTACCGCCAAAAGCCCGGCACAATTCCGAAGCAACAGGCTTTCCCAGCAGCTCGCACAACTGGAAACCCTCATCGGCTTTCCGTGGGATGTGAATCAAGCGCCCCTTGTGTTCATTAATGATTTTCAGCGTTGCGGGGATTCCTATCACCTCTGCAAATGCTTGGCTTGTTTTGCTTAGATCCTCGAAGGTTATTCCTTGCTCAATAGTGAATTCCATTATGCCCATCTCCTTTTTACCATCCGTTCATTTTCATCATTCGCTCTGCGTCCACTTTGGTTGCGAAGTTTCCGAACTCCGCGCCCCGGCCATCCTTGACCGACCAACCGCCGCGCAGGTTGGGAACAGCCGTAGCCGTCAGAGCCTCGCTTTGGAAAAGAGGGCAGCGTTTCTTTCCCGTCCGGCGGCCAAAGAACTGCTCGGTGGTTGCGATCCATTTTGTGGGTGTTTCGATTTTCTCTGCGTCCGCAAACTGAAAAACCGGCACGGTTCCCTCTCGGGTAATCACCTCGGTTTTATGGAGCCTTATGACGCGCGGAAGCTGCCAGCCTCTTGAAACCGTGGTCTTGTGGGCGCAGGTGAAATCGCAAATGGCTGCATTGGTGAATCGACTAATGCAGCAGAAGTAGACATGCGCGAATCCATAGCGGATGCCTTGCTTCTTGAAATCCATGATGGATTGCTTCCGCCCGCACAACGGGCAGGTGAACTTCCAGTTTTCGGTATTGTCTCCAAAACGCATGCGACCCTCCTTTAGCCAACCTTTATGAGTGAAAATCTTCATGATGCCTCCCTGAAGGTTCTGCTAATGCCATGTGACAAGCTTGTCGAAATTCGACTGCGGCTTTAACCCTTCTTCAATGATGGGTAGCAGTCCCTTCCTTGACTGGTCGCTGTTGCTGAAATCCGTGGGGCGACCCAAGACAAGGGTGGACAACGTCGGCCCCAGAAGATGCTGCAATCCCTGAATTCGTTTCGATTGACCGACCATCTTCAAGGCCTCTTCCTTCGGAACACCTTCTTCAACAAGGCTGGCAGTCATGCGGTCCATTACCGCCGCTTTGTAGCCGCCGATTATTGACTCCAAAATTTCTGCGCATTCAGAGACACTGGAATGGAGGTTGTCCGCGAGTCGTTTCCTCTGGCGAATTTCGTTTTTCAAAGTAGCGGGAAGCAAGTCCTGGCGGGTATTGATTTCCGTGAGGCGCTGGACAATCTTTGAGGTTATTTCTCGATAGTCCGTTTTCTTAATGGCCTGCTCTTCCTGCTGCATCTGTTCGAGGTCGGCTTCAATAACCCCGATCACGTCTCCTGCTTCATGATAGCGCTTGAACTTCAGTTCCATTGCTTTTTTGCTTCTGCTAGTTTTTTCTTCATGTTGCTCCTTTGTTGGTTAGATTTTTTCCAGCGTTTCCAGTCCGGCATGCGCGTCCAGCACATGCTGCCAATCCATGTTTTCACCCCGGCCTTTCGCCACGCGCGTGGCGGCCTGCAGAACGGCTAGCCAGCGGGAAAGGCGGTGTTGCTTGATAATTGCTTTTTGCAGGTTCGCCGCATCACCTTTCGCCTGGGCAAGGCCATGGGCGGCGGCAAATGCGGCGAGGTCTTTCGTAGACGGCCGGTCGGGAAGCTGGAGCGTAGCGATGCTGCGCAGGTCGATCTGTTCAAGCAGCAAGCGATGCCGCCCCTGTTGGATTTCATCCCTGAAAAGATTGGTACCCGAAAGGACTACGCCGCATTTCGTGCGGTCGTAGACTTCCCTGATGAACTCGATGCTGCGCAGGCGGCTTGCCCCGCCTTTGGCGACAAAGCATTGATGCACTTCATCGACAATCAGGGTCATGCGGTCGTCGAAGGCCGCCTTGATGCGTCGCTTCAGCTGGGTGGAGCTGTATTCCGGCGAGATGCCCAGAGCGGTGGCCATTTCATGCAGCAGGTCGCCAAGAGTGCCGCCTTCAGGCATGCGGACAAGAACAACATCCGCATTGCGCCGGGCGAATTCCTCCAGGGCGCGGGTCTTGCCGATTTGCGAATCCCCGAAAATGAAAACGATGCGCTGGTAGGTAAGCGAGGCCTTGCAGCATTTAAAAATTTGCTTTGAAAGCGAGGTCTCGACAAAGTCGATTTTCCCCACCGTGGTGCGCTGTCCTTCGACCTTGCGCAAATCCTCGATCCCGGAAACAAAGTTGTCTAGGGATGCCGGGTATTTCCCGGAAAAGAGCTGCGAAAGCGAAGAGTCCGAACACCGCATGACTTTGGCAAGCGCCTTGAGGCTCAGCTTCTTTTCGTCCATGTATCCATGCAACCAGCGGATGGCTTCGCGCTGCCGATCCGGCAGGTTGGCGGTGGCGGAAAGAACGCGCTCCCTGCCGATTCCCTGGGTTTGTTTTTTTGTGGCCATGGTGTTTTCTCCCTCGGGTTACAGAATAAAATCGAGGGCATCGCTGCCATCCGAAGAGGGGTTGCAGTTCCCCCCGGATTCATCGCCGGTGCAGTCGCCAAGGATCAACTCGGCGGCATCCTCCCCGCGTTCCTCAACACGTTGGGCTATTTCGGCCTCCAGAGCCTCATACTCGTCTTTCTGGAGTTTGGCCGAATGCCGGGCTGCCGCAGCCGTCGATTCGTTCTCAGAGGGGTTGGCAGGGACTTTCCTTTCGCTATTGGTTGGAAGCGTGACAACAACACGTTCCAACTGATGTTGATTGAATGCTGCGGACTCCACTGCCGCTTCCGAATCCTCGCCGTGCAGGTTTTGCAGCTGGCTGTGTACGCGGGCGGTGAATGTTCGAGTTTTTGCAATGGCTTTGGCCGCTTCCTCCGGGTCAAACCACTTGGCCTTTTCCTTCAAAGGCAAAGCCTCGATGAAACATCCATCCTCCTCATGCACATAGATGATCTCGCAATCAGCCGGATCATAGTTGATCAACACGGTTTTCCCGATATTTCCGGGCTGGCAGACAATCGCGTTTTCGTGCCACCAGGTCAGACGTTTCGCAATGCCCTCCGGGTTCAGGTGGCGCGGTTTGAATGAAATTCCATTTCGCGTAACTTTCTTTGTTATCGACACTCCGAAAAGAGCAGCCCGCAGCCCCATGGAAATATGCCTCGTGCGGCCGGGACGCATTTCAAACTCCCGGTTCGGAGACCGGGCAACCGGGCGCAAGCGCCCGGTTGCCCGGCTCCGGCCAGTAGCCGCTGGGGCAACAACAGCAGAGACTGGATCGACCTCTGCTTCAAAAACCCCGACTTCCTTCGGAGCGGAAGGAGTTTGGTTTCGCGCTCCGTCGGCAGGATTCCGGGGCAGTCGATCCCCGGAAAAACAAAACCCTTTTGGAAAACGATCTTTATTCATTGTTCTGCCCCGCTTCCGGGTGAACGATCCCATCGATAACCGTTGCCACCTCGCCGCCGGACAACAACGGATGAGATTCGTTTAGAGGGGCAAAGGCGTTCATCGCCTTGTGGAACGACCTGTTAAGTTCTTCGATCACCCTCCGGATCGGAGAAGCAAGCCTCGGCGGCAAGCCTTCCCTGAACACCTTGATTTCCCCGCCGGAAAGGTTTTCGATAGTCCGTTGTTGTCTTTCGCTGCACCCGGTTACACCACGCTCAAAAACAAGATAGGTTGCGTATCCGCAGCCCATTCCGTGCGTGCGCAAAACATGCCCAACCAGCGCATCCATCACTCCTTCATTCGCACCCCCGACCGGACACACCAAATGTCCGATGATTTTCCGCGATGCGACATCGATGGCGAGGTATGCCATCATTTTCACCACCTTGCCGGACTCGGGATCGATGGCTTTAAGGTCAAGCCGGAAATCGTCAAAAACAATCAATTCCAACGCCCGCAGCGAGGCCGTATCAAACCCGGCAAACGGCTCTTCATTCCACGAAGCCGCCGCCCCTTTTGCAGGGTGGCCTTCAGGCACTTTGCCGCATTTGATTTTCGAGGGTTTGGCCAGTTTTATCTTATTGGTTTTTTCCGGGTGGTCGTGCATGGGTCAACTCCTGTTCTTGTTTGTTTTCCAACAATGCCTTTGCGGCCTCCCTGGCCACATCGGCGGAAATAATTTCACAGCGATTCCATACCCCTGGCTGGACTTCTTCTTCATAGTCCACGCCATGGCCTTCGTAGTTGTGCCCGGATTCGGCGTTATGAACCTCCAGCGCGGCCTGGATACAGTTGACCACCTCGAAAACGGCCATTAGCGGATTGTTTAAATCAACGCCCGTCGCCGCCTCGATCTTCCCAAGCCGCTCCGCTTCCTTGCAGAGGTTGTCATGGTTCTGCGGTTGGTTTCCGTAGTTGTTCCCGCGCTGTCCAGGAAGGTGGCCCAGAAGCAGGTGGAGCGTCTTGTTGAACGATTCAATCACGGCCTTTCCGCACGGGTTTCCCTTCGAGGAGTCAGGAGCTTCCCCAGCCCAGCGTATTCCCGCATCAATGCCCGTCCGGTGTATCTTGATTCCGCCACCGGAAAGCGACTCGTAGATTCGTTTTTTAGCCTCGGAACAAGCCACCGCGCCACGCTCGAAAATGATATGGGTTACATACCCGTCCCCAATGCCTTCCTTGGAAAGAACATGCCCCACAAGCGCATCCACCTCCGCCTGTTTAACCGCGCCGTCCGGGCGGACCATAAACCCGCAAATCCGGCGGCTCGCCATCTCGATCATGAAATAGCCAACCAGAACAACAACCTTCCCGGTTTTCGGATCACGTGCTTTAAAATCAAATCGCACATCATCGAGCGTGAACGCTTCGCATTTGCGAAGTGGTGCATAATCCATATCGACAAAGGGGGATTCATTGCTCAATGCCGACCGGCCAAGAGTGCCGGCAGCGGCAACCGCCTTCGACGGCTTGTAGCGGTAGAGCGTGGACTTTCCGAACGGGAAATCCGGCGCATGCGACGGCATCGGTTCGTTCGGGTGGTTCGCCCGCCACCAATCCGGCCAACAGCCAAGCCCTGGAACTTCCTGCCCATCCTTCCATGCGAAAAGCACTTTCCCTCGAGCCACCGAAAACGCCTTGCATCCCGGCATGGTCGCCAGGCGCTGAAGCTCCTCAACCAATTCCGTCGGAACACGCTGTTTACCGGGTTTGTTGTTAGGAAGCAACGCCTCTGGCTGGCAGGGATAAAGAGGATCTTCAAGCCATTCCTTGTACTTCCGTTGCGCCGTGCTTATGGAGCATCTGACCGGCTGTCCGGCTACAGGCTGCTTATCCAGCTTTCTGGACATATTTGAAAAAAACGCGCTCCGGGCGCCATGGGTTTGCGGCACCATCTCAAACCATCCGTGGAGCAGAACCGCGTGTTCCCGGTGATAGGGCTTTGCCATGGCCATAAGATCGTTCATTATGCGTTCTGCGCCTCAGGTTTGACCTGCATCTGAACCTTTTCACACCGGGTCAGAGCGGCCTGTAGCAATTCAATAAACGTATCCAGGTCGGAAGGACCGGCGTGGCGAGAACTGAGTTTGATTTTTGAAATTTCATCCCGGACAATCTCCAGACTTTCTCGGAAAGAAACGCGGTTTTGGAGTTCGAGGGAAGGGGTTTGTTTGGTACGGCGGAGCTGCTTCAGGCGTTGTTCGTACTGATAGGTGGAAGGGCTTTTGTACAAATCCTTGAGCCGTCCGCCCAGCCTCTTCAAAACCGGCTTATTATCATCGAGATAATCAGGTGGCATCCCTGGCACGAAGCCAAGGTTCTGAGCCAGACGCATATAGTTCTTCGCACTGGAAAGACAGATGCCCGGAAAGGTTCCATTCAACCATCTGTAGAAGCCGTTTCCCGATGATTCAAACTGTCCGCTTGCTCCGCGTGCCTGACCGTTAGTCACCGTTGTCTTACGGGTTTCTCTGGACGTGTTTTGAAGGTATTGGAGGCGTGCATGATGGAGCAAAAAACCAAACATGGCCATGTCAGCCCGCTCTTTTAAGCTGGATCGTTTAATGGTCGATTGCTTCACGGTCGTTGCTGCTTCCTTAAAAAGCCGCAACGCCTTTTCCACCTCCGGCCACTCGGTTCCGTGCAGGGTTTTGGGGTCAACAACCGTGTATTTAAAAGCGTTCTTATGCTTGCCCATATCTACTCTCCGCTGCTTCCCTCAACCGCCGCGCCTGGTCGACGTCCGGCAGCTGATCCGTCTCGCCAGTGTGCAAGTGCATCAGGTGGTAATAGCTGATGCCGAGTTTTCTGGAGACAGCCCACAAGTCGCCATGCTTTTTCACCAGCGCGGCCAACTGTTCGGCAGGCTCCCCGGCTACCAGTTTTCTGGATCCTTCCCCGGCAGACTCGACCGGAACCGGGGAAGGTTCCTTATTCCTTGATGCCTCCTCAGCCGCCGAAGGAAGTGGTACGTTCCGGTGCGCAGTCCCAGCCTTCCGCTCGCGATTACAAAGATGTCCAAGTAGATCCATCGGTTCCTTAAATAAGGTTCTGTTCTTTCAGCCAGATAACGCCGTTTTCCGTGATCTCGTAGAATCCGGCGATCCGCGCAACCATCTGATAGCCGAGACACACTTCCTTGACTACATCATGCAAATCCCACGGCTCAGACGGCGTAGTGCCCGATTTCGCAATAGCTTCAATGAGTTCTTCCAGTCACCAGCAACGGCTTGGCCGCAGGGAGAGTGAGCAGGATTGCACCGGCTAATAATTCAGTTTTATTCATCGGTTTTTCCTCATGTTTATTGTGGGATTGGCGTTTCGGATTGCTTCAACGACATCTTGAACTGGCAATGACAAAGCATCCGCCAAGCTCTTGAGATTTACTGCACGCGGAATAGATCCATTGCATGAACGATTTACCGTCGAATGCGATACACCGGAAAGGCGCGCAAGATCGGCCTGACTCATCCCCATGTTTTGAACCAGCTCATACATGGGCGGAATTCCCTTTTTTGAGGCGATATACCTCACAGAGAAATCAGTGCCGCTGACTTCAATCACCCGGTTATCTGCAAGCCTGAAAACTTCTTTCATGTCGCGACCTCAGCTGCTTGTCGTTTTTTGAGTTCTTGGTAACGAGCTAGTAGTTTTTGGGAAGTACGCTCGCCGACAAGTACACGCCGGAGATGGTGGCGGTTGATGTCCAGCAATTCGGCATCTTTCGTTATCCCCTCGATATTTGGTAACCGTTTTTTCATTGCATATGCTCCGCGTTATTCATACGTTACGAGGCGACAGTAACAAATAATCACACCAACGCAAGTGCGTTTATGTGATTATTACAGGAATAATTAATGAACGTGTTTTCAGATAACTTAGATTCGCTACTTGCGGAGTACGGCATGACTAAAGAAGGCCTTGCCCGAAAACTCGGAATTTCGCACACAACTATTTCCAGATGGAAGCACGGGGCTACTCCACGCCCATCAACATTGAAAAAAATTGCCGATGAGTTTGATGTGTCTGTTGCAATGCTTCTTGGGGATGAAAAGCTTGTCGTGGGCTCTGGAGAGCATTCGGACGCCAATGCTGGAGTTGATGCGCTAGAAGATTTGCTGAGAACTCCACTGCAGGATGAATTTCATAAAGGATTGCCTGAAAATCACCAAAACGAGCAAACCGTATTTCGCGTTATTAAGTTTCTGGGTGGCATAATGTGTGATCCAGATCTCCGATATAAGTGGATCTTTGTTACTCGCAGAATCCTAGATAGTTATTTCAATGCAGAGAGCAACAAGGTAGATGGTTACGAAAAGCTAAGAAATGCAGCAAACATCGTTATTGGCAACATTACAAAGTCAGAAACTGTCATTGAGGCTGTACGAGTGCTGGACGAGCTTGCATCAAAAACGCCTTCCACTGATGGGTTGCTTTTCCGGTTGTGGAAAATACCACCTAGATAATTCAGAGAGATGCGTGACACGGTGAAATTCTCCCCGCCGTAGGACGTGCTTCAGCACGGATCGCTATGCAGGGTTCCTGGGAGGCCCTGCCGCATCTCTCCCTCACTTGACATGCCAGGGAACCCGAGTACCTTCCGATTTTAGAGAGATGCGTGACACGGTGAAATTCTGTCTGCCGTAGGACGCTCGAAAGAGCGGATCGCATTGCAGGGTTCCCGACAGGCCCCGCCGCATCTCTCGCTTTCCCTCTATCCTAACACTTTCCCTGTTCTAACAATTTTTCAAAACCAACCTCTTCTGGTCCCAAAATCCAAATTCCCCAAACCAATTGGAAACTTTTCCAAATTTACCAAACCAATTAGAATTTCACCCCAAACTAATTAGAATCCATCGAAATCGGCCTTCAAATTTACCAAACTAAAAAAACACTAAATTCCAATTGGTTTGGTAAATTTAAAGAATGACCCCGTCAAAAATAAACAGAGATCTAAAATCCCGAAATCACCATAAACAAAGGGTGAAACCGAAAATATTGGCGGCTCCATCTCGATAAAACTCGCATGGTCTTTGCTCATCTCATGTCGGATCCGGCCACAACTGCAAAATCCCAAACCATTCTGGAATCATCAACACCACAGGGATGGGTTCAATCAAATTATAATAGTTTTTATATTGATGATGGTGGCAGTGATCTCGGAATTCGAAGCTTAGATATTGATGGAAATAATAGTGTCGATATGTTGCGTTCCGACGGAGTTAATTACTTTTCTTTGTTACGATCTGCTAGACCCCTTGACGTTTCTGTTGATAGTATTTATGCCCCTCCTTATGTATTCTCTGACACTTCAGGAAATAATGTTAATTCGCAATTGCTGGATGTAAATGGCGACGGGCTACCCGATTTTCTCTATCACCACAAGTTGGCGAATGGAACGGTGAACAAGGGTGCATTCCTGAATACGGGAACCGGATGGGCTGCAAATTCCGACACCAACTTTGTGCCGCCCATTATTTTGAAGCAGGACAATGCGGCGGCAAAAGGGGTGCTGTTTGTCGATGTGAACGGTGATGGTTTGGTGGACATGGTTCGCAACAATACTACGAGTGTGGATGCGTGGATCAATACAGGTTCAGGTTGGCTCCAAGACAACAACTACGCACCACCGCAGCCTATTGTTGCCGCGGATGGAAAAGACAAAGGTTCGCGCTTCGTTGATATCAACGGTGATGGATTGCTCGACCAAATTTATCGTAGCGGAACGGCGCAAGGGGCATGGATCAACCAAAGTCGTCCGCCGATGTTGAAGAAAATCACCACGGGCCAGCGCGATGGCGGGCACTATGCGGCCACTACGGAACTGTTCTATCGCCCGTTGACCGATTCGGATATCTACACGAAAGGCACCGGTGCAGAGTTTCCGACCTACGATTTTCAGGGATCGATGCAGGTGGTGTCCGAAATGTTGAAAGATAATGGAGTGGGAGGAAAATACAGTTCGATGTATATCTACGCGAACGCCCGTACCCACCGTGATCGAGGATTCCTCGGATTCCAGATCTTCGAGTCGTACGATCCGCAAACTCAGCTTTCAAAAATCGAGTATCTAGCGCAGGATTTCCCGCTGACCGGTGCACAGCTCAAGAGCGAAACCCGGTACATTCCCGATCCGGAAAACGATCCAGACGGACAGTTGCTCAAGGAGGTGGAGAACACATGGCTCTACAATCTGGTTTGGCCGGGGCGTTATCTGGGTAACTATGTTTCCCTTTATCCGTTGTTTATCTACACGCCAACCTCCACGGAAAAAAGATGGGACCTGGGAAACACCAACGACGTGGTTTCGGAAGTAGTGACCTACAGTTGGTTCGGCGGGCAGAATACATCCGCGTCCATTCCCAATCTCGTGCAGTACACCAATAGCTTTCCGGTCGAACTTTGGTACGGAAATATCACCAAGACCGTCCTTGATTACGGAAAATAGCTACCTTGCCGACGATGCAAACTGGCTGCTGGGTCGTTTGAATCAATCGACGGTTACCCACCTCCGAACGGGATACTCCAACGTCGTTCGCACCGCTACATTCGATTACTACAACGGCACCGGCTTGATTCGTTGGGAAACCACGGAACCCACCACCGCCAAATGGCTCAAAACCGATTATCTTTATGATGGCTTCGGCAACATTACTAACAAGACGATTTCCGGTGCGGATATTATTGAGCGCACGGTGCAGAACACGGCCTACGATTCCAAGGGTCGCTTCGTGATCGACTCTGAAAATACGTTCAACCATTCCGAAATCATCGCCACCGACCCTGCCACGGGACTGGTACAGTCACGCACCGGACCCAATGGGTTGACGACCGCATGGCAATACGACCCACTGGGTCGACCCAAACTTGAAACTCGTGCCGATGGCACCACAACCTCCACGGCCTACACATGGGAAACCGGAATTTCCATTTCGGTTCCCGTTGAATCCGGCGGAACGAATATCGTGATGGAGGCGACCTATTCCGTCACCACCCAATCCAGCGGCACCGCGCCCGCCAAAGCCTATTACGACCGCCAGGGTCGTGAAATTCGCACGGAGACAGAGGCTCCGGATGGAAGAAAAGTCCTGCGGGACACCGGCTACAATGGGCTGGGACAAGTCGTGGCCGCAAGCGACCCTTATTTTTCCGGCGATACGCCAAACTATGGCTTCACGCAATACGACGAGCTGGGCAGGCCGTAGCTTGCCATTGCCCCCGATGAAACAAAAACCGCCTATGGGTATAACGGTCTGGTTTCGAGCATCACCAATAATGTAGTGCCCAGTGGAACAGACCCCTCTGAAAACCAAGTCACGACAACCTATAAAAATGCCAAAGGCGACCTCCTCAAGGTCGTCGATAACCTCGGTTATGAAATCCGCTATGAATATGATGCCGTCGGAAACCTCGTAAAACCACCGACGAACTCGGCAACGAAATCTTCATGGAATACGACCTGCCGGGCAACAAGATTCGGCAGGACGCCCCCGACATGGGCGAATGGTTCTATGCCTACAACGCCCTCGGAGAATTGACGGCCCAAACCAACGCCAACGGGCAGGTCACGACGATGGAATACGATCTGCTCGGACGCATGACCCAGCGAACTACGCCCGAAGGAACCGCCCAATGGTTCTACGACAACCCCGGCGAAGGCGGGAGGGTTGGCGCACTTTGGCGCGAAGAGCTGACGGACTCCAGTGGCATTAATCTCGTTCATCGCCGCACCCACGCCTACGATGCTCTCGGTCGCCCGTTGCTCACCCTCCAGAACATTGATAATAAGTGGTTTTATACCTGCAATACCTACGACGAATTCAGCCGCGTTGTATCCAATCATCGCTTCTGGCGACCGCAATCCGTCATTGCCTCCGGCGACGCCCTCAGCCCAAACTGGAGCTCGTTCGAGAGCATCAACCCCTACAACACGCGCGGAGCCGTCATCCAGGTTTCCGATGGAACGGGCCATGTTTGGTGGAGCATCGATGAGGTCGATTTCAACGCCAAAGGCCAGTTGCTCGAATACACGCTCGGCAACGGGGTAGAAACCACCCAGTCGTTCAATCCACCAACCGGAAGGCTCGTAGGCATCGAGCTTTCCAACCTCTCCTCCGGACTGCACAGCCAAGGATTCCAATACGATCGACTGGGGAATCTCACGCAAAGAACATTAAGTCGAACCCTGCAAACCTCCCTCTCGGAAACCTTTGGCTATGATGCTCTCAACCGTTTAGTGGGCGTAGGCCATGCTTCCAGCTTCATGGTGTATGATGCGATAGGCAATATCTAATCGAAAGCCGATGTCGGCGCCTATCAATACGGCGCGAACAACGCCGGCCCCCACGCCGTTACCTCCGCCAATGGCATGACCTATTCCTACGACAACTGCGGCAATATGCTCGGCCACTCCCAAGGTGGAACCAACATCAGCTCCACCGTATGGACCTCCTTCAACAAGGTCTCCACCCTCTACAACGGCAACGACGGTTCCGAATTCACCTACGACATCAATCATAGCCGCATTGCCCAGATTAGCTTCAAGGATGGAGCCGGAACCAAGAAGCTCTACCTCGGCGGTTTCGAGCAGACCGAAGAGCTCACCGGCGGGAATCAGCACGACCGCGCCAACTGGCAATGGACGCATAAAGAAACCCGCGTGTTTGTCTCCACCCCATCCGGCGGCGTCGGAATCCACGTACAGGACATCGCCGAAAATGTTGAACGCAAATATCTCCACAAAAACCACCTCGGTTCCATCGTCGCGGTCAGTGGAGAAGGCTTTGGCGGAACCGTATCCCTCTTGGCAGAATATTCCTTCGATGCCTGGGGCAAACGCCGAAGTGCCGAAACCTGGCTAGCATCCGCGGTCAATACCTCCTCGCTTGAAACCGATCGGGGGTTTACCGGCCATGAAATGTTAGATAACGTCGGCCTCGTCCATATGAACGGACGTATCTACGATGCCACCCTCGGCCGCTTCCTCTCCGCCGACCCCATCGTACAAGCCCCCAGCGATCTCCAGAGCTATAATCGATATTCCTATGTCCGCAACAACCCGCTAACGCTCACCGATCCCTCCGGCTATTCATGGCTGAGCAAAGCATGGAAGAAGGCCAAGAGTTTCGTAAAGAAATACTGGGTAGCCATCGTCGGCACTGTGATTGCCGTGGTCGTTACGATTTTAACGCTGGGATTAGCGGGTCCTATTGTTGGTAGTTTCGCTGCGGGGGTGTGGGGCAGCGTCCTGACCGGAGCAATCGCCGGAGCGGCAGGGGGCTTTGCCGCCGGATTTAGCGGGACGCTCCTTACCGGCGGGAGTCTGGGCGATGCCTTCCGAAATGGCCTAACCGGCGCGGCATGGGGCGCGGTCGCCGGAGCCGTGGGCGGATATATTAATGTGGCGGCGTGGGGCCAACTCACCACCGCACTGGCACACGGCGTAACTGGCAGCGCTATCTCGCTTGCGCAAGGCGGTAGCTGGGAAACCGGCTTCCTCGCCGGATTTGGAGCCGGTGCAATTTCGGGTGCCATGGGCGAAGCCAACCTCGCCCTCAAAACCCTCGCCGCCGCCTTGGTCGGCGGAACCGCCTCCGCAATCGGTGGTGGAAAATTCGCCGCCG
Source organism: Verrucomicrobiota bacterium (assembly GCA_024279685.1). Lineage (GTDB taxonomy): Bacteria > Verrucomicrobiota > Kiritimatiellia > Kiritimatiellales > Pontiellaceae > Pontiella. Next base: position 10,020 of record JAJRRI010000028.1, on the reverse strand, counting down.
GAGCTGTCACTGGGGCGTTTGCTCTCTTGATTGGAGAGGGCTTTAAAAAGTTAGGTGAGATTCATCAGTCCAGAAATCAGAAAAATAATACTTACTGGGAAAAGGAAGGTTTTGCCGAACGAGATAATATTGACTTGGAAGAGTTTGGAGGTATTAAAGGACTTACAACGGGAACTGGTGGGTATATCGGAGTTGATGCAGCCAATTCCCATCGCATCGGTTCACCGAACCAAAATAACATTAAGATCACCACAGCACCAAAAGGCCCTCGCTGGTGGAATAAATATGGTCGATATGAGATTATCTTAAGACCGAATGGCAACGGACTTTACTCCGTAGTTACAGATTCGGTAAATATGGGAACACTCAACTACGGAAGGAATATCTTCACCCATACACTACTGGATGTTGTTCCTTATTTAGGGTATGGAAATATTTCCAACCCAACTACCAATTTTGGTTTGCGGATAGGAGCGTTACTTAGCGGAAATAAGGGTTATAAATTGGCAGATGCCTGGGGGTTTTGATGAAAAGGAAAGTGATAATGTTTTCTGTGTTGTGTGCATTGTTGAGCGGTTGCCGAGTGCATGAATATTGCGAATATAAAAGTATTAGTAAAGATATGCTTGGAGGGCAACTTTTCGTAGGTGTTTGGTCGAGACAGGCGAACTATAAAGACGGTAGAAAAAAGAAAGCAAAGCATGGGTTCCCTTATGATTTGTGGATAGAGTTTCATGTGGATTCATATGACAAATACTCAAAAAGAAAACTTTCTTTAAGCACAGTGAAAATCATTGGCGTTGAAACAGGGGAAATACTTTCCTTTGAGGATGGTGAAGACAGCTTTACCGAAGTAAAAAACCCAAACAAAAAAGAGGGGGAAAAGTCAGGATGCAGTAGTTTTCAATTTATTATAACCAAAGATATGGGATTGACCTATGAACCGTTTGATATTGAGGCGGAGATCAAAATCATCCATGCAGATGGAACCGAAAAATCAGAATATATCAAGGTTCGACTAGAGAAGGATTATAAAAAGAAACGCCAAAGCGATATCTGGGATAATATGATGGGTGTGTAGGGATCAGCTCCTTACCGGCGCGATCTTCGGAAACGCCATGCAAGGATCAACATTTTCCATGCAGATGCAGGCGGTATCACAGAGCATTCAAATCAATGCAATTTTAAGAAAAAGGGGTTAGTGATGAAAATAAGTATTTGTGCGAAATCATTATCGGCTGGATCTCTCGTTTTGTTGCTTTCTTCGTGCATATCACCTCATGAAAATTTTAAAGATCACATGCAGGTTAATGTTGGCAGGAGTATTGATGATACTCGTTCTTGGAAGCGTCCTGATCGCCTCTTAGGAAGAAAAGTGTTAGAAAATGGAAATATCGAAAATGAGTATGAATACACAAGGACATGTCGCTACTTTTTTGAATACGACCCTGAAACTCGCATCGTTGTTAATTGGAGATTTGAGGGAAAAGAAAGCGACTGCGTTGTTAATCCATGATGAATAACGGTTGAAAGAGCAATCAATATAGATTTTAAAAAAGTGATCCTTTGATGGGTGTGTATAATTAACTGTATTAAATATTTAAATAAAAATAAAAAAATATGAAAAGATTTATTTTTGGAATAGGCCTAATTTTAACACTGGGCGGATGCGCGACAAAAACCGTTCTACTAACTCCTAGTATCGGAAGCGCATACCGGGGAAAGAGCATCACATATACTGTACGCGAAGTTCCTGATTTTTCTGCTATGACGGCAGGTAAGGGGATGTTTGGTGCTATTGGTAGCGTGGCTATGGTCAGCAAGGGAAACAAAATAATTCAGAAAAACGAGGTGCCTGACCCGGCAATAGCCATTGCGACCTCTTTGGTGAATGATTTGGCAACTAAATACGAGTTAACCGTAAAACGTCCGAATAAAAAAACAGAATCTAAAAATGCGGAAGAGATTGCATTCAATTATCGCGATTCAGATCTAGTTCTAGATGTGCAAACTTTCAACTGGGGCTTTGTATATCTCCCTTTAGATTGGAACAATTATCGAATTCTATACATTTGCAAACTCAAGTTGATCGATACAAAAAAACAAACCGTGATTGCATCGGGAAAGTTTCAATACGACTCATATGAGAGCGGTGTTTATCCTTCATACGACCAACTTATGAACAACAAGGCTGAAGGATTGAAAAGGGAGCTAAAGAAAGCTGAGAAGGAATGCATTACTGATTTTAGAGAAAGAATTTTCTAATTCAATAATGAACCCACGCGCCAAGCAATCTCTAATGGTTATGCCATCCCATTGAAGGGACGGCCTTGAAGATATATACTAATAATGATCTGACGCCTTAAGGGTAGGCAATTTTTAATGAGCGTTTTCTGTGAAAAAATATAAGAAAGAGAACTCGATATGAAGAAATGCTACACCGAAGAACAGATCATCCGGATCTTCAAGTAGGCGGAGTCTGGGATTCCGATTCCCGATCTGCTTAAAAATTCTCCAATACAGTTTTAAAGGGACGATTTATGTACGACTTAATACTCAAAGGCGGGCCGGTGATGTGGCCTTTGCTCGCGTGCTCCATCGTCGCACTGGCCATCGTGTTCGAGCGGCTTATTTTTTGGCTCCGACTTTCACGACAGAAAAACCAGACCTTAATCAACCGCATCTTTACGCTGACCAAAGAAGGTGATTTCGAAACCGCCGTTCGTGAAGGAGAAGCCTCGCCGTGCCTCGTCTGCCGTATCCTGACCCGTGGACTCGCCCAGCATAAATACGGTCTAACCCAATCGTTGGAAGCGGCGGCGATGTTCGAGATCGAGAAGATGAAACGCTACCTCTCCGTACTCGATACCCTCATTACTGCCGCCCCGTTGCTCGGTATTCTCGGCACGGTTTCCGGCATTATTATTTCGTTCGACCTGCTTGGCGGGGCCGGCCTTCAAGACCCCAAAGCCGTTACCGGAGGAATCGCACAAGCCCTCATCACCACCGCCGCCGGACTCTCCATCGCCATCGGCACACTCCTGCCCTACAACGCCCTCACTCGCAAGGTTGAGCGCGTTGCTCGCCACCTCGAGCAACTCATTACCCGCTACGAAATCGCCGTCCAGAAAGGGATGGAGCGGCGTATTGAAACAGAATAATTAGGAACAGAATCATTGTATGCCAATCCTATTACCCCATTTTGTAGAAGCCCTTTCAGAACATGCTTTTCATAAGCTAGACTATTCTGTCATGGCACTTGCCTTCGAAATACATAATGAGTTGGGTCGGTTTTATAATGAACAAATCTACAGCAATAAACTAAAGCAAAGATGCCTCGATAACAGCTTTGAAGCTGAGCGCGAAGTTGAAATCAAACTTATCCACAAGAACTACTCCAAGAGCCTTTTTATTGACCTTTTGATTAATAATAGCGTGTACGAACTGAAGGCCATCCAATCCGTACAAGACTCGCAACGTATTCAAACCCTAAATTATATATTTGCAACGAACACCCGTCATGGAAAAATTATCAACTTTCGTCCAACATCGGTCGAACATGAGTTTGTATCAACAACACTCACTCATGCAACCCGATCAGCACTCCATATTCAGGATTCTTTTTGGACTGAATTTTCAGAAAATTCCCAGAAACTAAAAGTCTACATGCTGGACCTTTTGAATGACTGGGGTGCCTTTTTCGATACCCATCTCTATAAAGAGGCCCTCATCCACTTTCTCGGCGGGGAACAGGAAATTATCCATTCAATTGAAATAAAAAATGGGACCCAATTATTAGGCCATCAAAAATTCCCGTGCCTCTCCATAACGGAATTCTTCTTAATCACAGCCGCTAAAGACAATACCAAACGATATGAAACTCAGCTAATCAAACTTCTATCCCATACCCCATTTAAATATCTCTACTGGATTAACCTAAATCGCTCCACCATCCAGTTCACGACACTCGAAAATAAATTATTCTGTTCCTAATTATTCTGTTCTCCAAAATTGCCCATGAAACTACGCTCCGGATATGAAACTAAAAAGACGCGAATCGAGATGCTTCCGCTGATCGATGTGGTGTTCCTGCTGCTCGTCTTTTTCATCTATGCCATGGTCTCGATGGTGATGCACCACGGTTTAAAGGTAGATCTCCCCGCGGCGGGAAGCGCTATGCTAAACACGAAGGATTATATTTCCATCACGATCGATGCCGACAACCAGCTCTACCTAAATACCGAACCCATCTCCATCGAAGGCCTTCCCGAGCGCGTGGTTCAGTTACGCGGCGAGGAAAATAAACCCGTCTTCATCGATGGCGACAAGCAGGCCGACCTCGGTCTGGCCATTGAATTACTCGATCTCTTGAAAAAAGTTGGCATAGAGGAAGTCTCATTTTCGTGCACACCAGAAACTCCATAATCAATCTTCCGCTGCTCGGCGGCCTCACCCTATCCATCGCCATCCACGCTGCGGCGTTATATGGGAAAGGGCTCCATCGTTCCGCACAGCCTCAGCTCGAAACGGGAAAAACGGTGGTTCAACTCACGCTTATTCCCGCTCTCTCCAGCCGAGCAGTCCCCGCCGACCCGCCGCCGCAAGAACTTAAAAGCCCGCCAAAGCCGGTGGTTCAGGAACCGACTCCAACGCCAGAACCCATGATTGAATCATCCCCTCAGCCCAAGCCAGCCGCGATTGAATCGGTTGAGCAAAATGCCAGCCTGCAAAAAGATAAAGGCATAATCACCGAAGCATTCCCGACCGAAGGCATCCGCGCCACTTACCCCCGTATCTCTCAACGGCGAAAAGAAGAAGGTACCGTGATTCTTTCCATCGAAGTTCGATCCAACGGAACCGCCGGGGAGGTTAAAATTGTAAAGTCCAGCGGCCATCGTCGGCTCGATACCGCCGCCCTTAAAGCCGCAAAACAAACCCACTATACCGCCGCCATTCAATGGGGCCGCCCCGTCGATTCCGCCCTCATCCAACCCCTCATATTCGAGCTGACCCATCCTGATTAAGTTCCGCTCTAGAAGTGGTTCGGGGATCGATTTAGTTATAAATGAAACCGGGAAAGGAAAAGCAACTTTGCTGACCCGCTTAGCGACGGCGAACGATTTCAAAGAGGCAGACGCCGGTGGCGACAGATACATTGAGACATTCGACAAATCCAGCCATGGGAATCGACAGTAAGAAATCGCAGTTTTTCTGCGTTAGCTGGCGTATTCCTTTCGCCTCGGAACCCATCACCAGAGCCAGCGGCCCGGAAAGGTCGGCTTCGTATAGATTTTCGGTCCCTTTATGATCGGAGGTTCCAGCAATGCGCACGCCGTGGTCTTTTAACAAATCCATAGTGCGTGCCAAATTCGTAACCCGAAAAATCGGGGTATGGGTTGCTCCACCACAACTGACCGAAATCGCGGTATCGGTTACGGCCACCGAACGGTCTTTCGGAATAATGACCGCATCCACCCCAGCCCCATTCGCCGAGCGCAGACAAGCGCCTAGGTTATGAGGGTCCTGTACGCAATCCAAAATCAGGATGAGTGGTTCCTTCGCTTTTTCCAATAGGCCGGGTAGTTCCGATTCATCTTTAATGAGTGGCTTAGAACCGGATGCATGGACATTTTTCCGGGCTCGATGATTATCCCGCCCAAAATCTGACCCTCGTTTTGAAAACTGTTTTTTACCCGTGCTCATCTCTGCTAATCCCCGTTAAAATTCGCAGGTAATATTCACTATTTCCCCGTGGTCATCCATCGTCATCTGAAACGATTGCTCCCGCAGATTCATACCCCACGACGAAGGTCTCGGCAGGGCGAGGATTTTTAATCGTTCAAGGGGTACGAGGTTCCCAACAATTTTGAAATGGCTTTGTTGAACGACTTGCGCTCGTCGCGGACGGTCTGCTTTACAGCGGCGGTGCGGTTTTTAAAGTAGTTCCAATCGAGGCCGAAAGGGGCGCCGAGGTGAGTCTTTAGCTGAATAGATTCGACGGGATCGATGGTTTCAAGTTCCTGAAGGTTTTCCTTCACATAATGATAGGCATCGCGGAAAGGCAGGCCTTCGGCCACGAGCTCGAGCGCACGGTCGGTGGCGAATACGTCAGGTGTGAAGCCATCGATGAGCGCCTGCTTGTGCATTTTGGTTTCCTTAATCATCGGCGAGAGGATACGCAGGCAGGCGCGGGTGGTCGCGATGCCTTCCATGAAGAGTTCTTTAGCTTCCTGCAGATCCCGATTGTAGCCCGTGGGCGACCCCTTGATGAGATCATAGACTCCCAGCTCGGCGGCCTTGACGCGCGAAGCTTTAGCTCGAACCAGTTCGCAGACATCGGGGTTTTGCTTTTGTGGCATGATCGAACTTCCGGTGCAAAATTCGGAAGGTAATTTGAAATAGTCAAACTCCGGCATGGTGAAGAGCATAAAATCCTGCGCGAGGCGAGAGAGCGTCAGCATCACCTGGCTCATGGCGGAAAGGACAATACCTTCCATCTTGCCACGACTGTTGTTGGCATAGAGTACGTTATGGGTTGGGCGGCTGAAGCCGAGCAAGTCGGAGGTTAATTGACGATCAATCGGTAGCGGAACGCCGTAGGAGGCGGCGGAACCGAGCGGGCACTGATCGTTTAAAGCATAGGCATTGATGAGCTGGACACAATCATCGAGCAGGCTTTCGGCGTGCGCAGTGGCCCAGAGACCAACGCTCGAAGGCATTCCGGGCTGCATGTGGGTACGGCCAACCATGGGAACGGCTTCGTGCTTTTTACCAAAAGCGGTCAGCCCAGCGGCCAATGCGGCGGCTTCTTCGAGGGTGTCGAGAATTTGCTCCTTGGCATAGAGGCGTAGATCGACGGCCACCTGATCATTCCGGCTACGGCAGGTGTGAATCTTCTTGCCAAGGTCACCGAGCTTTTTAGTAAGCGTACGTTCGATGGCGAGATGTACATCCTGATCGGCGAGTTTAATTTTAAATTTATTTTGCTGCGCAAGGCCCATGATTTCGATCAGCGCCTCAATCACCTGCTTGCGTTCGGCTTCGGTGATGAGCTTTGGGTTAACGGGCATCTTCGAGAGCATGGTTACATGCGCGGCGGTCCCGATGCAGTCGACGGTAATCAGCGCATGATCGAGCTCCACATCGCGCCCAGCCGTAAAGGCCAGGGTTTCATTATTAATTATTCCAACCGTCGTCTTTTGCTTCATGGTTCTTTTCTCCACCGATTACGTAGATTTCACAGATGCATATTAAGATATTGGATTTCCAGAAGGATTACAGGAGAAACCTAATTCTTCGTGCGTCCGGTGGATTCGAGCAGGAGGGTGACGGGGCCGTCGTTAAGAAGTTCAACCTGCATATCGGCGCCGAATTTTCCGGTGCTTGGAGGAAATCCTAAATCCCTCAAGGCTTGAACATATTCATTGAAGAGAGCCTCCCCTTGCTCCGAGTGAGCTGCGGATATAAAACTGGGACGGTTGCCCTTCGTGCAGTCGCCGTAGAGGGTGAACTGGCTGACGGCGAGCACCGCGCCGCCTTCATCTTCAACGGAGCGGTTCATTGTCCCCATTGCGTCAGAAAATATTCGGAGTTTGAGGGTTTTGCGCGCTCGATGGTAGGCAGCAAAAGGGGTGTCGCTATGCGACACCCCGACTAAAACGAGCAAGCCCGATTCGATGGCAGAAATCAATCTTCCATCCACCGTAACCGAGGCCCGTTTTACACGTTGAAGAACCAGTTTCATATCCGTCCACAAATGATATAGGTTTTCTACTGATTAAAAAAAACCTACTTATCTGTGGCCAACCTTATTCCGTGACGTGCGAAACGCGGAAGGCGGGCAGACGGTTGAGGGCCGCTGCAACTTCGTAGCGACGCGGACGAGCTAGATCGCCGCGAAGATCCCGCGCGAGAATATTGAGGCCTTCATTGCTGAGGTCGCGATCGACCAGGTCGAGAATTTCGCGAAGCGGATACCCTTCATCCATATAACGGAGCTTTGCGTAGTAAAGCACGAAGCCAATGGCGCGCGCTTGGTCAGCATCCGCAATCTGCTTGACGGCATCCAGTTCGACAAGCGAGCGACCGAATTGTAGAAAGTCGGCATCGTCGCTATAGATCACAAGATCTGCGCGGCCCACGCTCGGATCGATTGAACTCGGCATTACCCAGCGAGAACGACTGAGCATGGAAGCGAGGTTCACATTGCCGTTCGCGGTAGAGGACGGAACAATTTCTAATGCTTTAGCTTCTTCGGTAATATCTGTGATGCGGAAATTTTCAACCTTCAAAATCTTGTCAGCAATCGGAATGAATTCCGCCACGAGACTACTCCCAGCCACAATCATGGAAGCGCCCAATTCGTCGACCATCTGGCGAGCGCAGGCGGACAGCGTGTTGCGGCTGGACTTATCGAGCAATGGACTAACGCGAGTGTCAGCCGAAAGGAAGGTGGAGGATGAGGTGTGCTCGTCAAAGATCAGCACACGTGCTCCGGCTTCAAGCGCTTCAACGGTCGAAGCGGCCTGCGAAGTGAACGAGCCTGCGGACTTAGTGGAGTACGAAGCGGGGGTTCCACCATCGGACAATTCGGAAACAAAGGCGGAGATATCCACTTGCTGAATGGGCCGGCCGACATCGGATTGAATATGGACCGCATCGGCCACGGTGACCACATGCTCACGCCCATCGCCGGGAATGTGGTTATAGATTCCTTGCGAGATCGCATCCATCAGATCAACTCGTCCGCTATTGGATTCACCGAGGATCAGCGTCAGACCGTTCGGAATCCCAAGCCCACGCACCGTTCCGCCATGCGGAACTTCAATTTCTTCAATCAAATCGGCATCAATTTCTACCGGCGTAAGGTGTTCGTAGTCCGGCTCGTCTTCGCCGGAAAGGCGGCTGATCAATGCGCCTTCAGCCACAAAACCAACTTGACCACTGGCGCCCAAATGTTGGCGGAGACGGTCGGCATCTTCCATGTTATTCACAAAACGATCCGCTTCCTCCGTATCCACGTTGCAATAAAGCAGGCTGTTACAGATGATTTCCGGCAAATCGTCGAAGAAAATATGCTGTGCCATTTCACCGTCAATAGAGGTTAATGGCTCTCCATCGATAAGGATCTGTTGGACCGGCAGGATGATCTGAATATAGACCTCAACATATTCTTTGGTCAGTTGCAGCGCGTTGCGAGGAAGGATCTTCTGGTTCGGTGTGGCCGAATAAATATGGCGACGGGCAATGCCGTTGTGATCGTAATTAGCGCTCGACTCGATATGGGTAGCGAGACGCCGGAGCAGTAGGTCCTCCATGGCGGTTCGGCGTACAGGGGAATCGAAGAGGTATTCGGGGATCTCCGCGATCGTCTGCGGAATACGGACACTGAATACAGGGTGTTCTGTCTCGTCGGCCAGATCAATCTTGGCACATTTGATAACATAGCGGCTAAAATCAAAGTCGCCGACTAGCTGTTTGTACTCGGGAAATGGCTGTCCATCTAGTTCAGCCAAGAGGCTATAAAATTCCTTTTTATCCTTCATAATCCAATTCTTCCTTGTTTTACGTGATTCAAACGACCTAAACCAAAATTCGCAATTGACCCAATACCATGCCTTTTTCGCATTTGATTTGGAAGCGGCCTTTTCATTATTTTTACGGATCTCAAAACAGCAATGCAAGTACGTGCGGAAAGGTTATCAACTCTCTTCAAGTTTGAATTTTTCGCCTCCATTACTCACAGTCAGCCAGCACCAAGCCATAAACCCAATCAGGCTGATCAGAGACAGGGACAGGACGGGGCTCATGTATCGTGTATTGGGAACCGGGGAAAAAATACAAACTCCAATGGCGGTACAGCATGAGCTCAAACTGGTGCTTATAGCAAAGAGCAGTAGCTTATCCCTGAGTGATGGAACCACGACCCAAATAGAACCGCTTGCCAGTAAGACAAGAAATCCGAGCACCACGCCGGCGATAGGATTGAGTACCATCTTGTGTTCAAAAAGGACGTCGTAG
>JAJRRI010000027.1 GCA_024279685.1 Verrucomicrobiota bacterium | reverse complement strand
GTAACGCCACGAGGTCTACCACCGTACTGATTTTATGGGGTAAAAAAATATTTCGTGTAAACTCATTCTTCAGAACTTCCTTTTTTTCCAGTTCGAAAAACTCACGCTGGAGATCGTATTTATCGTACGTTTTCTTGCGAGATATCCTGAATATTTCCCACCCCGAATCATCCAATACCACAATCTCGCCCGTCCGATCATCTTCGTACAGACCCACGGAATAATGCACAATTCCATGTGCGTCGATCCAGCCTCGGAATCCCTTACGTATTTTCGGATCAAAGCCCTTAAAGTCGACCGGAAAACTCCCCGCGGGTTGGAGTAGCCGTTCCGTTAGCGAAGGTAAACTAACGGGAAAGTATTGCCGTTGAATCGAGATCAATCGCTCCCCAAGCATCTGCTCGTTAGCAACGATGGGGATTCCCGGTGTGGCCTCTTCCGTAGTTTTCGCTATCACGGAACAGGAAGCTCCAAAAATAACCCCCAATACAACCATCTCGATTTTCATGACACTCTCCCTGTGCGTTGCTGGTTTCTTCACCCCAAGTCAGTTAAACAAATTTTCTCAAAAGATGTAAATCTTATGATCTTTAAAAACATTCAAAGCAAGTTTTTCTTGCTCGGAATTTTAGAGCAACCTCTTTTGCTCGTAAAAACCGATCAATGAAAAAAACGATCTATAGCGAGAATGGAAAAATCATTGCCGACACACTGGCTCGCCTTCGTAAAGAAGCGAAGCTTACCCAACGGGATTTGGCACGGAAACTTGAGCGTGAACACTCTTTTGTGGCCCACTGTGAATTAGGTGAAAGGCGCGTCGATCTGGCGGAATTCTATTGGATCTGCAAGGCTTGCGACGCCTCCCCTTCAGCCGAGGCATCCAAACTAATGACCGCCTTTGAAAGGCTAGAATAAAAAGATAAAAATCCCCGCAGCAAGCTATCTCGCCTAGGCTCGCCTTACGCTTCGCGTAAGCGGGGTATTTTAAGTTTTTTCTTAAATAAGTTTATCGCTGCAAGCAGCGGGGTATTAGACCCACGCTTCGCAATAAAACATGGCCATATCATGCGAAGAGCCCTTTCAAGATACCATCAAAATGATTGGTTTTTAAACGACACATAGGTAAATTGGTTTCTATGAATGACCTAGAAAAAACGCAACAAAAGATCGAGACCCTGCGGGCGGAGATTGAACGGCATAACCGCCTCTACTACCTCGATGCCGCATCCGAAATTACGGACCGCGAATATGACCAATTGCTGCAGTCGTTGGAAAAACTCGAAACACAGTTTCCCGAATTTTCCACCCCCACCTCCCCCACCCAACGGGTGGGCGGTGCGCCGCTCGACCGCTTTGATAGCGCCCGGCATGCCGTCCCGATGATGAGCCTTTCGAATACCTATTCGAAGGAGGAGGTGACTGAATTCAAGCGACGGATTCACAAACTGATTCCAGCGGAGTCCTTCAACTATATTCTCGAACCGAAAATTGATGGCGTGGCGATTTCGCTACGCTATGAAAACGGGGATCTGGTGCTCGCCGTCACCCGCGGGGATGGAACCACGGGGGATGATGTGACGTCTAACGTCCGCACCATCCCATCGATCCCGCTCCGTTTGGCGGATCTAATGCCCCCCGCCGTGCTGGAGGTGCGGGGAGAAATCTACATGGATATCGCCGGCTTCGCCTCATTGAATGAGCAGCGACAGGAAGCGGGGCTGGAACCTTTTGCCAACCCGCGCAACGCCTGCGCCGGATCGCTTAAATTGCTCGACCCGCGCGAGGTTGCCCAGCGACCGCTCGATGCTATTTTCTACGCCACCGGACAACTCGACGGCGTCTCCTTCGAAACTCACGAGCAGATGCTTCTGTCCCTTAAAAATTACGGATTACGCAGTACACCCACCTATTGGCTCAGCGAGAAAATTGAAGAAATTATCGATCGGCTAGACGAACTCGAAAACATGCGCCATGAATTCCCCTTTGAAATGGATGGCGGCGTAATTAAAGTCAACGAGCGCAGGCTTTACGAAAAGCTGGGTTACACCGCCAAAAGTCCGCGGTGGGCGGTGGCCTATAAATACGAGCCTGAGCAGGCTGAAACCACGCTGCATGCCATTTCCATTCAGGTGGGTAGAACGGGCGTTTTGACGCCCGTCGCCGAGCTCGAACCGGTGCAACTGGCCGGAACCACCGTCAAACGCGCCACCCTACATAACGAGGATGAGATTCGGCGCAAAGGCATCAAAATTGGCGATCGCGTTATCCTTGAAAAGGCCGGCGAAATCATTCCCGCAATCGTAAAGGTACTTACCGAAAAGCGAACGGGTGTTGAATTGGAATTCACGATGCCGACCACCTGCCCTGCCTGCGGCAGCGAGACCGAGAAGCGCGCGGGAGAGGTGGCGCTGCGTTGCATCAATCTTCAGTGTCCGGCCCAAGTGAAAAGTTGGATTGCTCACTATGCCTCGCGCGGTGCAATGGATATTAGCGGACTGGGAGAGGCGCTTGTTATACAGCTCGTTGACAGCGGGCTGGTTAAAAATCCGGCGGAACTATATGCCTTAAAAAAGTCGAGGTGCTCGGGCTAGAGCGCATGGGTGAAAAGTCGGCTGAAAATCTCATCCAAGGTATTGAAGAGAGCAAGCAACGCCCCTTCGAAAAAGTATTGTTCGGCCTCGGTATCCGCCACGTCGGCAAGGGCGCCGCCACCCTTCTCGCAAACGAACTCAAACATATTGATGCCCTGATGGAGGCGGATATTCAGCAGTTGGAAGCTCTCCACGATATTGGCCCCATTGTCGGAAAATCGGTGGTCGACTATTTCAACGCCCCCGAAACTCAAGCGGTAATCGCCCAGCTACGGGCTGCGGGCGTGAACTTTAAACAAGCGGAACCCACGGGAAGCCATGAACTGGAAGGCCTGACCTTCGTGCTGACCGGATCGCTCGAAACGATGACGCGTGACGAGGGCGGAGACAAGGTCCGCGCACGCGGCGGGAAGGTGAGCGGTAGCGTATCCAAAAAAACGAGCTATCTGGTGGCCGGTGCAAGCGCCGGATCAAAACTAGCGAAGGCCGAAAAATTGGGCGTAACCATCTTGAACGAAGAACAATTCATCGCCTTGCTCGGCTCGGATGAAAAGCTAGGGGATAAGAAGGCGGGCCAAATGGGATTTGGATTTTAATCGGAGGAAGAGAGATGATACTGGATACACTGGAAAATGCGGCGAAGTATGTGGGATTGAAGGATGGCCTTTCAGAGGCCTTTGGGTTTCTTAGTCAACCGGGACTGGAGCATCTTCCCGATGGAAAACACGAAATCATGGGCGATCGAGTCTATGCCATTGTGATGACCATGGACGGACGCCAGGTTCATGAGGGGGAGCTGGAAGGACACCGCAATTATCTGGATATTCAGTATGTAATCAGCGGTGAGGAGACGGTGGGTTGGAAAAATCGAACGGGCCTCGTCAATTCTGCTGAGTACGATCCAGAAAAAGACCTCGAATTCTTCGAGGGCGAACCCGATAGCATCATCCATGTTCCGCCCGGCTCCTTCACCCTCTTCTTTCCCACAGACGCCCACCTTCCACTCATTGGAAATGGACTAATCCACAAGGTGGTGGTCAAGATGGCGATTTTATAATCCGCAAAGCACCCCCTCTTTTTTATTGAATATTATACCCTACAGGGGTATATAGCCTATTCTCTATTCGAGGAGACTCAATGCCCTTCATTCTAAATATTCTACACGAAATCTGGCTCGTCACTATGGCCATGGCGCCTTACCTTTTGTTTGGCTTCTTAATGGCGGGCATTCTTTCCGCAGTGCTCTCTAAGGATTTTGTCCGGAAGCATCTGGGCGGCCGAAGTTGGGTGCAATCGCTCAAAGCCGCCTTGGTGGGAGTTCCCATGCCCATCTGTTCTTGCGGAGTGATTCCGCTGGCGGCCTCCCTCCGAGAACATGGAGCAAGCCGAGGCGCCACCGCCTCGTTCTTGGCCTCCACCCCGCAGACGGGCATCGATAGCCTGATGGTAACCTATGCTCTGATGGGACTTCCGTGTGCTGTTTTCAGAGCGGTGGTGGCCTTCATTTCCGGCATTATCTGCGGAACCGCCGTCGAAGCCGTTACCCCCAAGGATGACCCTCCTCACCCGACCCCTGCTCAACCGGCGAGTGCGACTCTGAAAAAAAAACCAGTAAAGAGATGCTTAGGCATGCTTGAATACGTCTTCATCACCCTGCCGCGCAATATTTCAAAGGCGATGCTCTTCGGAATTATTCTTTCGGGACTCATTAGTGGGCTCGTTCCAGAAAACTATTTTGCCGACCAAACCACCAACCTCTGGCTGGCCATGCTGCTGATGCTGGTCATCGGTACCCCCTTATATGTCTGCTCCACGGCTTCCGTACCGATCGCGCTGTCCTTCATCAAAGCGGGTATTCCGCTTGGAGCGGTCTTAGTCTTTTTGATTACCGGCCCCGCAACCAACGCCGCCGCACTGACGACCCTCTGGAAATTGATTGGGAAAAAGCAACTTGCCGTCTTCCTGCTTGCGCTATCCGTTACGGCCATCGGCGCCGGCTTGCTGCTCAATCAGTTCCCCATTTACACGGATGCCAGCGTATACGCCTGCCACGACGCCGCCCAATCGGCCGGCTGGTTTGAATGGCTGTCCACGATTTTTCTCGTGCTCGTTCTAGCGAATGGGATCCGGCCCCTTCGTGAAAAAGGGAGTGCTCTATGAAAAATGAAAATACCACACATACCGAAAATAAATCCCGCGTTTCTCGGATAGAAGGTCAGGTTCGGGCAGTGAACCGCATGATCGACGATGGCGAATATTGCGTCGATATCATTACCCAGATCCAAGCCGCCCGCTCGGCACTGCAATCGGTTAGCAAAATAATTTTGGAAAAGCACCTCAAGCACTGCGTTGCGGCTACACTCAAGGAACAGAACGAAGCGGATATCGATGAAAAGTTGGCCGAAATTATGACCGTTATCAAACGAATGGGTAAGTAACCTATATCATGAAAAAACGCCGTAGTATTGCATCCTCCATTCTCTTTTGGATGATCCTCGTAGCGATCACCCCCCTATTGATTATGTCATTTCAAGGCTATCACTGCGCCCGCCAAGCCGTGCTTCAACTCAAACAAGATCACCTTGAAAGTATTTCCGAGGCCAAGCGAAGAAGCATTATGACTTGGCTGGATGAGCGCACCCGGGAACTTCGAAACCACACCATGCGGGCCGATGAAACCGCCTGTAGCTGTGGCGCAGAAGAATTACTACATGTTAATCCAGCCTATGAAAGCATCACGCTTTACTCCAATAATTGGGATCGAATTTCCTATGTCGGGGCCGAAAATCACAACGACGAAAAGCTCCTTCCTCCGGCCTTCCAACAGGCTCTCGAAGCGGGCGAAGCAACGGTGGTATCTCAGCCCCACCTGCATGGCAACGGCCTAATCGGCATTCATATTGGCGTGTCTGTACCCCAATATAACCGATATGCGGTAGCGGTTCTGGATCTCTCATCGACGTTATATCCCCTTCTGGCCGAGCCCCTCAGTACCGACCAAAATATTCATTCCTTCATCGCCACGTCCGACGGAAAACTGCTGAGTTCCCAGACCTACCGATCACAAAATGTGGACACAAAAATTAACCTTCCAGAGATGTACAAAGGAGTTTCCCGTTTAACACCCTATACCGGATTGTCTGGAGAGTCGGTGGTGGGAGCTTCCTTACGACTGGATCCCTTCGGATGGATACTCGTCTCTGAAACGCCAACACGCGATGCGTTCGCGTGGATCAGTATTCTCCGCGAACGTGCTGCCAAGACCGGGCTGGTCTCTCTCGTGATCGTCGTTCTATTCGCGGGACAATCCGCCCGCCGCCTCACCCGCCCGCTACGCCACATGGCCGAGGTTGCCCTTCGAATTTCAGAAGGCCACTACACCACCCGAATGAAACACTTTTCCGGCCGAGAGCATGCTGAAGTCGCCGAAGCCTTTAACCGCATGCTCGACGAAATTGACCGGACCCAGGCTAAACTCGCTCAAGCTGCGGCGCTCTCAGCCATTGGCGCATTGAGTGCTAGCATCGTGCACGAAATGCGCAACCCACTCGCCGCCATAAAAATGAATATTGAAGTCCTTCAACACGCCACACAGGACGACCCCATCCACCGCGAGCTAGGCGAAATTGCCAGCGAACAGGTCCTGCGGCTCGAAGTCATGCTGGAAGACCTGCTGCAATATGGCCGAAAACTAGAGCTCAAAAAAACAGCAGTTCCAGTCACCAACTTTATGCAAGAGATCGAAACCTGCATCCGGCGGGGGAACGAACAAAAGGTCGCGTTTACCTTCCACAACGCCGGCCAAATCGACACCTTACCTATCGACCACGAGCAGATGCTACGCGCCGTCTCCAACCTCGTCGATAATGCCATCCAAGCCAGTCCCGACGAAAGTTCCGTTGCGCTCACCCTCAAACGTTCTTCCTCAAAAGAACTCCTGATCGAAGTTTCCGATCGAGGGTCAGGCATCCCCGAACGCATCGCTGAAAAACTCTTCGAGCCCTTCTTCACCACCAAGAAAAAAGGCACGGGCCTGGGGTTGGCGAACGTGAAAAAAATTGTTGAACTACACGGCGGGTGCATCGACTTCCGAAATACCAACCCGGGCGCAACCTTTACCATCACTCTCCCCAACGAAGGGAATCAGACATGAGAAATATTTTGATTATCGACGACGACGAAGCCCTCTGCCGCTCCATCCAAATCATCATGAAAACCAAAGGCTACACCGTCCGCACCGCCTGCACCGCCGCCGAGGGCTGGAACCAACTCAACGCCGAGGCACCCGACCTCATGTTACTCGATCTCGTCCTGCCAGATACGGATGGACTTGAAGTCCTCGAAAAACTAGTTCAAAAACACCCTGATATCCCCATCGTTATCGTCTCGGGGCGGCAGGATATGGCCGCCACCATCACCGCCATGCGCCACGGCGCCTACGACTATCTCCGCAAGCCCTTCGATGTGGACGACATTGAGCTAACGATTGAAAAGATGCGGCGGGAGTTCCATCACGAAGAAGCAACCACAGAAAAACCCGCACCCCCGCCCGCCCCCGCACCGCCCCGCGAAATCGTCGGCACCGATCCAAAAATACTCGAACTCCTCAAACAGATCGGCCGATTCTCCCGAAGCCGAGTCAATGTGCTAATCCACGGCGAGAGCGGCTCCGGCAAGGAGCTCGTGGCTCGGGCCATGCACGAAGCGGCTTCCCCCGAAAAACCCTTCGTCGCCATCAACTGCTCCGCACTGGTACCGACGCTACTTGAAAGCGAACTCTTCGGCCACGAGAAAGGCGCCTTCACCGGAGCCGACCGCCAAAAAATGGGGAAGCTCGAACTCGCCGCCGATGGCACCGTCTTCTTCGACGAGATCGGCGATATGGATCCCGACCTCCAAGCCAAACTACTCCGGGTCTTACAGGAACAAACCTTCGAGCGCGTCGGCGGAAACCAAGAGCTACGCTTCCGGGGTCGCGCCATTTTTGCCACCCACCGCAACCTCGCAGAGAGAGTGCGGGAAGGCACCTTCCGCGAAGACCTCTACTATCGCGTCGCCGTCGGCGAACTCCGGCTTCCCCCATTGCGCGAACGCCCATCAGATATCCCCCTGCTGGCGCATCACTTTCTGCGCACGCTCGGCCAGCGCCTCGGACGGCAGGTCGACGAAATTTCCGCCGCCGCCATGGCACGGCTACTCGACCACCCCTGGCCCGGCAACGTGCGAGAACTCGAGAACGTCATCACCCGCGCCATCGCCCTCACCGAATCGCCCCTCATCCTACCCGAACACATTAACTTCCTCGGCTCCATTCTCGAAACACCCCCCGCCGCCCTTCTTGGGAAAACTCTAGCCCAAGCCGAGAAAATACATATCCAGTGTATTCTACTCGCTGAGGGTTGGAACATCACCCGCTCCGCCCGCACCCTCGATATTTCCCCCACCACTCTCCGCAAAAAAATCACCGATTATTCACTCGCCCGTCCGAATGCATAGCACCCGCCATCGATTATACCGAGCCGTTTTATAATCACAGAAGAACGCATTTGACGCCGAGGGATCAAACCTCTATAAAATTTCTGGATAACCTTTAATATTGGATATTATGAATAGAATAGTACTTATTTCTCTCAGCTCACTCTTCGCGGGAATGCTCGCCCATGGCAATATTATCGCCGTGTCAAACCTTCCTGAATCAAGTACACCGAATGGTGTAAAAGCTCAAAATATAGAATTTGCTATTTCTTTCACCACCGGAGACCTAACCGGTGGTTATGAGCTACTCGCGATCTCCTATACTCAAGGGGAAGATGAAAACACAGGGTTTGGGCAGTTGCGAATCGTTAACTCTGATGTCCCCGCGGGCGGAGGAAACCCAATAGGAAGTGCGCTGAATGGCGGTAATATGTTGTCAAGCGCGGCGGGACAGGAGCAAACAATCAATTTGCCCGTCGCGACATCCCTCAGTTCAAATACCGAATATTTCGCAGTTTTTCAAAGTACAACGAGTGATTTCCTCACCCTCGCTGATACGGTCTCCTCCAATGAAACACCGGGCGATCCCGGAATTGTTGGAAATGGATGGAAAATCGGAAATAAGACTCTATTTAGAACCTTGGGCAACTTCGGCTGGGCAGAAACGAACCAACCTTTAAAAATTGGTGTTACGGTCATTCCCGAACCTACAGTCATCAGTTTGGTCGCCCTATTTGGCGGAGGACTTCTCTTCACCCGCCGCTTTACACGGACTAAATAGAGCCCGTCCGGGCGCAAGTCAGTTTAGACGGTCTTTTTTTTCGAGGGTGTGAAGAACTCAATCTTTGCGTATTCGATCGACAACCGGATCCATCGATCCGTCAGCTTCCGGAATTCCTTGTAGGTCGCCAGCAGGGTTTTCATCTCGGATGCGCTGTCCGCACGGCGTCCAGTCGTTGGAAAGAAACAAAAAGAAAACCATGGAATCGCCCCCCGGCATTCCATACAATCCCCATAAGTAAGTTGGAGCGTGCCGAAGAGGCTCCGAGGGGGCGGCCCAGAGGGCGGAGCGAAGCGACGGTATCACTCGGGGGCATACTTTGACCTCTTGCTGAAAGAATATTTCAGCCGGGGTCGGCGAGCCATCCCTACCGAATGCGAACCTGTTTAATTTAGCGCCTTTTTGCTCTGCCCCCTATTCCTCAATAATATAGTCAGAAACTGATGTGCAGTGGTCATTTTCTGACTATCTCTACAGTCACTATCCCTTCTATATAGTCAATAAACCTTGCTTTTATTAGGTTTATTAATTTGGCACACCTCGTGTTAATAGGCTCGTCGGAGGTGACCCATGAATATTGTAATTATCGACAACGACCTAAGCCTGCTCAGAAGCTTGGAGCTGACCCTTGCTCGGGAAGGACATTGCGTCACGGCGTTTGAAGATCCTCGTCAGGCCTTGTTTCATTTTGTCCGGAACAACCCGGTGGATGTGTTGTTGCTCGACTATTCCATGCCTGAAATGAACGGCGACGAGCTCCTCGATATGCTCAAGACCGAACTCCCTGCCGATTGCCGCATTGTTATGATGAGCGCTCATTGCGACCTTCGCTATCGAATCGATTCGAAGCGGCTTGGCATTAACACTCTACTCTGCAAACCCCTTAATTTGTCGGTTCTTAAACAAGCCCTCACAGAATCCAACCCAACCCAAGGAGTCACATCATGAAATACCTCAAATATATCCTACCCGCCCTGCTGCTGGCACAGCTCGGAACCTCGGCGCTGGCCGCCGAGAAAGAAGTCACCATAAAAATCAAGCGCATCTATGTGGATGACAATGTCTACACGCCCTACTACGAAATCGAAACCGAACAGGACAACAACCAAGGATCGGCACAGCGCTGGGTTCGCCTCGCGGTGGAATATTCGACCCGGGGTGGATGGATCAACGAACTGACTCTACTGCACTCCGCACTTGCCAGCGACCATGGCAACTCGAAGCAGGTTATCCTGACGGAGGAGGTCACCTACATGCATATTGGCGAGGGCAACCACGTCAGCTATGTCTATCTGCACCCGAACTGCGCAAAACGCTATACGGTTAAGGCTAAGCAGTTGGATAGCGCCGTAACCTTCAGTATCAATGGGAAAATCGTAGCCACCAAGGAGACCGCCAAGCATGCCGATAAGGGCTGGAGCGAAGGTTCAGATTTTACCGTTCATTCGGGACACCTGCTGAACGAATCGGAAACTCCCTTCTGGTTCGTCAACTACGACTACAAGGAAATGATTAAAAAGAGTAGCACCCACAACGAACACTCGAAATAGACAAACCAAAAGGAGCAGTACCATGAAAATAAACAAAGCACTCACCCTACTCACGGCCATTATTCTAGGAACGGGACTCGTTGCCGTACAGGCCGGAGAGGGCCACGCACACAAGAAGCAAACCACCTGTCCAGTCATGGGCGGAAAGATTAATAACGCTCAGTATGCCGATGTGAATGGAAAGCGTATTTATGTGTGTTGCGCGGGATGCATTGGAAAGATCAAGGCGGATCCAGCAAAATACATCAGCCAGCTTGAGGCCCAAGGCGTACAACTCGATAAGGCGACCACAAAGAGTGATACTTCCAAAAAGAAATGTAGCGGACACAAGCACTAGAAGCATAAGGAATCACGAATGAACACAACCCCACACGAATTTAATCCCCCAAAAAAATGCACTCCGAAACAACTTCGTGTACGTCGTGTTTTTCGTGGTTCCGCTCTCTTTTGTGCACTCACATTCGGCGCTCATGCCGATCCCTTTGAATCGGAGTTGACCTTACAATCCGCATTGGAATATGGGGCCACGAATAACCCTCGGCTTCAGGCCGCCTTTAGCCAATGGAAAGGCGCGGAAGAAATCATCTCCGTGCAAAAGGGCTTCCCGATCCGACGCTCGCCTACGGCTACTACTTTGAACCCGTCGAAACCCGAACCGGACCACAAAATCAGCGATTTGGCCTGACTCAAATGATTCCAGGATTTGGAAAGCTCTCCATGAAAAAGGAGATTGCCTCCGCCGTCGCCGCCGGAGTTGGCGCGCGCTACCAGCGTGAAAAACTGAATTTAAACCTCACCATTGCCCGCGCTTATGCGGAACTTCATTACCTTAAACGCAGCATCGAAATCACCGAAGACCGCATTCAACTCATCCAAAGTCTCGAAGAGGTTGCACGTGCTCGATACAAAGCGGGTGCGCCCATGGCGGCCATTCTACAGGCCCAAGTTGAATTGGGACGGCTCGAAGACCGGCTCTCCTCGCTTTCGCATCTGCGTGCCCCCCAAATTGCGAATCTCAATTCGGCCCTCAACCGCCCGGCAGAAGCGCCACTTCCGTGGCCCGCCGAACTCCCCTATCAAGCCCTTGAAACCGATGCGGCAGACCTCCAAAATAAAGCTCGGAGCGCCAGCCCTGAACTTGCGGAATTGGGATACCAGATTGAACAAGGTAACCATCGTGTAAAACTGGCTCAACGCGAACGGTTCCCCGACTTTTCTCTTGGCGTGCAATACATCGATACCGAAGGGGGGGATAACCCACTTATTGGAACCGTGGGCATTACCCTCCCGATTTGGTTTGGAAAAAATCGGGCAAAAATTGAGGCCGCATCGCATCAAAAAATGGCCGCACAACTCACACTCGAAAACCGCAGCCAGACGCTTGATGCCGATCTTCGGCAAGCGCTTTTCAACTTGAACGATGCGGGCCGGAAAATTAACCTGTACCGCGACAGCCTCATTCCAAAAGCCGAGCAATCGTTAGAAGTTAATCGGCAGGGCTATGAATCGGGCAGCATGGAATTTCTTAATCTCATTGACGCCGAGCGAATGTTGCTCGAATTCCAACTCGCCTTTGAACGGGCCCGGGCCGACCACCTGATTGCTCGCGCTCAACTCGCCCAACTCTCTGGGATCAACTTTTTAAAAATCGACGCGGCATCTAACTTCGTTGAGAACGAGTAAAAAAAAATGAAAACACTCTCTCTTATCCTCTTCTTCTTCGCATTTTTTCCTCTGGCCGGACACGCCAGCGAAGGGCATGAAAAAATCCCGAAGCAGCTGACCTGCCCCGTTATGCTTGGGGAACCCATCGACCCCACTCTATTCGTCGATTACGAGGGCGAGCGGATCTATCTCTGCTGCAAAACCTGCAGATATCTTTTTTCTGAAACCCCAGAGACGTATGTAAAAAAACTTCCACAACCTTCAGCCGCCGACGATACGCATGTAAAAGAAGAGGTCGCTCATGATCACGAAGCGGATCATCCGGCCAGCACCGGATTCGCCAAGCTGATTTCTTTTCTTGGAAAGTTCCACCCGCTTTCGGTGCATCTCCCGATCGGGCTCATTTTGGCGGCGGCACTCGCTGAGCTTTTATTTCTATTCACCGGCACTCCTCTCTTCCGGAATGCCGCTCGATTTAACCTTCTTATTGCGGTGTTGGGAGTCGTTGTTGCCATCCCCCTTGGCCTGGCAGCGGCTTCTGGCACCCACTATCCGGACGACTATTCGGCAATCCTCTTCCGGCATAAGCTCCTGGGATTCACCACGCTCGGCGGGATCACCCTCACCGCCGCGCTTTCCGAATGGCTCCATCGCAAAGGCACGGGAACCTGCCGCTATCGAACCGCTCTTGGCCTAAGTGTGCTCATCGTGGGAGCAACAGGACACCTCGGCGGATTGCTTGTTTTTGGAATGAATCACTTTTCTTGGTAAATGGATCAACTCGTAAGGAATCATTATGAAACTCGGTAAAAAAATTATTCTCCCGTTCATTGTCGTTGTCATTATCGCCTTCGTCGGCGGTCGGCTCACCGGCTCCTCCCCTTCAAGCGCTTCACCCGATGAACACGCGGAGCACGTCGAGACCGCGCCCCAAGTGTGGACGTGCTCTATGCACCCACAGTTCAAACTTCCAAAAGCAGGGCAGTGCCCGATCTGCTTCATGGATCTCATCCCACTCGAACTTGGCGATGACGAGGACTTGGGCGAACGCGAAATTCGCGTGAGCCCTTATGCCGCCAAATTGATGGAACTGGAAACCTCAAAAGCAACCCGCCGCTTTGCATCGGCGGAAGTGCGGATGATCGGGAAAGTCGACTACGACGAAACCCGCGTGTCGTATCTTTCTTCCTGGGTAGCAGGGCGAATTGACCGTCTATTTGTTGATTACACGGGCGTCTCTGTTTTAAAAGGGGATCACCTTGCCGAAATCTACAGCCCCGAATTAGTCACGGCGCAAGAAGAGCTTATCCAATCCATCCAAGCCCTAAAAAGATTGAAAAATTCGAACAGCACCTACCTGCTCGAAACCGCTGAAAAAACGATTGTTGCGTCGCGCGAAAAACTTCGCCTTTGGGGATTCACCACCGAACAGGTGGCTGAAATTGAAGCGCGCGGAACCCCGAGCGACCACATGACGCTTTATTCCAACCGCTCGGGTATTGTAATTCAAAAAAATGTGCAAGAAGGCATGTATGTGAAGACCGGCACGCGCATTTACACCATTGCCGATCTCACCATGATATGGGTTCAACTCGATGCCTACGAAAGCGATCTCACTGGCTTACGCTATGGCGGAAACGTCGAATTTTCCACCGAGGCGTATCCCGGAGAAACCTTCTCTGGAACCATCTCCTTCATCGACCCCATCATTAACCCCGCCAGCCGTACGGCCAAAGTGCGTGTGATTGTTGAAAACCCAACGCTCAAACTAAAACCCGGTATGTTTGTTCGCGCCATTGCCAAACCCATGATCGCCGAAGGGGGCCGTATTATGGACGCCGGCCTCGCCGGGAAATGGATCAGCCCAATGCATCCTGAAATCGTAAAAGACGGACCGGGAAGTTGCGATGTGTGCGACATGCCGTTAGTGCCCGCAGAATCGCTTGGCTATGTCTCCAAAGCCAAAGAAAATGCACCCCTGCTCATCCCCGTCACCGCCGCCCTAAAAACCGGAAAACGCGCCGTGGTTTATGTTGAAATCCCCGACCAAGAAAAACCAAGCTATGAGGGGCGGGAAGTTCAATTAGGCCAGCGCCTCGGTAATTTTTATGTGGTGAACAGCGGGCTCGAAGAGGGTGAGCGCGTGGTTACTCGCGGGGCGTTCAAATTGGATGCCGAACTTCAAATCCGCGCCAAACCGAGCATGATGAGCGCGCCCAGCGAATCGCACGATTCCCCTGAAATGAACCACGATGATCTACAGGCCGCCGCCCAACCCGTCGACGTTCCGGCCGCCTTTGCTCAACAACTTGAAGCGGCACTTACGGCCTATTTCAACATCCAGCAAGCGCTCGGAACCGACGACATGGAGTCGGCGAAAACCGCCGCCGATGAGTTAAAGGAAAAACTCCAACACGTCGATATGGGATTACTCGAAGGCGAAGGCCATATGCTGTGGATGGATCACCTGAAAAACCTGAATGCTTACACCGTTAAATTGCAAAAGGCCTCCTCGATCGAGAAGCAACGCGATGCGTTTTTCTCATTGTCCAAACAGTGGGCACTCACGCTCCGGATTTTCCCGATCCACCGGCCTGTGCAGCAGGCCTATTGCTCCATGGCTTTTGATAACACCGGAGCGTTATGGCTCCAGTCCAGTGATGAAATCTTAAACCCGTATTTCGGCGCCTCCATGGCGCGTTGCGGCGAAATTCAAGACCCGATTGGAGCAGACCATGAGTAGCCCCACCTTCCCTGAACAGACCCCCGAACAAAAATCAGCAATCGGGAAGCTGATGCGCTTCTGCCTCGAGAATAAACTCGTGGTGACGCTCTTCACCATGGCGGTTATGTTCGCCGGAATTTTGGTGGCACCGTTCGACTGGAAAGTGGGCGAGTTGCAGCGCTATCCGGTGGCGGTTGATGCCATTCCAGACATCGGCGAAAACCAGCAGATTGTTTTCACCGAATGGATGGGCCGCTCGCCGCAAGATATCGAAGACCAAATTGGCTATCCCCTCACGGTTCAACTGCTCGGTATTCCGGGCGTTAAAACGATCCGCTCATACTCCATGTTCGGCATCTCTTCGATCTACGTCATCTTCAAGGAAGGCGTCGAGTTCTATTGGTCGCGTACCCGCGTTCTTGAAAAACTCAACAGCCTTCCGCCCGGCACTTTGCCCGATGGCGTACGCCCGGCGCTCGGCCCCGATGCCACGGCGCTCGGCCAAGTGTATTGGTATACGCTTGAAGGCCTCGACCCCGACGGCCACCCCACCGGCGGGTGGGATGGCGAAGAGCTTCGAACCATTCAGGATTGGTATGCACGATACTGGCTTCTCGCCGCCGACGGGGTGGCCGAAGTGGCCTCCATCGGGGGATTTGTTCGGGAGTATCAGGTGGATGTTGATCCCGATGCCATGCGCGCGTATGGCGTGAGTGTCGACGAAGTGTACGCCGCGGTCCGTGGCGCGAATATCGACGTGGGCGCCCAGAGCATCGAAGTCAACCGGGTGGAATATTTCATCCGGGGAATCGGGTTCATTAAAAAAGTTGAGGACATCGAAAATAGCGTCATCAAAGTGAATGGCGAGAACGTGCCGGTGCTTGTGAAACACGTGGCCAACGTGACCCTCGGCCCCGCAACGCGCCGGGGTGCACTCGATAAAGGCGGCGCTTCCGTGGTTGGAGGAGTTGTGGTGGCTCGTTATGGCGATAATCCGTTACGCGTGATTTCAAACGTGAAAGACAAAATCGAACAAACGAAGGACGCTCTACCTTCCAAAGCCATCGTTGATTTCAAAAGAACGACCCGAGAAATCGTCCACCTTTTCGGGCTAAATCATGGGTTTGATGCCTTTGAAGAAGACGCGCTAAATCAACAACCGTGGAAAGAATACCTTCAGAGCACCTCCGTTGAAAGTTGGCCGGAGTGGGTCACGCTGAGCCGGGTTTCTATCGTCCCTTTTTATGACCGAACGGGGCTGATCTATGAAACCCTCGGAACGCTCAACGAAGCCATTGGCCAGCAGATTCTAATCACCATTATCGTTATCCTCATCATGGTGATGCATCTGCGGAGTGGATTGGTCATTAGTTCGATGCTCCCGCTCGCCGTATTGCTCACCTTTATTGCCATGAAGCTGTTTAACGTGCAGGCCAATATTGTGGCGCTCTCGGGCATTGTGATTGCCATCGGAACCATTGTGGATTTGGGCATCGTCATCTGCGAAAATATTCTCCGCCATCTGGATCAAGCCGACCCCAAAGAGTCTAAATTAGAAGTGGTACATCGGGCATCCTCCGAGGTGGGAGGCGCGGTGCTGACCGCGGTCTTAACCACTGTAATCAGTTTCCTCCCCGTCTTCACGATGATCGGCGCGGAAGGCAAGCTCTTCAAACCGCTGGCCTTTACAAAAACCTTTGCGCTCGTTGCCGCCGTGCTGATTGCACTAACCATGCTCCCTGCAGCTTCGCACACGCTATTTTGCGGAAAGATGAAAGGAAAACGATGGATCGCTCTGCTGAATGGAGCCCTCATTCTCTTCGGGATCTATCTGGCCTTTAAATTCACCGTGCTCGGCGGAATTCTACTCGTTTTGATTGGAATATACCGATTCGGCGAACCCTATATGCCGAAAAAGATTTCCTCGCTGACGCCTCGTATTGCGATCTATTTGGCGATTGCCGCCGTGGGATTTTTTCTCACGGTAGATTGGGAACCCCTTGGCCCCGAACGTGGTCTTATTCGCAACCTAGCCTTTGTCGCTTTAGTCGTGGCGGGATTGCTCTCGTTCTTCAAGATCTTCCAGCATTTTTACCCCCCGTTGCTAAAGTGGTGTTTGGTTCATAAAAAAACGTTCCTTTCGATCCCGCTAGCCCTCTTTATTTTTGGGGTGACGAGCTGGCTTGGATTTGAAAAAACCTTCGGGTGGCTCCCTGACGGAATTAAACAAAGCTCGCCCGGTCAAAAGTTGACCCACACCTTCCCGGGCTTTGGGAAAGAGTTTATGCCGGATCTCGACGAAGGCTCCTTCTTGTTTATGCCAACCACCATGACGCATGCTTCCATCGGCGAAGCGATCGATATTATTCAAAAGCAAGATAAGGCCATTCAATCCATCCCCGAAGTGGAATCGGTGGTGGGCAAATTAGGCCGCGCCGAAACCCCGCTCGATCCCGCCCCGCTCTCGATGATTGAAACGGTGATTAACTACATCCCCGAATACAAAAGCTCGCTCGACGGACAACGGATTAACTTTAAATATAAACGCGGCGAATTTGTGCGCGATGAAAATGGCGAGCTCATCGAAGATCGCCGTGGACGGCCCTATCGTCAATGGCGCGAAGAGATCCAAACGCCCGACGATATCTGGGACGAGATTGTGAAAGCGGCTAAAATTACCGGCACCACTTCCGCCCCTAAACTCCAGCCGATTGC
Organism: Verrucomicrobiota bacterium; assembly: GCA_024279685.1. Classification (GTDB taxonomy): domain Bacteria; phylum Verrucomicrobiota; class Kiritimatiellia; order Kiritimatiellales; family Pontiellaceae; genus Pontiella. Next base: position 16,829 of record JAJRRI010000027.1, on the reverse strand, counting down.
GGCTCGTATTGTGATGCTTGCCAGTGGCATGCGCGCGCCGATGGGTGTGAAAGTGCAGGGACCCGACCTGGAAACCATCGAAAAGGTGGGGCTCCAAATCGAACGATTTCTGAAAGAAATTCCGTCGGTCGAACCGGCGGCCGTAGTGGCCGACCGCATCGTGGGAAAACCCTATCTGGAAATCGTCCCCGATCGCGAATCGCTCGCCCGCTACGGAATTAAAATTAAAAACTTCCAAGACATCGTCGAAATTGCGATTGGCGGGAAAAAGGTGACGGGAACGATTGAAGGTCGAGAACGGTTCCCCGTTCGGGTTCGCTATAACCGCGAGCTGCGCGATAATATTGAAGCACTCGATAGGATTCTCGTTCCGGGCATCAACGGGCAGCAAATTCCCCTCATCGAACTCGCCGAAATTAAATATGTGCGCGGACCGCAAAATATTAAAAGCGAAGATACCTTCCTCGTGGGCTACGTCGTGTTCGATAAAAAGCCCGGCTATGCCGAAGTGGATGTAGTCGAGCAATGCCAAGCCTATCTACAGACTAAGATTGATAGTGGTGAATTTATTCTTCCACGCGGGATCAGCTATCACTTTGCCGGAAACTATGAAAACCAGCTTCGCGCTTCCAAGACACTGGCCATGGTGATGCCGATTGCGCTCTTTGCCATCTTCATGCTGATTTATCTCCAGTTTAAATCAACCGCCACCACCCTGCTTATTTTCACGGGGGTGTTCATTGCCTGGTCCGGTGGATTCATTCTCATCTGGCTCTACGCCCAACCATGGTTTTTGGATATCAATCTCTTCGGGGTTGAAATGCGAAACCTCTTCCAAGTTCAGACCATCAACATGAGCGTTGCGGTTTGGGTCGGCTTCTTAGCCCTCTTCGGCATTGCGACCGACGATGGGGTTGTGATGGGAACCTACCTCACGCAGAGCTTCCGAGAAAACACGCCAACGTCGGAGAAAGAGGTTCGAGACCTCGTGGTGATTGCAGGAAACCGCCGAGTCCGAGCTTGCCTCATGACCACGGCCACCACCATTCTGGCCCTACTCCCCGTCCTCACCTCCACCGGGCGCGGGTCGGATATTATGGTGCCGATGGCCATTCCCTCATTCGGCGGAATGCTGATTGCGGTGGTCACAATGCTCGTGGTTCCCGTGCTCTATTCAGCGATTGAGGAACAGCGGGTCAAAAAGTTAAACAAATAAAACATGGAGAAATAGAATGAAAAGAATACTGAAAATAACCTTAGCTATCACCACACTTAGCGCACTCATTCTCGTCGGAGGATGCCAATCCATGGACGGCAGTTCGGCAAGCCCAAACCACCAAAGTCATAAGCATAATTAGTCCGTTCAACTATAAACCCCGCATTGCCTCACTAATAAATGACGCCGTAGAGGTGCAGAAGAGGGGTCGTTTGACTGCATTAATGGGGCCCTTCTAATTCGGGGGTTATCAAGGGGTGGCGGCAGTCGGGGGACCCGGGTTCCTCGACTGTGGCGAGCTCCTTGGTTTTCTTCATTTTTTCAATCTTGCGAAGTCGATGCTGAATCCGATTGCCCAGAACGAAGGGATCGAGTGATTCGTATTGCATGTTGCAAGGCGGCTTCCTACTTTTCACTCAGGATACCGCAGGCTTTTCACCGTCGCGGTAGAGCGCGTTGATGTCCTTAAACATGGCCGGGTTGTTGAGTCGGTCATAGCCGAGCAGTTCGCGCACGTGCATCCAGTTCTTTTGCTCGGCATGGGCATTGTCATTTTTGTGGTGCGGCCTGCTACGCGTGAGGCCAACCGGTTGCTTTCGGCGTAAAAAGTAACGCGTGAGATGATGGTGGAGGAACTCGCTTCCGTTGTCGCAGTCGAAGCCGATCATGGCGAAAGGGAGCTTATTTTCGACATCGCGGGTCTGTTCGAGCACCCCGGTAGCCCCTTTGTCAGACCGCACGAGTCACCGTCCAGGTGCTTATCTGGTCTCGTAACTCATCGTCTTCATCCGCCCTGTATACAGGGTGTTATTTTTTGTAAGTCAACGAATCCTTTCTGCCTGCGGCCTATCCGACGCTTCGGTGTCATTTAATTTAAGGCCACTCGCCCCCATAAAATTACCAAAAGAAAGGTTGAATTCAATCAACAGGTGATCGATGGTTAATAAAGGTGGAAATCTCATAATTTGAGACCTCAATCTGAAACAGATGCTGAAAACAACCGAATAAAAAGGGAGTCCTACAATGAAACCGAATCACCAACAAAGCAACGGACTGCAACTTCACCAAGGTCGCCGGAATTTTTTAAAAATTTCAGCGGGCATCACTGCAGGCTGCTCGATTGGACTTCCTTCGTGGGCGATCGACTGCACCAACACCCATCCCGGCAATGAGCTACGCCTACCGCCCAGTTGGAACAATGGAGACGATCTGATTGTAGCCCCTGGTGCCCTAGAAATATTTCCAGGAAATCAAACCTCCGTTTTAGCGATCAACGGGGCGGTGCCCGGACCGACCATCCACCTCACACGGGGCGACACCTTTAACGCCCGCGTGGTGAATAACCTAAACAATCCTCTCGTGCTACACTGGCACGGACTGCTCGCTCCCGAGCGGCAGGACGGACACCCACGTGATCAAGTGGCCGCAGGCGAGTCCTACGACATCAGCTATAAAATCAACCAGCGCGGATCCACCTGCTGGTACCACTCGCATACCAACCACCTTACCGCCGAGCAGGTCTACATGGGCCTCGCCGGTTTTTTTATTATCGACGACCCCGAACACGATGCGCTCGGCCTGCCCGCAGGCGACCATGATATTCCGTTGGTGATTTCCGACTGGCGCAGCAATGCCAACTTCGAGTTTACCTACACGCCCGGAAATCCCGATCTCATGCGCGGCTACCTCGGCGACACCCCGCTCATCAACGGCACACCGGAGGCCTATCTTTGCGTAGATCAGAATCTCCACCGTTTTCGCATCCTCAACGGTTCGACCGCTCGGATCTATAAGCTGGCCTTCAGTGATGGCCGCTCCTTTCAACTGATCGGCTCCGACGGCGGATTACTTTCCGCCCCCGTACCCGTCACGAATGCGGTGCTGGCTCCTGGGCAACGGCTGGAAATCCTCGTGGACTTTGGGAATATCAGCGTTGGGAACTCCGTCACCTTAATCAGCCTTGGCGTACCTCTTGATGCGGGTCCGAGCAACCCCGCCCAAAATAACACCTTCCACTTAATGACTTTCTATGTGGAACAAGCCTCCAGCGTAGCCACCCCGCCCACCGCTCTCATTCCCATCACCCCGCTCGTCGCCGCCGATGCCGTCGTCTCGCGATCCTTCGTGATTAGCAACTCCGGTACCACCCACTATATCGATGGCCAGCTCTTCGAACTAGAACGTGTTGATTTCGAGCCGACCCAAGGAAAACTCGAACTCTGGGAATACCAAAACACTGGAAATGTCTACCACCCCATGCACATGCACGCCGCCCATTGCCAAGTCTTGGAGCGCGTCGGCGGAAGCCTCTTGCCAGAAGATGCCGGTTGGAAAGATACCGTACTCATCTATCCCAACGAGACCGTCCGCCTGCTCGTTCGGTTCGACCATCATCCCGGAAAATTCCTACACCACTGCCATAATCTCGAACATGAAGACAATGGCATGATGCAAAATTTTGAAATCCTCCCCTTTGCCAATGCCGATCTACAAATCAATTTTACCGGCACTAGCTATGAAATCTCTTGGCTCGTAGACGCCAGCGGCGCACTCGAATCCACCCCCGATCTCTCCACCGATTCATGGCAACCTATCGCTCAAACGCCCATTTTAGTGAACGGCCGCCAGACGCTCACCCTCCCGGCTACCGGAAACCAAACCTTCTTCCGTCTTGCCCTGCGCTAGAAAAGAAAGGTGTCCATAGCGCTACCGATGGGTCATCCTACGAGCTTTTTGATGTTCTAGCTTCGTCCTTTAATCTTTGATTCGCTAAGAATTTTCTCCGCCCGGGTCACGACGGCTCGAACCACGGCGACATAGGCGACGAAACCCATGACATCAATTTTGCCCATCTCTGATCCTGCAATCCCGCCCAGAGCAGTTAACGCGCCCAGAATATCGCCCGCCCGTATTTTTTCTTTTTGGCCGGCGGAAATGGATAAGGTCACATGCAAGGGTCGCGGGATATTCTTCGCGGAGGGGAGCAAAGCCCCGTCGGCATCAGAAATAGTGGTTCTATCTCCACGGGCTCTGCGTGATAAAACCCTGCGTTAAAGCATTTCCACGATAGACTCCGCCATTCCAATGTAGGAGGCGGGGGTCATCTCGAGCAGGCGTTGCTTGTCGGCCTCATCGAGTTCCAAGGTTTGGACAAACTCCTGAATGGTTTCTTTCGTGATCTTCTGCTGTCCGCGGGTGAGATCTTTTAATTTTTCGTAGGGCTTTTCGATACCGGCTTTACGCATGACGGTCTGGATCGGTTCAGCCAATACTTCCCATGCATTATCGAGATCGGCAGCAAGATTTTCGGTGCGTAGCTTGAGTTTACCGAGGCCTTTCATAGTGGACTGGTAGGCAATTATACTGTAGCCAAAACCAACACCCATGTTGCGTAGGACGGTAGAGTCGGTGAGGTCGCGCTGCAGGCGGGATATCGGTAATTTGGATGAAAGGTGTCCAAATAATGCATTGGCAAGGCCGAGATTTCCTTCTGAATTTTCGAAATCAATCGGGTTAACCTTGTGTGGCATCGTGGAGGAACCGACCTCCCCTTTCACGGTCTTCTGGCCGAAGTAAGCCATCGATATATAGGTCCAGATATCGCGATCCATATCCATAAGAATCGTATTGAAACGGCTAATCGCATCAAATATTTCGGCCATGTAGTCGTGGGGTTCTATCTGGGTGGTGAAAGGATTTTGTTGCAGGCCTAGATCATCCTCGATAATTCCCTTGGCCAGCGCAGGCCAGTCGACGTCCGGATAGGCGGAAAGATGCGCATTATAGTTCCCGACGGCTCCATTGAGTTTCCCTAAGATCTCAACCCTGGTTGTTTTTTTCCGTTGCCGATCTAAACGATCAGCGAAAACAGCGAGCTCCTTGCCGAGGGTGGTGGGCGATGCGGTTTGCCCGTGAGTGCGGGCGAGCATGGGTACGGATTTCCATTCGTTGGCATACTCCTTAAGTTGGTCGATAATTTCTTGCTGGTGTGGCAGTAATACGGCGAGGCCGTCCTTGAGCATGAGCGCATGGGAGAGATTATTAATATCTGCGGAGGTACAGGCAAAGTGTAGGAACTCGGAAAGCTCTTCAAGTGAGGTTCCTTCAATTTTTTCTTTCAGATAGTATTCAACTGCTTTTACATCGTGGTTGGTGGTGCGCTCGATATTTTTGACGGACTCGGCTTCCTGCGGGGTGAAATCTTCGACGATCCTCATCAGCAGGTTGGCTTCTTCCGACGTGAGCTCTCTACATTCGGGAATGCCGCTTTCGGCGCAGAGTGCTATGAGCCAGAGCACTTCAACGCGCACGCGGTTACGGACGAGGGCGTATTCTGAAAAACAGTCGCTCAGCTCAGCGACTTTCGATGCGTAACGCCCGTCGATCGGGCTAATGGCAGTAATCATTTTCTTTCTCCTAAACTCGAGGCAAGTGAGATGCTTGCGTTGCTTTCTTAAAATCGAAGTTGCGAATATAGTCCGGTGCAGAAGGTTTGCAAACCGCAGAATGCGCTGAATTATACAGAATTAACCTAAATCGTATTCTATCGCCCGCTCCTGGTGGTCACTCAAAACGAAAAATCGGGAAGAATCTTTTTTCTTGGCGACTTTGTGTGATTAAATCCCAATCAAGTTAATCGGGTATTACGCAGAAAGAACCAACGGGCTATCGACTGATAAAATCAGCCCATTCATCGCAGGCCTTCTGTAAAGCTTGGGCGCGGTGTGAGATGCGATTTTTCACCTCTGAACCAAGTTCAGCGAAGGTTTCCGTATAGCCTTCAGGGACGAATAGCGGGTCGTATCCAAATCCAGTGGAACCGCGTAATTCATCGATGATAAGTCCATGGCATTTCCCGGAAACGGTTTTAACATTCCCTTCAGGATCGGAGAGTGCGATTACGGTGCAGAATTGAGCGGAGCGGTCTTTCTTGCCCATCAACTCGCGAAGCAGCTTTTTATTGTTATCCGAATAGGAGCACTGCTCTCCAGCATATCGGGCGGAATAAACCCCGGGCGCACCATCGAGCACGTTAACCTCCAGTCCGGAGTCGTCCGCCATAGCCCAGCAGCCTGTGGCTTTGGAAATTTCAACCGCCTTTTTTATCGCGTTGGCTTCGAGGGTATTCCCATCTTCAATCACATCAGGGATCTCAGGAAAGTCGAACGCGGAGAGGACTTCGAGATGCTGAAAGTCAAAAATAGATTTGATTTCTTCAAGTTTATGGGCATTTCGCGTTGCGATAACGAGTTTCATGATCCCTCCAAGTCCAAACCACTAAATTCGAGATCAAGGATCTCAATTCCACGCCTAGTTAAAATTAAATACTATTAAAAAAAAGACCTTGGATCAAAAGATCCAAGGTCTGAAAAATAAAACCGGCTACGTGCTACTCTCCCAGGGTCTACCCCCTAGTACCATCGCCGCTGAGGCCCTTCACTTCTGTGTTCGGTATGGGAACAGGTGTTTCCTCCTCGCTATGGTAGCCGGAAAATCGTTTTAAAATGAAAAACAATTGTATAATATTGGAATTACCGCAAAGCGCATGTACGCCTATATAACTTGAAATATAAAGATCAAGCCTCACGACTAATTAGTACTGGTTAGCTTCATACATCACTGTACTTTCACGCCCAGCCTATCAACGTCCTAGTCTTGAACGAGTCTTTAGATGATCCGAAGATCAAAGGGAAGTCTTATCTCAGAGGGGGCTTGGCACTTAGATGCCTTCAGCGCTTATCCTTCCCGTGCATAGCTACCCAGCGATGCTCCTGGCGGAACAACTGGCGCACCAGCGGCACGTTAATCCTGGTCCTCTCGTACTAAGGATTAATCTCTTCAAACTTCCTACGCCCACGGCGGATAAGGACCAAACTGTCTCACGACGTTCTGAACCCAGCTCGCGTACCGCTTTAATTGGCGAACAGCCAAACCCTTGGGACCTTCTCCAGCCCCAGGATGCGATGAGCCGACATCGAGGTGCCAAACGATTGCGTCGATGTGGACTCTTGGCAATCATCAGCCTGTTATCCCCGGCGTACCTTTTATCCGTTAAGCGATGGCGCTACCACTAGCTACCACCGGATCACTTAGACCTGCTTTCGCACCTGCTCGACTTGTAGGTCTCGCAGTCAAGCACCCTTATACCTATACGCTCTACGCATGATTGCTGACCATGCTGAGGGTACCTTTGTGCTCCTCCGTTACTCTTTAGGAGGAAACCGCCCCAGTCAAACTAACTCTCAGACACTGTTCCACGCCCTGATTCAAGGGATCGTGGTTAGAATTCCAATATACCGAAACTGGTATTTCACTAATGGCTCCATGTATCCTGACGAATACACTTCAAAGCCTCCCAGCTATGCTACATACGAAATAGCGAAATCCAATGTCAGATCATAGTAAAGGTGCACGGGGTCTTTCCGTCCTGCCGCGGGTATCCGGCATTTTCACCGGAACTACAACTTCACCGAGATTACTGTTGAGACAGTGCGAAGATCGTTACACGATTCGTGCAGGTCGGAACTTACCCGACAAGGAATTTCGCTACCTTAGGACCGTTATAGTTACGGCCGACATTCACCAGGGCTTCAGTTTAGAGCTTCGCTTCAAGAGCTAACCCCTTGCCTTAACCTTTTGGCATTGGTCACGTGTCACACCATATACTTCCTCTTGCGAGTTCGCATAGTGCTATGTTTTTGATAAACAGTCGCCTTCGCCTCTTCACTGCGCCTCAAATCAACGTTGTAAGTAAATTACTAGCCGATTTGAGGACCCCTTCTTCCGAAGATACGGGGTTAATTTGCCGAGTTCCTTAACAGTATTTCTCTCGCGCGCCTTGGTATACTCTACCCTCCCACCTGTGTCGGTTTTGGTACGGTCGCTTTATGTTCAACGTTTAGAAGCTTTTCTTGGCAGCATGGTATCGGCCAATCCAGTTTGTCCGAAGACTCCCTGTCCCATCGTGTCTCAGGCAAACATGAACGGATTTTCCTATTCAATGCCCTACGCACTTAGACTGTCATTTCCAATCGACAGCTGACCTAACCTCCTGCGTCCCTCCATCACTCACATACAGCGGTACGGGAATATTAAACCCGTTTCCCATCGACTACGCTTTTCAGCCTTGCCTTAGGGGCCGACTAACCCTGGGCGGACGAACCTTCCCCAGGAAGCCTTAGGATTTCGGCGGACAGGATTCTCACCCGTCTTATCGTTACTCATGTCTGCATAATCACTTGTATACAGTCCAGGTTCAGTTCCCCGTTCCCTTCAACCCGGTATACAACGCTCCCCTACTGCTTCGAATAAATTCGAAACCCGCAGCTTCGGCAGATAGTTTAAGCCCCGATCATTTTCGGCGCCAAACCACTCGACCAGTCAGCTATTACGCTTTGTTTAAATGGTGGCTGCTTCTAAGCCAACATCCTGGCTGTCTTCGCAATCTGACATCCTTCTCCACTTAACTATCATTTAGGGGCCTTAGCTGGCGGTCTGGGCTGTTTCCCTCTCGACTACGGAGCTTATCCCCCGCAGTCTGACTGCCGATGTGACGTTCACGGTATTCGGAGTTTGATAACTCTCAGTATCCCGGGAGGGACCATTAAGTAATCAGTGCTCTACCTCCGTGAATTGCATTCATCGACGCTATCCCTCAAGGTATTTCGGGGAGAACCAGCTATCACCTGGTTTGGTTAGCCTTTCACTCCAACCCACAAGTCATCCAAGCGTTTTTCAACACGCAATGGTTCGGTCTTCCACTTCCGTTTAAAGAAGCTTCATCCTGCTCATGGGTAGCTCACCAGGTTTCGGGTCCACCGCAGGCGACTCAAACGCGCTATTAACACTCGCTTTCGCTTCGGCTCCACATCGTAGATGCTTAACCTTGCCACATACGGTAACTCGCAGACTCATTATGCAAAAGGCATGCGGCCACCCCGAAGGGCTACCACAGTTTGTAAGTGTACGGTTTCAGGTTCTATTTCACTCCCCTAAAAGGGGTTCTTTTCACCTTTCCCTCACGGTACTAGTTCACTATCGGTCATCAGTTAGTATTTAGCCTTAGGAGGTGGGCCTCCTATATTCAGTCAGAGTTTCACGTGTTCCGACCTACTCGGGATACCACTAGGCCCTATCAGGATTTCGCATAAGGGGCTATCACCCGCTATGGCTCGTCTTTCCAAACGATTTTGCTATCCATCAAGATACCACATTGTGGTCCACACCCCACCCTGTAAACAAGGTGGTTTGGGCTGTTCCGCGTTCGCTCGCCACTACTTACGGAATCACTATTGTTTTCTTTTCCTCCGGTTACTGAGATGTTTCACTTCACCGGGTATCGCCTCGATGCACTATTTAATTCATACACCGATAACAGAGCATTACCTCTGCTGGGTTTTCCCATTCGGAAATCTCCGGATCAAAGGGTATTTGCCCCTCCCCGAAGCTTATCGCAGCTCATCACGTCCTTCATCGCCTACTGATGCCAAGGCATTCACCGTACACCCTTAATAACTTGATCAAATTCAAGTTGCTACATAAGTAACATATATAAAGTATACATACGCTTGTTGCAGTTATCCAATATTATACAATTGTCAAAGAACACTCCGCCGAAGCGGAAAAGTGGTTGAAATTAAGACATTATGACCGAGAAATGGTGGGCGTGACAGGAGTCGAACCTGTGACCTCATCCTTATCAGGGATGCGCTCTAACCAACTGAGCTACACGCCCAAACTGCGGATTTATCTGATTCATCCCAACGCTAGTCGTTAGATGGTGGAGGTAAACGGGTTCGAACCGATGACCTCCTGAATGCAAATCAGGCGCTCTACCAACTGAGCTATACCCCCGAATGGTCTATGTCTTGTTGAACGACTCATAAATTATCTTCGCTCCAGAAATGGTGCGGTTTGTTAGCCAAAAACTTTCTGAGCAAGAGTTTCCTCCAGCTCCGTCCCGAAGGACGTTACCCTAGGTCCAATCTTACAATTGGCCTTCTCCTTAGAAAGGAGGTGATCCAGCCGCTGGTTCCCCAACGGCTACCTTGTTACGACTTCATCCCAGTTATCAATCACACCTTAGGCGCCTTCTTCCGTAAACGGTTAGATCAGCGACTTCGGGTGCAACCAACTTCCATGATGTGACGGGCGGTGTGTACAAGACCCGGGAACGTATTCAAGGTGTCGTAGCTGATACACCTTTACTAGCGATTCCAACTTCATGGAGTCGAGTTTCAGACTCCAATCCGAACTGAGGACGATTTTGAGGATTTGCTCCACCTCGCGGCTTGGCTTCCTATTGTATCGCCCATTGTAGCACGTGTGCAGCCCTGGACATAAGGACCATACTGACTTGACGTCATCCCCACCTTCCTCTGGCTTTCACCAGCAGTCTGTTTAGAGTTCCCACCATTACGTGCTGGCAACTAAACACAGGGGTTGCGCTCGTTGCGGGACTTAACCCAACACCTCACGGCACGAGCTGACGACAGCCATGCAGCACCTGTATAGCACCCTCGAAGGCTATGTCTCTTTCGAGTCATATGCAGCTATATGTCAAGTCCAGGTAAGGTTCTTCGCGTTGCATCGAATTAAGCCACATGCTCCACCGCTTGTGCGGGTCCCCGTCAATTCCTTTGAGTTTTAATCTTGCGACCGTACTCCCCAGGCGGTGCACTTAATGCGTTAGCTCAGACACGGATGGGGGTAAATCCACCCACGTCTAGTGCACACCGTTTACGGTTAGGACTACAGGGGTATCTAATCCCTTTCGCTACCCTAACTTTCGTCCATGAGCGTCAGTATCTGTCCAGAGAAGCGCCTTCGCCTCCGGTGTTCCACTTGATATCTACGCATTTCACCGCTACACCAAGTGTTCCCTTCTCCCCTCCAGTACTCTAGTCCGGTAGTTTCGAATGCAATTCCACAGTTAAGCTGTGGGCTTTCACATCCGACACACCGGACCGCCTGCGGACCCTTTACGCCCAGTAAATCCGAACAACGTTCGCCACCTCTGTATTACCGCGGCTGCTGGCACAGAGTTAGCCGTGACTTCCTCTGCAGGTACTATCAAATAACACCCCTATTAGGAATGCTACCCTTACTCCCTGCTGACAGGAGTTTACAACCCAAAGGCCGTCTTCCTCCACGCGGCGTCGCATGTTCACACTTTCGTGCATTGACAATGATTCTCGACTGCAGCCTCCCGTAGGAGTCTGGACCGTGTCTCAGTTCCAGTGTGGCTGATCATCCTCTCAGACCAGCTACCCGTAAGCCTTGGTGAGCCGTTACCTCACCAACTAGCTGATAGGATATGGGCTCATCTCTTTGCGACAGGATCCGAAGATTCCCCGCCTTTAAACAATCTACCATGCGGTAGACGATCACATCCGGCATTACTCATCGTTTCCAATGGCTATTCCGAACAAAGAGGCAAATTGCCCATATATTACTCACCCGTGCGCCGCTCTCATAGCAATTTTCTTTTCCGAAGAATTGAATAAAGCTAATCCCGCTCGACTTGCATGCCTAATCCACGCCGCCAACGTTCGTTCTGAGCCAGGATCAAACTCTCCATCAAATTAAAAATGGGTTGATCCTATATGTGTCTCAATTTTAAAACTCGGTTCCATAGCTGGAACCGGAATGCTTTTATTAGTTTAAAAGCAATTGGCTTTAACAAACCGCACCACTTCTGATTCGAAGCAATGCTTTCGTTATATTTATGAGTCATTCAGTTTTCAAAGAACAAAAATGCTTCAACTTTCGAGCCACATTTAGCAGCGGCTTTCCCGTTGAAGCGGCGAGCAACCTACCAAACTAGTTGGTAATGTCAACCGCCTTTGTAAAAAAAGTTTCAAGATCAGTTTGTTTGAAATTTGCCGCTCGAAGCGCTCGGTGTTTCAAACAAGGCGGGTCATAGTAGCGATCAAAAATAATCGCGCAACCCTCAAGTTCAACTTTTTTTCAATGTTATCAAAGATCAGTTTTGCTACTCCGAAGAGCGGCTCTTGCTCGACCTGCATCGTGTGTTTCAACGACCGGTTTGTTTTGAACAAGGCGGGCTATAGTATCGATCCATTTGAATCGTGCAACCCGAAAATCAAATTATTTTTAAACCGCTAAGTTAAACGAAAAAGGAGCCTTTTAAATAGGGTGTACTTCGTGAAGGGCATGAACGGCTACTAGCGCGTTTTGCTTTTCGGAAGTACGAGATATTCAACTCGGTCATTCGTATATTTAGCTGCTTTAAAAGAACAAAAATCGTTGCCGCTCTCTCTGCGACGTGCTGTTTAACGGATGCCTTAAACGCGGCAAGTTCGTCGTGAACAGGCGGCGTATAGTACGCACATTCATTTTTCCCGCAATCGTTTTTTTTGTTTATTTTAAACCTAAGGCGTAATCCTCTAATAAACGGGCATTCCCACGGGGTTATTTAAAGTAAATCCACTGGGAATACCTTCGGAGAAGCGGGTAAATGGCTCTGTGATAAATGCAAAAACGCAGTGATTTTAAAAATTCACTGCGCTTCCCATTCTAATTTCTACGAGGGTTTTAACCCAGAGCCTACCTATTCTTTTGCCGTACGGGCACGGCGTACAGCAATAAAGCTCTTAATAAAGGCGACCAGTGCAATCAACGTCGTCAGCAGCATGATCGAAACGCGTAGGATTGCCATCCCATCCCCACTCCCCATCGATGCCGTCAATGGTTTCATCAAACCACCTAGAATCAGCAACGTCAAAAGCACGGCAATATGGGCCACAATTTTATCCTCTTTTTTAATCCCCTTATATAGAGAAAGAAGAACGACTCCGATAATCACAGGAATCAACGCCGTTTTCGACGGTGCCTCCGATCCCAGATAGCCCCACAAACCAAACCCGACCAAAACCATTGCATTCACCAAACTCGCCACATATACCTTCATAATTCCACTCCTACAGTTAAATAAATAATACAATCCTCAATCCCGCTCAGGGTACAAAACACATACCGAAACAGCAAGCACACGCAACCCTCCGCTCGGCGAGCGCTCAGGCCTTTAATGATAAGAGTTGGCCATGTACGGCCGGTGCGCCAGGATATCGCGCAGCTCTTCTTCAGAATAGGGCTAGTTTCAGGAAAGTCTCCGAAAGCGTAATCGCGGGTGGAGATGCTACACTCGGCACCGGCATCTCCGACAGAAGAAGTGGTTTAGAAAAGGGAGGGATCGAATCCTCTTAACGGAGAGCCATCACCTTCGCCGGCGGTGGCGACCGTTCTTCCTTCTTCGAGAGGGTTCGGGGTGCTGTTCCTTTTCCAACAGCTCGCGTTCGCGGAGTCTCCGCAGACGTTCTTTGTTTTCTTTCGCGGCAAATTCCACTTCATTTAATACCCCTTTCACGTCTGCGATTTTGGTGCATTCCTTGAAGCGGCCCGTGAGGGGAGTGTCGGGAGTAAGCGTACCGGCTTCATAATGCGCCCAAATTTCTTTGGCGTATTTACTCTTGAGTAAATCGGGCGCAAATCGGCCGTAGTAGCGGGTCATATTAACCACATCACGAACCAGCATGGCACGAGCATTGTTATTTCCGGCCGCATTGACCGCCTGCGGCAGATCAATAATGACGGGGCCCGATTCATCGACCAACACATTAAATTCCGACAGGTCGCCGTGCACAATCCCGGCACAAAGCATGCGGACCACGCTGGCCATAACTAGCGCATGATCGTTCCGAGCTTGTTCTGCCGTAAAGGTGACGTCATTCAGTCGAGGAGCCACACCGCCTTCCGCATCGGTAATTAATTCCATCAGTAATACACCATCGAAGCATCCGTAAGGATGTGGAACACGGACGCCGGCCTGATCGAGAAGAAACAGCGCATCGGCTTCCGCGTTTTGCCAGATTTCTTCCTGTTCTTTTTTACCGAACTTGGAGCCTTTTGCCATGGCGCGGCCGCGACGACTGTTGCGTACATGACGGCCTTCACGATATTGAACGGCTTTTTTAAAACTGCGTTTAGAGGCGTCTTTATAGACCTTCGCGCAACGGATCTCAGTCCCGCAGCGGACAATGAATATCGTGGCTTCTTTACCACTCATTAACTGCTGGAGGACTTCGTCCACGAGGCCATCCTCAATCAACGTCTTGAGCTGTTTTGGAACTTTCATTGCGGACTTATACCTTGAAGAAATTCAAATGCAATGCGTATTCGAGCGCATCGCCTGTCGGGAGGCCCGGTCGACGAGGCTGAAGAGAAGATCGGTTTCTGTTTTCTGGCGGGAACGCTGATGCCCCTTCACCTTCACAAAGGTACAATCGATAGAGTCCGTTAAGCGGAAAAACTCCCGGTAGAGATCGGCGAGCCGAACTGGTTTATTTTGACGGGTTAAATAACCCCGCTCTTCAAACCGGGATCGGCGCCCGGACAAGCCCATTATAGTCTGAGAATCCGTATAGAGGGTTACCGCTTGGGGTTGAAGAATGCGGAGCGCCCAGATCAGGGTTTCAACTTCCAACTGGGAAGAGCTCGTATTCTCAAACCGCTTTACCTGAACCTCATGACTCGCACTCGCATCAGTCACGGCCAAATAAGCCCCAAACCCAATACGGGAAGGCGGGTGCACACTACCATCTGTAAAAAGCATCAATGGGATCATGGAAAAAGGAGTCGGCCCGCCGAACTCGTTATTTTATTTTTAAGCGCCCAAAGAAGCCCTTCTTTTGATTCCTCAACCGCCCGAATAGAACATGAAAAATTTGATGTAACTCCCATTTTAAGCCGCTGTGTGATCCACCCGACCCGTACACTAGTCTTCTTTCGGATATGCCATGCAATCACCTTCTTCCGAGCGTCTCCCTTTTTAAGATCGATCAGTTCAGATTCCACCAGACCGCAACAGATCAGCCCCTGTTGGAATAACTTTTCCGCTTCTTGCTCATCATGTCGCTGGATGGCTTCGCCCATGAAAGAGTCCCGCCGTTTACCCGAAACCGCCGAATCCAGCGTATCTTGTATTTTCAACCGAAACTCATCCGACCCAAAAGCCCACCCTCTTCGGATTTTACGCCATTGCGGATCCGCCTCTCTCGGATCGGAACTTTGCTGAATCTCTAAAATTCGCCGCTTCATGTAACGGTTGTATCGGCTTCGACCCGATGCATCATCTAAGAGACCATGACTCGCCAGCACCCGCTCCGTCGTTAAGAATGCGGGGCGTTTGGCTGGGCGCATATATCCACAGAAGCTGCTCCATGGGTAATCAGTCAAACCACCGGTTTCCAAATCGAAGGCATGCGCTCTCGCCGGATTCAAATGAATGTAATCGGCAACCGTTCTAAAATAGTCACCCTGATCGACCGGCAATGCTTTATATCGCCCCTGAAAAAGATGACCCCATACCTTATGTCGCGCATTGAATCGCTGAGTATACGTGCTTTGAAACCAACGCATGCCCTCCACCAAATTCGGCTTGGGAGTCTCCAGCAAAAGATGGTAATGGTTCCCCATCAGGGCAAAGGCATGAATCAACCAACCGTTCCGACCGACCACCTCTCCGAGGGTATCGAAGAACTGCTCATGGTCCTTTTTATCCTTAAAAATAGCTTCTTGATGATTCCCCCGGCACATAACGTGATAGGTGGCTCCCGCATATTCAATTCGTGGTTTTCTTGCCATACAAACCAATCAAACACACCCAAAAATCTATCGCAACTATAAAATAACGAATTAGGCGGACTGACCCGAATGTCGGTAAACTCATCACGCCTTTTTAAAGGTCTCTGCACATATAAAACAAACCTTGCGTGCGTATCCCAAATGTGATACACGTCTAGTTATCAACAGGAGATAATACGATGAGTAAAAGCGCAATGGTACGGGCTAGAGTTGAACCCGATTTAAAACAACATGCAGAGACGATTTTTCAACGACTTGGTTTAAATGCGACCCAAGCAATTACAATGTTTTATAAACAAGTCGAATTGCGTGAAGGTCTTCCATTTGAGGTCGCTCTCCCAACCCCAACAACATCCAAGACCTTCCAAGCAACCGATTCACGAAAAGATCTCATCATCTGCAAAGATGCCGATGACATGTTTGATAAGTTGGGGATCTGATGTACACCCCAATTTATACCAAACAGCTCAATAAGGATATTAAACGATGTCAGCGTCGAGGGAAGAATCTTGAGAAATTCAAAATCATCGCTCGTACGCTTCTTTCGGGGGAACAACTCGACCCGATCCACCGGGATCATAAACTAACAGGGAACTATGTCGGGCGGCGTGAGTGTCATATCGAATCAGATTGGTTACTTGTTTACAAAATTGAGGGAGAAAATCTCATATTTGAACGGTTGGGAACTCATTCTGACTTGTTCAAAAAATAACTGCACAACAAATAGCTCCACTTTACGGTGAACAACGCCCGATTTTGAAACCGCAGAGCAACGGTTCATTCAGGAGTTGGCGGTATGAGGAATAAAAAAAACGGACAGTTTGATTTACAGTCTCTTATGAGAAGGCATGTCAAATTCAATAATCCGGCGCGGCGGATTCCGATACTCAACCTCCCATTTCCGTCTTGCTCTTATCCGCACTCTTTGTGGATCCACTTTTGATCCGGT
>JAJRRI010000026.1 GCA_024279685.1 Verrucomicrobiota bacterium | reverse complement strand
TGTAAACCGCACATTGGCACCCCGAACCGCAGAAGATCTGAAGCGAAATTTAATTTCCTTTATGCGAAAGCTCCAGAAACTACCAGGACGCATCAGCAAGTATTTCAAATCAAGGCATATTGCCTATGCCTCAATTTAATATGTTAATATATTTAGATGCCGCATTAATAACACCTCTTCTGTACTTTCAATTTAGCCCTGAGGGTGATGAAGCCCGAAGGGGATCGCCATCTGGATGGAAGAGAATATACCCGAAGGGCTAGCCGTCTTTGCCATGCTGGAGAAGTATCGTCGACGGCTGCTCACAACCCATAGGGTCGAACGGCAGAAAACAGGGAGATCAAGCGACGAACCCGCGTATTTGGGCTCTTCCCGAACGAGGAGTCATTACTGAGGCTCGTGAGTGCAATTTTAATGGAAGTAAGCGAAGAATGGGAATCGGCCGATCAGGCCTACTTAAAAATAAAGACGGGCTGATGCATCTATTTGAAAGTACAGAAAGAGTGTTGCTCTATCCCTTAAAAGCGCAACGAGAGTTTGAGTCTCATTTAAATTAATAGGTATTTGTTTTCGGGTAAACGTTGAGATGTCGCGGCTCATTTGTTTTTTGTGATGGATGAAGATCGATTCATTATGGCATGGAGCTCTCCTTTCCCAACTGGGTATTTTAATTTACAGCTTACCGCGCTAAAAATAGTTCATTATTTGGTTTATTTTTATAACATAACTGTTATATTAACTATAGGGTAAAGAGGAATGCAGCATGGCAGCACAGTCAAAGGTCGTTGAATTAATTCAGTCGCGGATTCGACATGGGGACTATCATCTCAATGATATTCCAGGGGAGCGGAGTCTGGCGGAAGAGGCCGGAGTCAGTCATATGACCGCCCGCAAGGCCGTGCAGTCGTTGGTTGAAGAAGGGGTGCTTGAACGGGCCGCGACCGGTCGATTACAAATCGCCACCGCGGAAGCTTCTGAGCACAAGGGTAAGTTGTTGGCTTTTCTAGCTCCGAATTATCCCTCTACGCTTTTTGAGATCATGTTTCGCGAAATCAAGCATGTGGCGCAGGCCTATGGTTTGGGCGTGAGATACGTGAATTATGCGCATTGGGACGATCCGATCTTGCTGAATGCGCTGAAATCATTTGACGGAATTATTCTGGTGCCGGATACGAATGAAATGCCGAGCCGAGTCCGAGAGCATTTGGCAAAATATGAAAAACCGCTTCTCTCCCTCACGCTGGATCTCTGCGATATCGGCATTCCGTCGCTGATTCGTACTCCGCCCGACTGGATGGGGCAGCTGTTGGACCATCTGCATGCACTGGGGAATCCGCGAATCGATTGCCTGAACACCCAACCCGTTGACGATATGATTCGGCAGCGAATGGATCAGTGGATGAAATGGCGTCGACTCAACGACGTGAGCGGTTTGGCTTACAATGATCCGGTTTCACCTTCCGGACTGGCTGCAGGGCGAGCCTTTGAGGTCATCGACGAGCTATTACGTAGCGGCGAACCCGTAATGAAAGCGCTGGTTTGTACTACGCTGATGGCCGCCATAGGAGCCATTCGCGCCTTTGAAGATCATGGGGTCAGAGTGGGCCATGATGTGGTCGTGGCCGCAGTGACCGATGAAGGTCTCGCGCATTGGACCATTCCGCGGATCACCTCCATTAATTTGCCGAACACCAAACCGCTGATCACCGAATGCATGGACTGGTTCGCCCAGGGAGGGGCCTGGACGGGGCCGTTACGGTTACTCCCCAAAGAACCCTCGTTGTTTATCGGGGAATCGACCGTTCCTACAACCAGCCTCCTAGATTCGGGTGTAAAAAATAAGAAAGGCTAATTTTTTATAAGCATATAAATATAATATTGTAGGTTTAAGGTAAAACGATTCTTCCGGACAGGGCGTCCGGCGGAAGAACAGGTTGGATTTCATATGGAATGGGCTCTTATGAGAAAATCGAGGAAAGACAAGGAGAATGAAATGATGAAAAAGAGATATAGAAATAGATTATTACTCGGCGTGATAGCCGGCCGACTCGATGAAGGTTCCTCGCTCGCTATCTCCCCGCGAACCCTTTGTGCTCGTGGCTTACGATGCGCTTGAAAATCCCGGACCACCTATGTTGGTCCTTTCTGGAAAAATAAAGGAGAAATAGAAATGAAACCATGGATATCGAAGGAAGTTGTTCTGGGCGCAATCGTCTGTTTTGCAGGCCATGCAGCAGGAGCCGTGAAGAGTATTGCGCATCGGGGTCATAGCCTCGTTGCCCCGGAAAACACGTGCGCGGCCTTTTTGGCCAGCTCGAATGTGGCGGATTTTGTTGAATTTGATATTCGCGCAACCCAGGACGGAAAACTGGTCATTATACACGATGAGACGGTCGACCGCACCACAGATGGAACAGGCTTAGTCAGAGAACTGACCCTCGCACAATTAAAGGCGTTGGATGCGGGCTCTTGGTTCTCTTCCTCTTTTTCAGAGGAACCTGTTCCTTCGCTGACCGAAGCCCTCCAGTGTATTCTGCCTTTCGCCACGCCTCTCATTGAGCAGAAAACCGGAACGCCGCAAGCCTTTGTGGATCTGCTCCAAGCCATGGACATCACATCCGATGTGGTGCTTCAGAGCTTTGATTGGACTTTTCTGGCGGAAGTAAACCATCTCGATCCAGATATCCCTCTATGGTTTCTAGGCGATGGAGTTATATTTCCTCTAACCGAGTGGCCGAGGTCAAGTCAGCAGGAGGAGAATGCCTCGCATGGGGGAAACAAGACCTTACAGCTAGGGAGGTTGATCTCGTGCATAGCTTGGGTTTGAGGTTGGTTGTTTGGACGGTCACTGGGCGAGAAATTCTGGACGTTATCGATCTGGGGGTCGATGGGATTATATCGAGTGATCCAGCACTTGTTCGAAAGTTCAGCGCGAACGTCCCTGCACGCCCGAAGCAATGACTCACTGCTCTAAAAAAAAGAGAACACATTAGTTTTAATATGGATTAAAAAAAGGAGCCAGAAATGACGTTGTTTGACTATTTTGGAATGCTTGATTATGCCTTTATGATTTTTTATGTGGTCGTGCTGATGGGGCTGGGGCTTTATCTCAGACGACAGGCCTCCAAGAGTCTCGATAACTATATTTGTGGCGGACAAAATATTCCTTGGTGGGCGATGGGTATCTCCGGCATGGCCAGTTTTCTGGATTTAGCGGGTACGGCGATCATCGTCTCTTTTCTTTTCTTGCTCGGTCCGCAGGGTTTGTTCGTCGAATTTCGGGGAGGAGCTGTACTTGTTTTGCCCTTCATGATGCTGTGGACGGGGAAATGGCACCGGCGTTCAGGCTGCTTAACAGGCGCGGAATGGAATATTTTCCGGTTTGGGGATTGCTGGGGCGGACGAGCCTCGCAGTTGATGGGCGTGATTGCCACGGTATTGACTACGATCGGAATGCTGGCCTATCTCATTGTCGGTGCGGGTATTTTTCTTTCCACGTTCCTGCCCTTCTCTCCTTTGGCCTGTTCTTCCGTACTGCTTATTTTTGCGACGATATACACGATGATGTCGGGGTTTTACGGCGTAATTTTCACCGACATGTTTCAGGTGTGCATTATCATGGCGGCGGTCGTCTATATTTCTGTGAAAGCATTTATGGGGGTGGGTAGCGCGGAAGAGATCAGTCAAATTGCGCTGCAAGTTACGGGTAATCCAGACTGGATTAGCGGCATTCCCAAATGGAACGTCCATGTCCCAAAGGGATATGAGATGTATAAACATCTGATCATCTTTTCCTCATTTTACTTAATTCGTACGATTGTTGCCGGCGTGGGGACCGGAGCAGATCCCCGCTATTTCGGGGCAAAAAATGACCGAGAATGCGGAAAATTATCGCTCCTGTGGACCGCTTTAATGGTCTTTCGCTGGCCGCTCATGATCGGCATCGCGGTGTTAGGGCTCTATCTGGTTCACGAGATCATCCCCGACCAATCTAAAATGGTTCAGGCTACGGAAGTCATCAAATCCCAATTTCCTGATACGGAAAAACCTGACTGGGGCACGTTGATTTCTAGTATTTCTAACGCACCCGAAAAATACGATGAGCAACTAGTGCTCGGCCTAAAGGGATTGCTTGGAGAAGACAAGTGGGTTGAAAAAATGAACCTACTGAGTTTCGAAGGCACGGTGAATCCCGAAAAAATCCTATCGACCGTTTTATTGATGTCGGTGGCCAAAGGGATGCGCGGTATTTTGGTGATTGCCCTCGTGGCCGCAGCGCTCTCGACCTTCGGGAGCTGGGTGAATGTGGCGACCGGCCAGTTTGTAAATGACTTCTATAAAAAATGGCTTCGCCCCAAGGCAACGACCCGTGAATTGATTTTTGCCAGTTGGGGTACCGTGCTCGGTATTGTGCTCTTGAGTTTGTTATTTTCGCTCTCGCTCGAAAGTATTAATGATATCTGGGGCTGGATGATGATGGGCTTTGGCGCGGGGTATCTGGTGCCCTACTTGCTCCGGCTCTACTGGTGGCGCTTTAATGGAAGTGGAAGTGCGATTGGCACCTTAGTTGGATTGGTTGCTGCGATTGTACAACGCTGGGTGGCCCCTGGTTTGAGCGAAGTGTGGCAGTTTGTTTTCGTGTTGGTCGTCGGGTTCGTTGGGTCGATTACAGCGACGCTGCTCACCAAGCCAACCGATCCTGAAGTTCTGAAAAATATGTACCTTAAAACACGACCCTTTGGGGTTTGGGGGCATCTGAAAAACACGCTCAATGAAGAAGAGCGTGCGAAGATGTCTCGCGAGCATCGGAATGATCTGATGGCCTTGCCGTTTGCCATGGTCTTTCAGGTATCCATTTTCCTCGCACCAATGCTCTTTTTGATCCGTAACTGGCCCGGGTTTATCGGGTACTTTATTACGGGGGTGATCGCCTTTGCGGGCTTGTATTTTATTTGGTATCGCAACCTGCCGAAAACCAATTTTTATGACTAGATCCATCGGGTCTAAATGAAAGAAAAACATTTTTAGATGTCATGAAAAATAAACGGTAATCCCTCAGATTACTCTTCGTGGTTCGTTGGTGGACCTACGAAGAGGATCGCTGGAACCCTTCGCATGAGGATCTGCCTTAACGTAAAAAAGGTTGAGGCGGTCAATAGACGTACAAGCAGATGGAAATAAGTCAAAAAAGTGGAGATCGGGATGAAAAATAAAAGAAAAAAAAATCCAAAACTAACCAAAGGAGCGCCAAGTGCGGTGGTGCTGAGTATTGTGATTCATGTCGGTCTTTTCTTGCTGGCAGGAATGCTCGTGGTCTTTACAGTGACGCAGCAAGAAGAACAGAAATTTGAGCCGCCCACGGTGGTCGAACGACCAAAAATGAAATTGCGTAAGCCGAAGGTCAAGGTGAAGAAAACGTCCAAGCCCAAACCCACCACGCGCATTGTAACGAAGATGAACAAGGCTTCCATGCCCGAGATCCAGCTCCCAGAAATGTCTGGGATGGGGGAGAGCCTCGGTAGCGCTATCGGCGGGTTCGATATGATGCCCGAACTGGATGAGATGACAGTCTTTGGCGGCGGAAATTCCATCGGAAACGATTTCGTCGGAACCTTCTATGATTTTAAGCGGAGCCGGAGCGGGAGTTTTATCTCAATAGATCGGACTGGGTTTGCTGATAAGCTGGGTGCTTTTGTTAAGAAGGGATGGAAGGTGTCGGAATTAGCCCGTTATTACCGCTCTCCCAAGAAACTCTATGCCACCTGTTTTATGGTCGGCCCAATGCCTTCTGCTTTGGGGCCGCGTGCTTTTGGTGAGGATACGGGGGGATGGACTTGGGTCGTACACTATACAGGGAAGCTGGTTTATCCTGAAGATATTCGCATTCGATTTTGGGGATACGGCGACGATATTCTTTTAGTTCGTGTGAATGGAAAACTAGTGCTTAATGCGAATTGGCATAAGGGAGGCGCTACCAGCTATATTTCATTGATTGGAGGATCGTCATGGAGAAGTACTTCCAGCCAAGATGCTCGATTTTTCTATGGAAATGGAACGGCTCGTGTGGGCGACTGGATTGATCTCAAGGCGGGGGTTCCGCTTGATATGGAGGTGTTGCTGGGTGAGATTCCGGGGGGAACATTTTCGTCAATGCTTACGGTGCAAGTGGACGGGGTGGAGTATCCCAGAACGAAGCAAAGTGGCCCGCTTCTTCCTATGTTTACGACGGCAGAGCCTTCTCATGAGCTTCTTGACGCGCTTTACCCCACCATATTTCCGGGTGAAGTATCACTGACGAACGGGCCTATTTTTCGCGACTATATGGTGCCGGTGACCACGAATCAGGTCGCTGAGGAAGTTGATGAAGACCCTGTAAAATTTACCGAAGAGGAAATAAAAATCAGGACGTGGACCCCATCCACCGGAAAGCCGTTCGAGGCGGAATATGTCGTTGTAATAGCGGGGAAAGTGGTGTTAAAGACCGCAGAGGGAAAGACGCTGAGAATTCCGGTCGCCCAGTTTTCCGAGGAAGACCGTACTTATGTCGAATTGATCAACCCTCCAAAATTCAATCTTGACTTTATCAAGCTGAGCAAGAATAAGCCCGGTCGTTATGAGATCTCACCTTTTATGGCATCATCAGCATCTCCCCGCGTCAACGATTTTACGTTTGGCGCCAAGGTCAAACAGCGGAGTGCGGGGGAATATAACCGTAAATTAACCGTTGAATATTTCGCGATTGGGAAGGAAGTTGAAGGTGCGAGATATATTTTGCTAGACCGTCAATCGAGCTCATTTGTTCCGCAGAAGGAAAATGATCGGTCTCATTCGTTCCAGGGCGAAGTCATAGAAATGATAGAATATGCTTATGCAGGCCGATTCTACGGAACCCGATCCGATGGAAACCTGATTATCATCACGGATGAACGCGGTCAAATCATCCAGTATAAG
>JAJRRI010000025.1 GCA_024279685.1 Verrucomicrobiota bacterium | reverse complement strand
CTCACTCGGAGCGGCGTTGATCCTGTTCCTTGGCCATTCGTTGAACATCATACTTTGTGCAATGGGAATTTTGGTTCATGGTATCCGCCTAAATACGCTAGAATTTTCCGGTCATGCAGGGGTTGAATGGGGCGGGCGCCACTTCAATCCGTTTAAGAAAAATAATGAACCTTTAAATTAATTAGAATCGATAACAGGAGATAAAAAATGGAAGCAACAACAGTAGAAGCTCTAGCAAAAATGGGTGCTGCAATGGCATTGGGATTTGGCGCAATCGGATCTGCGCTTGGAACAGGTACGGCGGGTATGGCCGGCATCGGTGCATGGAAAAAATGCTATCTGCAGGGTAAGGCTGCTCCTTTCATTCTGCTCGTCTTTATTGGCGCCCCACTGTCACAGACGATTTACGGCATGTTGCTCATGAACTTTATTTTGCAAGCGGATCCTAGCATCGCCCAACTCGGCGCCGGAATCATCGGCGGAATTGCCATGGGCATGTCGGCCTGGTATCAGGGCAAAGCCGGTGCGGCCGGTTGCGACGCTCTTGCCGAAACCGGACAAGGATTCGGGAACTACCTTACCGTACTGGGTATTGTAGAAACGGTAGCTCTCTTCGTAATGATCTTCATCCAGAAGGCTCTCTAAGATTTTTCCACCCCTTGAAAATCTAAAAACGCCGTGGAATTTTCCACGGCGTTTTTAGTTCGGTAGGGACGGCTGTCCCAGCCGTCCGCGCGTACGCAAGGCCCGAACGCATGGCCGTTCTGCCGCCCGGCGGGGTGGGGACACCCCGCCCTACCCTTTTAGTTGAGGACACTCTGCCTTATCGTTTTCAGCTTCCAGCCCATGCAGTCCATGTGCATAATGCGCCACATGAAACTTCAATCCGTCATCCAAGCTCTAGAACAGATCGCACCGCTGGACTATGCCGAGGAGTGGGATAATGTGGGTCTGTTGATCCACCCGTTGCGCTCGCGTAACGTGAAGAAAATCCTGCTGACGATCGATCTAACTGAAGCGGTCGCCGACGAGGCCATAACGAGCAAAACCGATCTGATTATGACCTACCACCCGATCCTCTTTAACCCGATCAGTCGGTTGGATTCCAGCCATGCTTACGACCGTACGGTGATGAAATTGATCCAACAAAATATGGCCGTCTATTCCCCCCATACCGCGCTCGACGCGGTGATGGGGGGCGTGAATGATTGGCTGGCCGACGGCGTAGGTGAAGGCGATGTTTCAGTATTACATCCGATCAAGAACAGCGATGCCGGGCAAGGCCGCCTCGTAAAACTCAACCGCCCCGTACATTTAAAAACGCTGACGCAACGGATTAAAAAATATATCGGCCTTAAAACGGTACGGATTGCTCGGGCCGAAAACGAGACTGCCATCCATACGGTTGCTCTTTGCGCAGGGGCTGGGGCCGGAGCCTTTGACGGGGTTCAAGCGGATTGTTATCTGACCGGAGAAATGAGCCACCACCATATTCTTGCGGCTACGCAAAGGGGGGCGAATGTCATTCTTTGCGAACACACAAATACTGAACGCGGCTATCTGCCCGTGTTTTCAAAAATTCTACGTAAAGCACTCGGCAACGAGGTTGACATCTTCGTCTCCGAACTAGATTCTGACCCGATCAAATTTAACTGACAAAGGACGTTGAACATGGCTAAGAAGAAAAAATCTGCCTACGCCGAAGCGGGCGTTGATATTGATGTAATGATGAATTCGCTCAAACGGATCGGTAAAAAAGTGAAAGCCACCAATACGTCCGGTGTGGTGAGTGAACTTGGGTCGTTCGGTGGACTGTTCAAATCGCCGGGCAAGGAAAGTCTCTTGGTCAGCAGCGTGGATGGCGTGGGAACCAAACTCAAAGTCGCCCACATGGCCGGAAAACATAATACGGTTGGACAGGATCTGGTTAACCACTGCGTGAACGATATTCTGGTTCAAGGCGCACATCCCCTCTTCTTTCTCGACTATCTCGGCACGGCCTCGTTGGATCCTAAGGCCTTCGAAGATGTCGTGGGGGGCTTCTGCAAAGCGTGTAAAGAAAATGGAGCCGCTCTGCTGGGCGGAGAAACGGCTGAAATGCCCGGCCTTTATCCCAAAGGGGAATACGATCTTGTGGGCACGATCGTGGGCACGGTTGAACGCAAGAAACTCATTACTGGACAGAAAATTAGAAAAGGGGATGTATTGATTGGACTGCCCTCCACCGGGTTACAGACCAACGGCTATTCACTGGCCCGTAAAGTCATCTTCGAAACCGCCAAAAAGAAACTTTCGGATCTCGTTCCCGGCACCAAAACCACCTTCGAAAAAACCCTCCTCGCTATTCATAAGAGCTATCTACATCCCGTTATGAAACTGATGAAGAAAGTGGATGTTCACGGTATGGCACACATTACCGGCGGTGGATTGTACGACAACGTTCCGCGCGTGCTTCCCGAAAACGTCGATGCGGTATTCGACCGTTCCACCTGGAAGACCCCCGCGATCTATACCTTCATTGAAGAACAGGGGAAGGTGGATCACGAAGAGATGTATCGGGTGTTCAATATGGGCATCGGTTACGTCATTATGGTCGCCAAAAAAGAGGTCGAAAAAACCCTAAAAATCCTAAAAGCCGAAAAGCAGCGCGCCATCATTATCGGCGAAGTGGTTGCCGGATCAGGGAAGTCCGTATTGATCAACTAATACCCGATGAACTTGATTAGGATTGAATCACGCCGCCAAGAGCGCAAAGAAAAAAGGTGTAGGACGCGCCTCCCGTAGGGGGCGCGTTTTGAGTGCCCACCGGGAACAGGCGGAAGAATACGATCCCGATTAATTCCGTATAATTCGATCCGCTTAAAAGCTCACCTCGAAGGCTCGAAGAGCACCAAGAAATCCATCGGAATAAATCTTCGTGGCCTTCGATTCTTCGGGGTTAATCCACCAGCACATGACGAATGTTGTGGCCCAGATGACACGTGATTTCGTAGGGAATGGTTCCGGCGAGGCACGCCAAATTTTCGACGCTGTTAGGTGCTGTGGGATCCGAGGAGATTACCTCGACCCTATCCCCCACCTTCACCGCTGGAATATCGGTGATATCGACCGTCATTTGATCCATTGATACTCGGCCGCATACCGGCGCATCCATTCCCTTTATCCGCACGACAGCTCGGTCGGACAGGCAACGAAAATAGCCATCGCCATACCCAATTGGAACGATACCGACACGGCTATCACGTGTGTATTCATGCGTCAACCCATAGCCGCTACGCCCCCCTTTAGGAATATGCTTTACGGCAATCAACTTGGCTTCCACCTCCATGCAGGGTTTTAACTCCACATCCTGAATTAACCCTTCCGACGGGCGGTAGCCATAGAGGGCAATGCCGAGCCGTACCATGTTGAAATGCGTTTCCGGCAGGTCGATGGCGGCGGCGGAGTTGGCCGCATGCACCATCAGTTTTTTCGATTTAGGAAGAATCGATAGAAACTGATCGAGTTGCTGCAGCGTACTGGATTTATCCACTTCATCCGCCGATGCAAAATGGGTATAGATACCCGTCAACTCCACATCCGTAAGTTCGTGAATGGATTGGATTAAATCCGTGGTCTGGGAAACCGGAACACCCAGACGTCCCATTCCGGTATCCACCTTCAGATGAACGTGTGCCGTGCCTCCCACCCGTTCCGCGGCAGCCCGGATTGAGGCGAGCGCCGTTCTAGACATTACCGTTTGAGTGATCGACTGGCGTACCAATTCATCCTGCACGTCCAGCTCGTCAAAGTAAGCCGAGAGTAGGCAGAGAATAAAGCCCTTGTATCCCCGGCGGCGCAGCGCCAGCGCCTCGTGGGGCGAGGCCACTGCAAAACCATCTACCAGACGGGATAGAACCGGATAGAGTACATCCATGCCATGGCCGTAGCAGTCATCCTTTACCACGGGGCATAGCTTTACCCCAGAATCTAAGCGTTGCCGCAGTACGCCGATATTGTGCCGGATGGCGGAGGCTGAAATAGATGCGGTTAGATAATTTTTCATTCAATCGACCCAAAAAAGCTCCCACGAACTGGAAGCTTTTCTTTTTTGTTACTCAACTTGCCCGTAATTAAAAAGGTTAAGCCTCTGTAAACTGCGTATCATGGCCCAATTCGAACGCCGTAATATCGCCTTCATACTGGAGCGACTCGGAAATATCGTCCATTCCCAGCAACAGCTTTTCCTTTACGGTCGGGTCGACGTCGAAAGTGAATTCAACCCCCCTCATAACGAGCCGTTGTTCTTCCAAATTTACCGTCGCTTCGAGCGGCTCATCCGCAGCCGTCATTTTAAAAATTTGATCCACCTGCTCGCTGGAGAGTTGGATCGTCAGCACTCCATTTTTTGAGCAGTTATTCCGGAAGATATCGGCAAAACTAGGAATCTCCCCTTCAGTCGGCGCAATCACTACCTTAAAGCCCTGTTGTGCAACGGCCCATACCGCGTGTTCGCGACTCGAGCCGCAGCCAAAGTTGTTGCGGCTAACCAAAACCGAAGCCCCCTTGGTTTTCGGCTGGTTGAGAATAAAGTCCGACTTGTTTGTTCCATCGTCATTGTAGCGCCATTCGGAAAAGAGCGCGTGCCCAAATCCAGTACGCTTAATCGATTTGAGGTATTCCTTTGGAATCAATGCGTCGGTATCGATGTTAGCGCGATCAATCGCACAAACCCGCCCCGTGAACGTTTTAAATTTTTTCATGACTAGATCCACTCCCTTACATCTACAAATTTTCCGGCGATGGCTGCCGCCGCCGCCATAACTGGGCTTACCAAATGGGTACGCCCGCCCCGCCCCTGCCGCCCTTCAAAGTTACGATTTGAGGTCGAGGCACACCGTTCTTTATTTTTTAATTTGTCTGGATTCATCGCCAAACACATACTGCAACCGGCGAAACGCCAATCGGCTCCCGCCGCTTTAAAGACCTTGTCCAATCCTTCCGCCTCGGCCACATGGCGTACCTTTTCAGATCCGGGTACCACGAGCACACGTAGCCCATCGGCCACCTGCTTTCCTTCCATCACCTTCGCCGCCGCGCGAAGGTCTTCAATGCGTCCATTTGTACAGCTTCCGATGAAGACGGTATCGACTTTGATCTCGGTCCTCTTTGTGCCCGGCTCAAGCCCCATATAGTCGAGCGCACCGCGCACGTCTTCAGGGCTATATTCCGCCACGGCATCGAGGGCCGGTACGGACTGGTTTACGCCGGTAACCATACCGGGACTGGTGCCCCAGGTTATTTGAGGTTCAAGGCTGGAGACATCGATCACCAATACCTTGTCGAACACCGCATCGGGGTCCGTAAAGAGCGTTTTCCAATATGCAGTGGCGGTGACTAATTCATTTCCTTTCGGAGCGAACGGGCGATCCTCCGCCGTAATATAATCGAGGGTTATTTGGTCGGGAGCGATAAGTCCGGCGCGTGCACCGGCCTCGATGGCCATGTTGCAGATGGTCAAACGACCTTCCATCGAAAGAGTTTCAATGGCCTCGCCGCAGAATTCGAAGGCGCAGCCCGTTCCACCCGCTGTTCCCACCTGCCCGATGAGTTCAAGCACCATGTCCTTCGCGGTCACGCCAAAGGGAAGCTTCCCTTTGAATTCCACTTTAAACTGTTTTGGCTTTTTCTGACGGAGCGTCTGCGTGGCGAGCACATGCTCGACTTCGGAGGTTCCAATACCGAATGCAATGGCCCCGAATGCACCGTGAGTTGCCGTGTGCGAGTCGCCGCAAACGACCGTAGTACCCGGTAAGGTAATCCCTTGTTCGGGGCCGATAATATGCACGACGCCCTGCTTTTCGGATCCCATTCCATAATAGGTGATACCGCTCTCCGCACAGTTATTAGCTAATGCGTCCACCTGTTCCTTGGCCACCGGATCAATAATTTCAGTCCGACTATCGGTCGGTACGTTGTGGTCCGCCGTTGCAAAAGTCAGCTCGGGGTGGCGTACGGCACGATTCTGTATACGCAATCCTTCAAAGGCCTGCGGGCTGGTCACCTCATGCACAAGATGGCGATCGATATACAGCAAGACCTCATTGCCCGGAAGTTCCTTGACGACGTGTTTGTTCCAAATTTTTTCAAACAGTGTTTTTCCCATAATTTCTACCTATATTTAAAGAACGCTGGATTATATGCCCCACCTGCACCCGTTCAAGCCTATCCTTCTCATTTGTGGAGCGATACGCCAAAAGTTAACCTAACGATCATTTGGCTGAAGTAATGTCAACCGGGCAAAAAAATAGTAGCCCTGTTTTTTTATGGTTCAAAAACGGGCTAAACGATCGTAATCGGAGGGCGCGGGGAACACACGCAGGGTGAGCGGTTTTTCCGCATGCAGGGTATGCTCATATCCGTGGACTTTTG
>JAJRRI010000024.1 GCA_024279685.1 Verrucomicrobiota bacterium | reverse complement strand
GGGTATTGGAATCGGGGTATCCGCCCCGACTTATCAAGAGATATATGGCGGCGCATGGGATCACCACGCTCGCTCGGTGGAGCCTTAACTACCACATGTAGTATGGTGGTGAGTCAGCCGGATAGGCATGCAATTAAACGATTCTTCTTCTGTACCTCTACGATGTCATTTATTGGCTTTTCTCGGATGTGCGTTTTTAGAGGCCATCTGTAGCCTTTCTTGAATTGAAAAAAGTAGCTGAATCGGTCAAGAAAAAACCGATACTGCGCGTAGCAACGCGACGGATTGTGAGCCGCGCAAGGAATACACACTGCCGAAATAGAGTCTGGTTCGAACAGAAATTCTTGAGCGAATCGTTCAGGCGAGTATCCATTAAACTAGGGTTACTTCAACATGCCTCCTTTTAACTTCGCAGCATCGCTTCCCTTGCTGCGCAGCGGGTAAGCGATCTCTACACACCCAAAGCCCGTGTAGAGCATATTTATGTGACTTATGTAGCGAACATTCACGCGAGCAAAACGATAGAAGTGTTGCGCCATGTAGCGAACGT
This sequence comes from Verrucomicrobiota bacterium, assembly GCA_024279685.1. Taxonomy (GTDB): domain Bacteria; phylum Verrucomicrobiota; class Kiritimatiellia; order Kiritimatiellales; family Pontiellaceae; genus Pontiella. The sequence goes on along the minus strand of JAJRRI010000024.1, from coordinate 8,322 downwards.
GAACGAGAGAAATATTGCGCTCGTGTAGAGAACGTTTACCTGAGCGGAGCGAGGGAAACGTTGCGTGGCGGATAAGCGAGCTCTATACCACCCGTGCGAGTCAAAAAGGGTTGGCTCATACGCTAATCACAACGAAAAATACCTGCACTTAAAGATCAACGACCTGACAAATATAACAACGAAAAGGAACCTCTAGAAACGCACATCCGAGAAGAGCCGGAAATTCGGTTGACTTTAACTTGAATAATAAGATATAACGTTATTTCCAATAAAGGTAGGAGAAGGGCTCTTACTCTATATTGGGTTAAATCAAAATGGAGAGATAGGATGAGAAGACCAAGAAGTAAAGCGTGGATCGCGTTATTAACGACGGTCATGATATCGAGCCTTTCGTACGGGGTGGAGATTCGCTATCAAAAGAGCGGAGATTGGTTCAAAATTGCCGTGGGCAGCAACGCGGATAATGGATGGCGGTTTAACGTGGGAACGATCCCCGGGCCAGCGGACGATGCTCGGATGAACTGGAATGGCGGAACAGTAACCCTCACGAATGGGGTGGCGCTGGTCGGCAGTGTACAGGTAGGATGGGACGAGGTCGGACATTTTGTGATTGGTGCGGGCGGAGATTTTAGCACGACCGAGAGTGTGTTCACCAACTTCTCATCCGTTGGGTTTAACCGTGCGGGTTCATTGACGGTTCAGACCGGCGGAACAGCGTTATTTCGTTCTGACTTACGAATAGGACAACAGGGCACTGGAGTCGGTACGGTAAATATTGATGGCGGAACGATTACCGTGGAAGGCGAAATTCGCCTTGGAGAGTTCGGAACTGGAACGGTCTTTGTTAATCAAGGCGGCCTACTGAACCTAAGCGGCTTAACCACCAATGGGGTGCTTTCGATTACCCCTGGATCAGCACTCGATGTCAGAGGCACCGGTCAAGTTATCATTTCAGGCAATGCAACGGATGCGGCGGCCTTGTATGTGGCCAATGGAACCCTTTTGGGCAATGGTGTGACGAATAATGTTGATGTCCAAGTCTCCATTGTTGGCTTGGAAACGAACACGATCATCACGGGGTTAGTAGTCATTCCTAATGTGATTGGGAATACTTTAACGGCGGCATCGAACAGCATTGTTAGTCTAAACTATACGCTGGGAACGGTGGGGGTCGACTATGAGCAGGGGGTGCTTTCGGATATCGTATTGACGCAGGATCCGGCGGGTGGAATAACAGCTCCTCCTGCAACCGCGGTTAATCTGGTGATTCAGGAGCCTTTGCTGCCTGCGAGCAGAGTGGATAATTTATGGATGGGAACTGAGGACAATGATTGGATGAACCCGCTCAACTGGAGTCTAGGTATTGCTCCCGTCAAAGAGACTCAAAACTATCGGGCGCGAACGTTTAGTTCGAATCCCATACTCTTGACCAATTCGATGCAGATCGTCCAGCTGGTGGTAGGACAAGGTGGCGATTCTGATCCCCATATCCTAAAAATTACAGGAGGAGCTCAAGTCTATGCAGGCAGATCGTCCTCTGGAGGCTCTCTTTTTACGGGGATTGGACATAATCGTCCGGCTATCCTAACCATTGAGACGAACTCACTCCTCAGGACGGATAACACAACCGCGATTGGGCAAGAAGGAGCAGGCCCCCACAATGTGGAAGTGTACCTTGATGGAGGATCCTTTATTGGCCCCAACTGGCTTTCCCTCGGAAATGCGAATAATCAAATCTTCGCGACAATTACGATCGATAATGGTGGATTTTTATCTTTTCAAAGAATCTTTGAAAACGTACTGGGGCCACAGAACTCTACCAACGGGGTGATCAACCTGCTTGACGGCGTGATAGAGCTGAACGGGAACAAATCGAATTATTTTGAAACCGTAATCGCATCCGGCTTTATTGTTATCGCTCCGGGGCTTCCCTACTCGATCGACGTCGGCGTCACGACGCCGAATAAAACCACCCTGCGCGTAGCCCGTCCGGGTTATGCGGCTTGGGCGCAAACCTGGGGCGTAGACATTGGTTCAGAAACCGATGACTATGATAACGATATGGCGGATAACCTCTGGGAATATGCCGCGAACGGAAACCCGACCAACGCGCTGGATACCGGCACGGCTCCAATGTTGGAGAACGCGGCGGGTGTGATCCGGTATATCCATCTCCAGCGAGCAGACGATCCCTTCATCCTCTACACGGTGCAAACCAGAGATGCTTTGACCTCGGGCTCGTGGGCCAATAGCGGAACTATGGTTCTCGGAACCGAAGTAACCGGTGGCGACTACAACGTGGTTACCAACCTCGTCAACCCCGTGGAAGATCAGTCCTTCCTCCGTGTGGAGGTGAGCATCCCCTAGTTAGAAAAGAAATAACCGGCGAGGAGGAACCCTCCTCGCCGGTTTAATCGCACTGAAAAAAAACGTAGGCGAGCGGAATGAATCGCTCGCCCTAACAAAAAGGAAAATAACATGAATAAAAAAATCATACTTATGACCGCGCTCTGCGGTGTAGTGGCTGGGGTCGCGCACGCCCAAGATTATTTGCCTGTTTCTGGGACATGGAATACGCCTGCTAATTGGAACGGAGGGGCTCTGCCAACAGGTGGCGCGGGGACGGGAAATGCCAGAATTAGAGACCTCAACACGGTCACTTTGGCCATCCCTGGAGCCCTTGGCAATAACTTGTGGCTTGGCGCTGGAGCCGGTGCTGATCGATCTGGGACTTTAACGATCCTACCCGGTGGAACATTGAGTCTCTCGGGGCAGACTTTTGTCGGTGGTTCAGGCGGAATTACAACCGGAACACTCAACATTAATGCCGGGGGAACCTTACAGGGAAGCGATATTGTATTCATGGGTCGTGATAATGCTACTGGGTTCGCAACGGTGGATGGCACTTGGAATACCGGAGGTGCCCTCTGGATGGGAGTCCAGGGAGCAGGAGCAGGAACCCTGATGATTAACGATGGCGGCATCGTTACGGTCAACGGACAGCTTGGTCTGGGCTGGCAAGCTGGGCCAGGGAATACGGGTGGATCCGGTACCATTGTGGTGGCCGATGGGGGCCAGCTGTCATTATTAACTCCATGGAATAATGCGAACTCGATTCAAGCTGGATCGGTGATGAACATTAACCTCGGCGGTACCGTAATTGCGAGTGGAAATAAAGTTACTTCGGCGAACGACTATTTCACCACGGGTCGGATTGCCACGGACGGAACCGGCATTTCGGCGACGTACGATAGTGGATCGAATACGACCACGATCGTGGCGATTCCGGAACCGGCTACGCTGGGTATGGTTGTAGCCTTTGGTGGTGCATTGCTCTTCATTCGTCGTAAAATGGTGATTTAGTTCGAAGACGGTATAAATGATGAAGACAGGGGGGCTTTCCCCCCTATCTTTTTTTTAAGCTCGATAATATAAAGAAGATAGATCATGAAGTGCTTTAAAATTCTAATTACACTCATGCTCGCAACCTCCAGCGGAGGGATTGCCCTGCCGCAAAAACCCAATATTCTTTTACTGTGTGTTGACGATCTTCGGCCGGAGTTAAACTGTTTTGACGTGCCGTATGTCCATTCGCCGAACATCGACCGACTGGCGGCGGAAGGTCGCGCCTTTTTGCGCCACTATGTCAATGCGCCAAGCTGCGGACCTTCGCGCTACACGATGCTGACCGGGCGCTTCGGGCCGGTGGGAAATAGGGCTTTGTTCGAGCGAGCTCAAAAGATGAGAACCCATCCGGAAGCGGTTTTCCCGAGTATGCCGGAATGGTTCCGCTCGCATGGCTATGTCACGGTTTCTGTGGGCAAGGTTTCGCACCACCCCGGCGGATGGGGCGGCGAAGGTTGGAACGATAACACCGTCGTCGAGATGCCCCAAGCCTGGAGCCGCCCGCTTATGCCGACGGGAGCGTGGCAGACGCCTCGCGGTGCCATGCATGGCGCCGCCCATGGATTCCACCTTTCCGATCCGGGAGGAAGGAGGGTTTTCGAATCCGCCAAAGGGGACGATTCCATCTATCCCGATGGGCTGATCACCGATGAAGCCTTGACCCAGTTGGGCGAATTGACGGAAGACGACGCCCCTTTTTTCTTGGCGGTCGGTTTGATCAAACCCTATCTTCCGTTTGCTGCGCCGGAAAAATACTACGAACTTTACGAAGGGGTTGAGCTTCCGCCCATCCCTTATCCTACGAAGCCTGCCGAGCGGACCACTTGGTTTAATTCGGGCGAATTCATGAAATACAACCGGAGGGGCAAGGATCCGCGTACGAATGCTGAATTTGCCGCAGAAGTGCGCAGGCATTATCTGGCCTGTGTCAGTTATGCCGATACCCAGGTGGGGCGAATCCTGAAAAAATTGAAAGAGACCGGTGCGGATAAAAACACCCTGATCGTTTTATGGGGCGACCACGGGTGGCATCTGGGCGAGCATGCCGTATGGGGCAAACACACGCTGTTCGAAGAATCATTGCGTTCGCCGCTGGTCATCCAATATCCCTCCATTGCCGCCCCCGGCGAGAAGACGGAGGCCATGGTGCAGACAGTGGATATTTTTCCTACCCTCTGCGCGCTTTCGGGGATACCCATTCCCGATTTCACCCAAGGGATTTCGCTCCAGCCGATTTTGGACGACCCTCGGGGAAACGGACATCCAGCCGTGGCGTATTTGGGCGAAGCCACCACGTTGCGTACCGCGACCCACCGATTGGTTCTCCATCAAGATGGCTATGTGGAGCTCTACGACCACACCTCTCCCGAAAAAGAAACCCGCAATGTGGCCGATGCCCATCCCGGAATCGTGCGGAAAATGAAGGCCTCGCTTGAAAAACAACTGAATCGATACGGTTCTGGTTCAACGGATTTTATTTAAAATCGAAGAATAACCCTGAATAATTAGGCGGTAAGTATGAAAAATGAGACTTGGAAAATGAATTTGGCCAAAAGAAAAATCATGGCCAGCCTCGCCCTTGCGGCATTTGGCGGAACGATGCAAATGGATGCCGCAGTGCTTTTGTCCGATGGAATGAACTATGCCAATACTACAGCACTTCGAAGCGTGTGGTTGGGGTTATATGGCAATGGTTCAAGCCAAACGCAAACCTTTTATGGGCCGAGCCCGCTCAGCGCCTTGAATGATACCCCCGCTTCAGGATCCTTTCTTTCTCTAGCCAATCAAGTGGTCTATCGAGAATTAAATACCCAAATAGCAGGAGATTGGAGTCTGAGTGCAAAGATGCTCGTCTCGACCTACCAAAGAACTCTGGGTATTTACCTGCTGGATGAAACAGGGTCTGAGGGATATGGGATTGTATGGGATGGGAAGAGCGTCAATCAATTAGGCGGGAATGGGGAGTATCAAATTAAAAAATTTGACAATTCAACCCACGTCAATTGGTCTTCCTTTGGAAACGGCATAACACTGGGAGATAGGATTCCTGGAACTCATCCGGTCACGGGCTATCCCGTGATCGCCACCCCCAGTAATGATGTGAATGCGGCGACATATAACACCGCTGCGTGGGCGGATTTTGTATCTCTTCGACTCGAGTGGTCTATGATTGATGGAGTTCTTTCGCTGTACGAAAATGATGTGCTCGTAGGGCAAAGGACGGACACCAGTTTTTCGAACTTTCAAAGGGTGTATCTCCGAGGGAATTCTTGGGGATTCATTGATGATGTAGAGCTTACCGGATCATTCGGTGCATCCTACAGCGATTGGGCCGCGAGCTATCCCACTCTGGTCGGGGGGGAATCGGATGACGATGACAACGATGGTTTATCGAACTTAGAAGAATTTGCATTAGGTGGAAACCCGACCAATGCAAGCGATATAGGCTATGCCCCAAGCTATGGCGTTTCCGGAGATTTCTTTGAAGTCATTCATGTGCGTCGCACGCTGGCGGACGACCTGCTCTATTATTTAGAGCAAGATGATAATTTGGTCGACGCTCCAGGGTGGATTCGCAACACGGATTATGTGATCAGTGGTTCGAGTTCGTTTCCTTCCGATCCCGACTTTATCCTGGTAACGAATCGAATCTCCATGGTCGATAAATCGCAAGAGTTTACTCGATTGGGAGTGGGACGTAACTCCGATCCATTCTCCTATCCATTGCTCAATACGAATACATTTGGCGCGACCGTCCCCTTCATCACGCTGGAAGGGGAGAATGGCTCTTCGAATGGCTCGGTGGTTCAATTGGGAACGCCCTTCCCGTGGCCATCTGTTCCTGCGCAAGAAGCCTCTGGACGGGCGTATGTTGAATTGAATACGACAGGTGAATATGTTGAATTCACGGTGTCTGAGCCGGCCAATGCGATGGTGATTCGCCACTGCACGCCCGATGCTCCAGGGGGAGGAGGCCTCATGGCCTCATTGGGACTGTATGTGAATGGTGTGCGGGTGGAGGATGTTAGTCTCTCATCTAAGTTTAACTGGCTTTACATCACCGGAGTAGCGCATGGGAACGGACAGTCCAATATCCCCAACGGCTTCCCGCACGCCTTTTGGGATGAGACGCGCTTGTTTATTCCGGGCGGAGTTCAAGCGGGGGATTTAATTCGCCTTCAGAAGGATGTCGCCGATATCGCTGCGTACTACCGGATTGATTTGATCGAGCTCGAAGAAGTTCCTCCGCCTTTGACGCAACCGGCCAACTCGCTCTCCATCGCTAGCTATGGAGCGAATGGTTCGTCGGCCAATAATGACACTGCAGCCATCGAGCAGTGTATTTTAGATGCAAAAGCACAGGGGAAAACGGTTTGGTTCCCTGCGGGCACGTATCTTCAAAATGAATATTTTGTGCTCGATGGAATCAAGGTACAGGGCGCGGGTATGTGGTATACGACCTTGTCCGACACTGTGGGCAATGCTGCGACGACCTGGTCTGCAAATTCCGGATTTCGATTTGTTGGGAGTGGCTCAGGGGTTTCTGATTTAACGTTTAATAGCTTGGAGACTACCTATCGTTCAAACTTTTCGCCAAAGTCGTTCTTTGGCAGTGGCAGCAATAATTGGTCTGTCGAACGGGTCTGGGTCACCCATACAGGGACCGGATTATGGCTCGGAGGAGATAACGGGGTCGTTCGAGATTGCCGAATTCGTTTCACCTATGCCGATGGGATTAACGTGAACGATGGGAATGCAAATTTCCTAAGCAATGCGCTGGTCGAAAATAACCATGTGCGCGGAACGGGGGATGATGGCATCGCGGTACTGGCTCATGTGGTCTCTCCCGGGGAGGTCAACCGGGTTACGGTGCGCCATAATACGGTAATCGCTCCTTGGTGGGCAAGTAATATGGATATGACGGGCGGGACGGATATTCTTATGCACAATAATCTGCTGACAGATGGAGCTGGATTTGTGGTAAATTTACCCATTGGATTTGCGATGGAACCGTTGAATAATGCACTCTTTTCCCATAACAAAATTTTGCGTTGCGGAAGACAGACGGGCCAAACGGGTGGTCTGCGAGGGAGTATATGGATTTTCCCTCAATCCTCTGGGCTCCAAAATTTTACCATAGAAAATAATTGGCTGGAAGACTCCTTATTCCATGGAATCCATGTTTTTGGAGATAAAACTCAAGAGATTACGTTCAAAAACAATCGAATCAACAATAGCGGAAATCGAGCCGTGCTCATTCAATCGCCCGCGACTGGAAGCGGAACGTTTGAAGGTAACATATCGACGGGCTCCGGAATGGCACCGGTCTTTCATAATGCTTCGGGAAGCTACACCGTGATCGACGATGGGAGTAATGTGTGGAACTAATTTTAGGCCATCGAATTACAGCGCCTAAATGGATCCACTGTCTTGAGACTACTTTTACGATTCGATAAAAACTCGGAGCCTTAATTCCTGACAACCTGCAGTGTAAGGATGGCGGAAAAAGAAGGGAATTAACTGGAACCTAGCCCAATAACTTCGTGCTGAAGTGCCCTTCAGTTAAAAAAAAGGAAAATATTTGTATGAAAAAGAAGGAAATCGTTTGTCTATTAATTTTTCTTTGGTCGTCATTCGCCATATTGGCTGCGGAACGCCCCAATATTATTATCATCTATGCGGACGATATTGGCTATGGGGACTTTAGTTGTTATGGGGGAACGGGAGTACAGACCCCGTATATCGATCGGCTTGCACAAGGGGGCGTTCGATTTCGATCTGGTTATGCGGGGTCGGCTACCTGTACGCCTTCGCGCTACTCCCTGTTAACCGGCGAGTATGCCTTTCGCAATCAGTCGGCCAGGGTTCTGACCGGGAATGCCCCTCTGATTATTGATACGGATCAACCCACGTTGG
>JAJRRI010000023.1 GCA_024279685.1 Verrucomicrobiota bacterium | reverse complement strand
GGGAAGACATGACTTGCGAACGTGGATGCACAAGCTATGCTCCGTAGGCATGAAAACAACCTGCCCGAAATGCGAAGCTAGCTATGATATCTCCGACAAGGAAATCCTTAAGCACATCGAACGCTCTCCGAAACTCCGGTCAAAAGTTGCCGCCTTGATTGGGCGGCTGACTGGAGGCCAAACCAAGCTTGATGCGGAAGGCCGCCGCCAACGCGCCCTCAAGGCTGTTCAAGCTCGTGAGGCTAGGCGAAATGTTCCAGAGTGATCTGTATTCACGAAATATTAAGTGTTATAAAAGGCGGCTAATAGGTCGCCTTTTTTTTTGATTAGATAGTCTTATAAGGATACATACCTCCTAATTATACGTAATATATATTTCGTTATATATTAAAATAATAGTTGTTAATATAATGAGTATATGGCTTATATATATCCACCAGGAGGTAGGTTATGAAAAAAAATGCAAGAATGGAAAAATTCGAGGTGCTGGCGGAGCGGCGGGTAAATGAGGCGACTAAAAAAATTCAATTGATCGGGAATCTTTCAAATACGGCTAACTATGAATACACCGAGAAACATGTACGTCAAATACTGACGGCGATTCGGGGTGAAGTGAAGAATTTAGAATTGAGATTTGGAAGCAAAGGTAAATCTGAGAAAGAAGGATTTAAATTTAAAGTATAAGATGAGAAGGCCTGAGCGATTTATAGGAGATGATGTATGCACGTTTACACACCGGAAGCACCTGAGACAGACGATATTGGATTGGCTAATAATGATATTGATGGTTTTTTGAAAAACTTACTAGCATCTGTCTGTCGAGAGTGTGCTCAGAATTCAAACGATGAAGCTTGTGAGCGTCCTGTGCAAATGTCTATCAATCGCCTAACGGTGCCAATCAATGAACTCCCCGGTATCGATAGGTATAAAGAGGTGGTCGAGGGTTGCTTGGTGGAGGCGAGGGATAACGACGCGGCTAAAGCTATTGAATTCTTTGAGAATGCTAAGAATGAGCTGAATAAAGAAGAGATCAGTCTTCTCCAAATTGCAGATGCTAGGACTCAGGGTGCAGGCGATAAGTTTATCAAAAACGGAAAATTTTTCACCTTGGTTGTATCGGAAGGGAGGACAGACAAGAAGAATGTTTATTCTGCAGGCTCATTTGGTATAGGTAAAAACGCCGCAATTGCGGGGAGCGCACTTCGGCTCGTTTTCTATTCATCGCAGTATGAAGAAGATGGAGAGCCGAGGTTCTATTGTATGGGGAAGAGCGTGCTTACGTCTTGGCGAGAAAACGATCAGAATATGAGCCACAAGATCTTTTTTGACGCTGACCCTGACTCTTTCTCTCCGGTAACAAATCAAGAGGAGCTGCCTGACTGGGCTAGAAAAGATGAGCTAGGCCTCAAAGTATCCATCGTGGCACCGCGAATAGAGCTTCAGGAGGGCTGGGTCGCGGGTTATGTAGCTAGTCTGCTGAGCAATTTCTTTGTTGCAATCTATGATGAGGATATTCAGTTCTATATAGATCATCGTCAGGTGGATATCAACCGAGCAACGATGCAGAGTTATTTCTCCCGCGATGATGTAAAGAAGGCGGCAGAAGATGCTGGGATTCTCGAGCAGTTAAGCTGGGCTGAAATGTGCAGTAATGCTCTCGCTGCCGGTGAGTTTAATTCTGAAATTATAAATGTCTCCGACTTAGGTGATTTTGAGGTTCTTATAAGGGTCGGAGAGGGGATGCCGAACAGAGTTTTTATTGTGAGAAACGGGATGTACATCACGGATACTCTGAAGCATTTCGGAAAGCCCCTGAAGAGGTTCCCGAATACAAAGGACTTTGTTTTGATCGTCCGCCCAAAATCCATAGATGCTGTTTCCAGCACCAATATCAAAAGGATGGAGAATCCAGAGCATAACGAGCTTACGACTGGTTATATTGCTAACCCTGAGGAAGTGTCGAAACTCCAGAATGCAGTCAGGAATCTTGAAGCTAAAGTGCGCGAAATTATCAAGAAATATGCGAAAATGGAGGCTCTTGAAAGCAGAGAAATCGAAGAACTGAAGGAATTCTTTCCTTCTCAAGGGGATGCGGAGTCCCCGCCCCCAGGCGAAGAGCATGACCCCACCGCCGTAACAAGTGAGAGGCTTGCTGGAAAAAGTAAGCATATTGGACACACAGCAGGTGGGAAGAAGGGTGGAAAAGGAAAAAGAGGCGGAAAATCTAAACGGGGTAACGGGCGCAAGGGGCCGGGTGGTGCTAATGGCGGACAGACCAAACAGATAATGTTGCCGTGCCAGGCAATGAGGGTTGCCGACTCAGCGTGGCGAATCCAACTTGAAGAAGTCGGAAGTGCCGGGACTATTGAGTTGTGGCCGCAGGCGCGATCTCGGGGAGCTGAGACGAAGTCGCTAAAAATCAAGTCCTGCTCTCTCGGGGAAAAAACAATTGCTAAAGATGGGTTGAGCGTAAGCTTTTCCGCTGCAGAAAATACGCCTGTCGAATTGGAGCTTGAATTCCACGGTGATGCCCCTGTCGTCGATTTTCGACCACCCCTGAGGGGAAATTGATATGAGATATAGCAACCTTATTGGTTCTCTTCCGCATCCTGTTCTTTTCGCTTCCGATGGTGAGAACAGTTATGCTGATAATGAGTTCGTTTTCAGGATGCTGGTTGATCGCGATAAGAGACCGCATCAATTGCAAATTGAATATGATATGGATCATCTAGGTATTCAGGCGCTGATAGATGCGGATAACGCCTCTGTTGCGTTGGCGATTCACTGCCAGAATACTTACTACTATAAGGTAATAGAAATACCAAAGGGAAGCCTGACGCAATCTCTTACCTTTCCAGACTGCGATGTTATGGGGCACGTTTATTTCAACCTGTTAGTTATGGCAACTCGAGATATTCCAAACTTCAAACCTGCCGGATTGCGGGAAGGGTTCGATGGATTGTCATTTAATATCCGAAAAGGCGATGTTCTCGCCATATCGAACGAGCTTGATGAATATTACGCGCTTCCGCCTATGCGAATAGACGAGAGCATCTTCCTGCTCGAGTTACAGCCGGAGCTTGACCCTGAAAGTTTTATTGTAGACCTCCAGGGCGACAAGATAAAAGTCGGAGTGGGCAGCGGTCTGAATGATTTGGTTCAGCGTAATATGGAAACCAAGGGTGGAAGAGTTGCAAATATTGGTACTGTCTATTTCCCAGCGCTAATAGAGGCTCTCTACCAAATTCGAGAAGAGGTACAGGAATCGAGTGCGTGGTTTGAGGCTCTTAACGCCGCAGCCAACAGGGTTGGAGTGGAGAGCCTGGAAAATTCCGGCGAGTGGAATCCGTTAACGCTCGCGCAGCAGCTATTGAAGAATTCGCATGCAAAATTACTGAAGGAAGGGAGGTAAATACTATGGCTACACTATTCTGGATGACAGATGCCGCAGTCATCGAACTGCACACCTCGATATTAGCAAATCTTGAACGTTACCGCACAGGGGATTTTGGTGATTTAGGGGGCACGACTGGATGGCAGCAGAAGGCGCTCTTGGAATATGACACTGCTGAGCTTCAGAACCTCACTGGGAATTCTGCCAACGACCTTGATGATGCTCTTGTTGTATTCGAAACGTTGAGTGAGCTTGAGCCTAGACTTGCTACCTGCAGGAACGTCTGGGTTCACTTAGCGCATACAGAGTTTCTGGAGTACGGCAGGAAACGGTGGCTGAAAGAGGGTAAGAACATTAGCGACGAAGACCTAAAAAAATCGATAGACACTCATATTTTTAAAGGAGGAATTACAGGCTGTCGTGACGATAATGTGGTGGGACGGTTATGGTGGACTGGGTACATCGGCTCAAGAATGGCCGAGAGTAAAGACCCTGATAAAATTCGGGAAATGATGGCGCCGTTTATGCGTACGACGGACACACGTTCGAGCGTAATCGAGAGATCAGGGGTGTGTTCTGAATGCGGGCTTGCTCGCCACATCTCAGAATACCTGACGCAGGGCAAACTTAAAGAGGCACATCAGGAGAGAGCTTTCCGTGACTTTATAATCAGTATCAATTTCAAATCAAACGGACTCTATTTCGGAGATATGTCTCAGAAGGAAGTATTTAAGTTCCTTGATCACTGCAGATAGGCGGGAAGATTTGCCATAAATGAGGAAGGCCTAAATAGATTGTAGATGATTTGAAGCTCCAGCGTATCAGGTCTTGCAGAGAGTTTTTTATCTATGTTTAGTGACATTTCTACCTGGTGCTGACATGAAATGATGCTCTAATGTCACGTTATGTCTAAAACGGTTTCTATTATTGATTTATTTGCTGGTCCTGGAGGACTTGGTGAAGGATTTTCATCTAAATTAGATGATGGCTCTCATCCATTTCGTATCGGTGTTTCTGTCGAGATGGATCCTTTTGCTCGCAAGACTCTTTCTCTTCGGGCATTTTATCGTCATTTCAAGCATGAGGGACTTCCTGTTCCTGAAGAGTATTACCAATATCTTTCTAATAAAATTTCTCGGGAAGAGTTAGAGGATATTTATCCGGTAGAATGGAAAATTGCGTATGAGGAGGCTCTCTGTGCTGAATTGGGGAACTCTGAGAAAAACCACCAACCCAAAATTGATAACAAAATTGCGGCAGCGGTTAAGTCTAAAAAAGACTGGTTATTGATTGGTGGTCCGCCATGTCAGGCCTATTCACTGATCGGGCGCAGTTGTAAGGTTGGAATATTACGCCGCGATCACGATGGTGTAAGTTCACAGACCGCACAGGAGCAATTTGAGGGGGATGCCAAGCACACTCTTTATCAGCAGTATCTACGGATTATTGCAATGCACGGTCCAGCGGTTTTCGTGATGGAAAATGTGAAGGGGATACTTTCATCAAAGCTGAATGGAGAAAAAATATTCCCACAAATTCTAAATGATCTTCGAGATCCGTCGGAGGCCGCTCGGCAGTACAAATGGGGAAATGCTAAAAAGGATAAATATCACATTGTTTCGTTTGTGACGGGTAAAGAACCTGCTGAAGGGAAAGGGCGTGAGTATTTAATTCGGGCCGAGCACTATGGGGTGCCGCAGGCTCGCCATCGGGTTATCCTGCTGGGCATCCGAGAGGATATTTTCGAGAAAATTAATGGGGATGTTTCCCCTCTGATAAAGGTGAAGGAAACCTCGTTAAAAGAGGTAATTAATAATCTACCAAAGCTGAGAAGTGGATTTTCTAAGAGTGAAGATTCTTCCGAGCATTGGAAAACCCATTTTGAAGGTATGGCGGGGGCCGCGTGGCTAGATTTAGTGGATTTGTCCGTTTATAAAGAGCTAAAGAAAGCAATTCATAATTTATCGTCTACTATCCGCGATCGAAAATATCTTGGGATAAAAAACTATTCTACAGAGATTTTTAATAGGTGGTATTCTGATGAAAACCTGAAAGGGCTTCCTAATCATGAAACACGGTCTCATATGGATAGTGACTTGGCTCGATACCTTTTTGTATCTGCCTATGGGAAAGCCAAGGGACATGCTCCGCGACTGAAGGATTTCCCGAAAGAACTTCTTCCTGCTCATAAAAATATAGATCAAAAAGATCCAAATCAGAAATTTGCAGATCGTTTTAAGGTGCAGGTATGGGACAGACCCTCCTCAACGATTACCTGCCATATATCAAAAGATGGGCACTACTTTATCCACCCAGATCCAGCACAGTGCCGAAGTTTGACGGTGCGTGAAGCTGCGCGCATCCAAACTTTTCCCGATAACTACTTTTTCGAGGGAGGGCGTACCCAGCAATACCACCAAGTTGGCAATGCTGTTCCTCCCTATTTGGCGAAACAACTTGCCGAGGTGGTGTGGGATATTTTTAAGCGGATTTAGTTTTTGTGATCCCTGCGCTTCTTCAAGCCTAAAATGGCGGGGCTAGGGTCGGGGCTAGAGTCAGGGCTAGAGTCCGTTTTTGAAAAGGTACTGGGGTTTATCAAAAATTGATGCGATTGGAAAAGGGCGGAATTCCGCCCTTCCAAAAAGAGGAATCCCGTTGAGTGAGTTGATGAAGGGGGCGGTCCGGGTGTGACTCCCGTTGTCGTTGGAAAGAGCGGGAAGGAATGGCGGCGGTTTGTGGGGGCGCCGGTTGGGGAGGAGGTTGGGGCGACGGTTGGGGCGACGGTTGGGGCGACGCATGCGTCGCCCGTACGGGGAGGGGCGCAGAATTCCTTAGATCTTTTCTGGATAAATCTTTATGTTATTTTAAAGATAAATATCGAGGGAGAGGGCATGGCGTTTGATCCGAAAATTCATCATCGGCGGTCGATTCGGCTGAAGGGGCATAATTATGCCGGGGGCGGGCTGTATTTTATTACGCTCTGCGCGCATCGGGAATTTATAGACGGTTCGGGGGAGAAGCCTTTTTCTGGGGCGATGCGTGAAATCATTGAACAGCATATTTCGATCACGGCTGAAAAGTGTCCGCAGATGGAGTGGGGAGAATGGGTGGTTATGCCGGATCATTTTCATGCTCTGATTCGAATGCGGAAGGGGACGTTGCGTTTGGGAGATGTGTTGGGGGGATTTAAATCGGCGGTGTCGAAGGAATGGCGGCGGTTTGTGGGGGCGACGGTTGGGGAGGAGGTTGGGGCGACGCATGCGTCGCCCGTACGGGGGCGAATTTGGCATCGGAATTATTATGAGGTTGTTGTGCGCTCGCCGGAGGCGGAGCAACGGATTGCTGAATATATACGGATGAATCCGTGGCGGTGTATTCAACAATTTAGTGATGGATTTCGGGGCGTGGGTAATCCGGTGTTGTGGAGCTTTTCGAAAACGGGGGTGCTTTGTTCCCGCAATGCACCTCGGCCGAAGAAGATTCCGAAAAGTGCTGTATTTTTAAGCGGCTTTCATTCCCCGATGGAAAAAGAGATTTTAGATCGCTTGCTGGAGCTTAAGCTTCCGGTGATCTGGTGTCCGGCTTGGGGGTTGGAGCGAACGGCTTTTGCACCGTCCGTTCGTGAAGCGCTGGAGGATAACCGGATGTTGATTCTGGAAATGGGCAACCGCGATGGTGACTTGGCTGCGGCGGAGCAACGCAATCGATTTGTGTTGGAGCATGCGGATACGCTTTGGGTGCCCTACTTGACGCTGGGCGGAATGCTGGACCGTTTGATTCGCGAGTTGCATATTCAGGGAAAAATTCGAACATGAAATCGTTTAAAACCGGATCAACAGGAGTGTTATGAAATTTGACACCCCTCTTTTGTTTGGCACGTTGATTCGGCGTTATAAGCGTTTTTTGGCCGATGTGGAGTTGGAGGATGGATCGGTGATTACGGTGCATTGCCCGAATACGGGGCGGATGACGGGGTGCGCGGAGCCGGGCTGGCGGGTGGCGCTTTTGGATAGCCATAATCCGAAGCGAAAGTATCGGTTCACGTGGGAGCTGGTGCATAACGGAACGGGTTGGATCTGCGTGAACACGGGCCGCGCCAATGGAATCGCTTTCGAGGCGATATCGAATGGAACCCTTTCAGAGCTGGCGGACTATACCGAGGTGCTGCGCGAGCAGACATTTGGGAACAGCCGCTTTGATCTGTTGCTGAGAGCGGAAGGTAGCCTCTGCTATGTCGAAGTGAAGAGCGTGACGTTATTGGCGGACGATGGATGCTATGCTTTTCCTGATGCGCCGACGGAGCGCGGGCGTAAGCACCTCGATGAATTGGTGGAAGTGATTAAAGCGGGCCACCGGGCGGCGATGTTGTTTGTGATTTTGCGCTCCGACGGAGCGACCTTCCGCGCAGCCCATGAGATTGATTCAAAATATGAAGAAGCACTGATGGCCGCAGTGGCCGCGGGTGTTGAGGTGCATGCCTGGCGTGCGGATGTATCGCCGGAGGAGATTCGGCTGATCGAACCGGTACATTATTTCAACTGCTGAATGCGGTAGAATTTTTGATCTTATTCTTTAAAAAGGGGCCCGTTTTCAGGACTTCGGTCAATCACGGAGGAGCAGTGCGACAGAAACGCGAAACAGAATTTCGAGCTACGGTCGCTTAAGGGCGGAAGGGATCATTAATGTATAGGAGCGCCTTCCTTTCCTAAAAATCTTAACCCAACTTAGCGCCAAAAACCCGCCGAGCAGGTGCCCGGGGGTTGGCGATTTCACGATGAAAGATTCTTAGGCACTCAGCGCTTCGGCAATGGCGTCGCAGACATAGTCAATGTTGCCAGAGGTGAGGCCTGCAAGGTTGATGCGGCCGCCTTTGACGACGTAGATGCTCTTGTTTTCGCGTAGCCAGGCGACGATTTCGTCGGAGAGGCCGCTGAAGGAAAACATCCCGCGTTGGCGTTTGATGAAGGAGAAGTCGCCTTCGACCCCGCGCGCGACGAGGCCATCGACCAATGCCGAACGCATTTCGATAATGCGGTCGCGCATTTCAGCCAATTCGCCAACCCATTGCTCATAAAGGGCCTCGTCGTCGAGTACGGTTTTTGCGGCCAATCCACCGTGGGCGGGCGGGTTGGAATAGTTCACCCGGACGGTTGCTTTCAAATGGCTCATCGCCACGGAAGCTTCGGCGGCGGTCGGGCTGACTACGGTGAGTGCGCCGGTACGTTCGTTGTAGAGGCCGAAGTTTTTGGAGAATGAGCTGGCGACGAGGAAGTCGATCCCGGCGGCGGCAAATTTTTCAACCGTGCTGCGGTCTTCGTCGACCCCGGAGCCAAAGCCCTGGTAGGCAAAGTCGAGGAACGGGATCCAGCTTTTAGCTTTCGCCACGGAAACGACTTGGCTCCACTGATCGTTGGAGAGGTCGACGCCGGTGGGGTTGTGGCAGCAGACGTGCAGCAGTACGATATCGCCGGCGGGCACGTTTTCGAGCGCGGTAAGTAGGGCATCGAAATCAACATCCTTGGTTGCCGGATTGTAGTAGGGATAGTCGGCGAGCTCGAACTTGGCCGCTCCGAAAATACCTTTGTGGTTGGCCCAAGTGGGCGTACTGACCCAAAGCTTCGCGGTGGGGTTGAACTTTTTCAACAGGTCTGCACCCACGCGCAGCGCTCCGGTTCCGCCGGGGGAGTGGATGGTCATGGCGCGGCCGGTTGCGATGACTTCGCTATCGGCTCCGAAAAGCAGTTTTTGCACGTTGGCGGCATAGGCGGGGTCGCCGGAGATGGGGAGGTAGCCCTTGGTGATTTGGGTTTCGACGAGTCGCTTTTCGGCGGTCTTGATGCACTTTAAAATGGGGGTGGTGCCTTGGTCGTCTTTATAGACCCCAACGCCAAGGTTGACCTTCTTCGGGTTGGCGTCCTTTTTAAAGGCTTCCGTAAGTCCTAGAATGGCATCGGCTGGCGCCGCTTCGATTTCTTTCCACATGTGTTACTTCTCCAGTTTTAAGTGATGAATGAAACTATAAACTGCGGGGTGTTTCCCGCAACCTGCCAAGGTGATCTCAATACGCATCCGAGTTCCTTTGACTTTTTCATGCCTCTCAAGTAATCAAGCCTTTAAATACCCGTCGGAGAACGTCGGTACAACCTTGAAATGCGAATTTATGAATAACAAGCCCCAGCCCAGACCCCTCCCCGAAAAAGTCATGCGCCGCCATGCGGAACTGCTCGGCGAATTACTTCCTGAAATCCCCCATCTCGTGATCGAAGACGGCCGGCCCGCTGACAGCTTGCTCAATCGCCACTTGCGGGCACACAAAGAGCTCGGATCGCGCGATCGTCATTTTCTTTCGCACGCGATTTTCTCCTACTTCCGCTGGTATGGCTGGACGGTCAACCGGCTCCAACTTCCAATTATTGAGGCCTGCCTGGTCGGTGTGGCGCTCGATTCCTCTGAGCTGGCCGACAGCTTTCGCTATCTGGAAAAACGCGGCAAGCTCCCCGTTCCACTCTCCCCGCTCGGTGACAAAACTCTCGAAGAAAAGGCCGCAGCGCTCAAAGAATGGTTTAAAGAGGCCCCGAACTTTCAACCCCTAGTACCGGCCGATCTGGTCTTCCCTGAATTCGGAAGTATTATCGACCCCGAGAAGGTTGACCGGAGCATCGAACAATTTCAAGAGCGACCGCCGACCTGGGTGCGTTCGCGCACCGATCCGGCGACATTGATGGACGCCCTCACAAAAAATGAAGTGGCTCACGTCCACCATGGCCAACTTTCCTCGGCCATTTCGGTGGATGGTGGTATTAGCCTCGCCCATGTACTGACGGCCCACGCCGCGCAGTTTGTCGTCCAAGATATTGCCTCGCAATGCGTCGGCCTCGTTTGTGCTCCGCAAAAGGGGGGCGACTGGTGGGACTGCTGTGCGGGAGCCGGCGGCAAGAGCTTGCACCTGATGGATCTGATGGAACAAGACGGCAAAGTGCTCGCTAGCGATACCCGCGATCGAGCACTCAAGGAGCTGAAGAAGCGCGCCCGCAAATATGGCATCCGTAATATCCGTACCCAGCCACACAATGCCGTGAACGACGAGCCGTTCAAAAAAACCTTCGACGGCATCCTCGTCGATGCCCCTTGCTCGGGTTGGGGGACTTGGGCGCGGAATCCAGATGCTCGCTGGCGCAGCTCCAAGCGCGATGCGGTTCAGTGCGCCAATCGACAGGTGAAAATCCTCAACAACGCGGCGTGGTGCGTAAAGCCTGGCGGTGCACTCATCTATGCCGTCTGCACCTTCACGCGCCCCGAGACCGAGGAGGTTGTGATGAACTTCCTCGAAGCAAACCCCACCTTCAAACTCGATCCTTTCACCAACCCGCTCTCCGGTGAAGAGACGGATGGACAGCTTCAAATCTGGCCGTGGGAAGGTCCCGGCGATGCCATGTTTATCGCCCGTTTTATCCGGCCTGCGGAGTAGCGCATTACCCGTTTAGATCAAGAATTCGGCGTTTTATCTAAGGTAAAGAGTGCCATGAAAAAATGTACCCAACTTCTATTTCTATTGGGAATCATATCCCTTTCGGGTCGCATATCGTTGGACGAAAAGGATGTCCCGCCGGAGGCTCCCGTTCGCCTTTATCCTCCCGCCAAGGAACTTTCCGGCCTGAAGGCGTCCGATTTATATATCGAGAGCCCACTCACCGTATCGGACGTTCCGTTGCGCTCGCGCACGATCCAGCGCGTGGCCGAAAAGGCCGATCCAGCGGTCGTAAGCATCTACGTGCGCACCGAAACCCCGGTGAAGGTACGACTCCTCCCGATCAAGCTTCCGTTCACCGGCATTCCGGCGAAGTTGCCTGGAATCGGTCTAGGTTCCGGCTTCTTCATTCATCCCAGCGGTTATGTGCTCTCCAACGAGCATGTCATCCGAAACGCGGCGGAGATCCGCGTAATGACTCAGGACGGCTCCGACCACCTTGCAAAAATCGTGGCCATCGATCCGGTCTACGATCTTGCGCTACTCAAGATCGACGCGCCTGAAAAAAAACCATTTACCTTCCTGCCGATGGGCGACTCCACCTTAATCTGCGGCGGCGACCACGTGATTGCCGTCGGTAATCCACTCGGCTTTGGGCATACCGTCACCGCCGGGATCATTAGCCACACCGGCCGCAGCCTGTTTGAAGAGAAAAATGTAAATGGCCGTTACGTACGCTACATCCAGACCGACACCGCCATCAATCCCGGCTCGTCCGGGGGCCCGCTCATCACGCTCACCGGTTCGTGGATCGGATTGAATACGGCACAGATTGCCAACTCCCAAGGTATTGGCTTTACCGTTCCCAGCAGCCAGATTCTCGAATTCCTCGATCATGTGCTCGAGGCGAATAGCCACCCCGTTGAATAATAGTTCAGTTCAAAAGGAATCCATCATGAAATCAGGCCAGACCCTCATTCTACTCGCCCTTTTTGCCGTACTCGGGAGCAGCTGCGTCAGCCGTACCACCACCAAAAAAAGCGGGCACGGCAACGATTCCTCTGAGAAAAAGACCCTCTGGATCTGGCAGGAAGAATACCGTAACTCAAA
This sequence comes from Verrucomicrobiota bacterium, assembly GCA_024279685.1. GTDB lineage: Bacteria > Verrucomicrobiota > Kiritimatiellia > Kiritimatiellales > Pontiellaceae > Pontiella. Next base: position 5,043 of record JAJRRI010000023.1, on the reverse strand, counting down.
ATAGAAATTAATCCGCCCAGATCCCTAAAAGCGGTTGCATCTTTTCCCAATGTCTGGAAAATTCCCTCCTTCATATTCAAGAGGAAGTTAGGCTGTGGCTAAATTTATCATTAAAGGGGGGAATACGATTGGAGGAACCTTCCGCCCGCGGGGAAATAAGAACGCCGTATTGCCCATGCTGGCCGCCTGCGTATTAACCGACCAGCCCGTCGTACTCCACAATGTTCCGCTCATCAAGGACGTAAAGGTGATGTTGGAGCTGCTCGCCACGCTTGGCGTTGAAATTTCAGTCGACGACCACACCGTTTCCCTCTGTGCCAAAACCTACACACCACCGAGCTCGACCGTGGCCTTTGCGATCAAGTACGGACCTCCATCCTGCTCGCCGGGCCGCTTGTTGCCCGCCACGGCAGTGCCACGATCTATCCGCCGGGCGGCGACATTATTGGTCGCCGCCGATTGGACACCCATTTCTATGGCCTCCGCTCTCTCGGCGCAGAAATCACCACCGACCAAGCCTTCCAGTTTAAGGCCGAGCCGCTAAAGGCTTGGAAAATGGTTTTTGATGAGGCCAGTGTCACCGCGACAGAAAATGTTTTGATGGCGGCCACCCTCGCGAAAGGAACCTCCACCATCTACAATGCAGCCTGTGAGCCGCATGTCCAAGATCTCGCTCATCTGCTCAATAAAATGGGGGCCGATATCTCCGGTATTGGAACCAATAGGCTCACCATCTGCGGGGTTGAAACCCTGCAGGGCGCCGAACACACCGTTCAGCCAGACTACATCGAAGTGGGTAGTTATATCACCGCCGCGGTTGTAACCGGCGGGCAGCTGACCATTCCTGATGCGGGTGAGCCGCAGACCCTACAAGTGATGCAACGGGCCTTTTCTAAGTTAGGGGTCGATTGGATCCGCGATGGCCGCTCGCTCGTGGTTCCGCAGCAAGCGGAACGCTCGATTCGACCGGACGAAGGCAACGCTACCCCCAAAATTGAGGACGGCATCTGGCCCGCCTTCCCCTCCGACCTCATGAGCATCTGCATCGTCCTTGCGACACAGACGCAGGGAACCGCACTCTTCTTCGAAAAAATGTTCGAAAGTCGCATGTATTTTGTCGACCACTTGATGGCCATGGGCGCGAATATTATTCAGTGCGACCCGCACCGCGTCGTCGTCATCGGCCCGACAAAACTGCGCGGCAGCAAGCTCACCAGCCCCGACATCCGCGCCGGCATGGCCATGCTCATTGCCGCCTGCTGTGCCGAGGGAGAAAGCGTAATTCATAACGCACAAGTCATCGATCGCGGCTATGAAGCGATTGAAGATCGACTTTCCGCACTGGGCGCGGATATGGTTCGTGTAGACTAATCATTCAATCAGGAAGGAAACATATTATGGGATTCCCGAAATCATTCTATCGTTGGCGACCCCACCCGTGGCACGGACTTGAAGTGGGCGAAGACCAGCCACGCATTGTGAATGCCTATATTGAAATGACCCCTTTCGATGCGGTGCAATACGAGGTCGACAAGACCACCGGCTATTTGCGCGTCGATCGCCCGCAGTTGACCTCGTCCATGCCTCCCACCCTCTACGGCTTCATTCCTCAGACCTATTGTGCCGACCGCGTGAAAGCGCTCTCGCCCAAGTCAAAACAAGGCGACGGCGATCCATTAGATATCTGCGTGATTACCGAACGCCCCATCAACCGCGGCGAGGTGATTCTCAAAGCGCGCGTGATTGGCGGAATCCAAATGATCGACAACGGCGAAGCCGACGACAAAATTATTGCGATTCTCGATAACGATCCCTTCTGGAGCCACGCCAATGACTTAGAGGATATGCCCGCCCCTCTGCTTGAGCGTCTGCGCCACTATTTCGAGACCTATAAGTTAGTTCCAGGGCATCTTTCCGATGTGACGATTGAAAGCATCTATGGCCGCGAGCAAGCCTACACCGTGATCAAAGCCTCGATGGAAGACTATACCGAAGAATACGGCTAAGAACCCTCGGGGGGCGGTCTCTACGCTCGAATACGAGACCGGTCAGAAGGCATTTTATGCGATGCAGTTTTTGATCGGGCAATAGGGGTTCGAATATATGAATGTGATCACCAAAAATATAAAGACCCCCGTGGGTGAATTAATTTTAGGTTCGTTCGATGAAAAACTATGCCTAGCTGATTGGCGTTATCGCAAAATGAGAACCACGATTGACCGGCGAATTCAGACCGGGTTGAATTCAAAATATGAAACAGGAACTTCTTCCATCATTGAAGAAGCCGAAACCCAATTAGCCGAATATTTTTCAGGAAATAAAATCAGATTTACCCTTCCACTTTTATGTATAGGGACTGATTTTCAAAAAAAGGTTTGGGCGGCCTTAATCCAAATTCCATACGGTGAAACCGAAACATATCTAGGACTTTCTAAACGGTTAGGAAACCAAAAAGCCATCCGGGCTGTCGCCGCAGCAAATGGAGCCATCGCTATTTCTATCCTAGTACCCTGTCATCGTATTATCGGTAGCGATGGACGTTTGGTAGGCTATGCTGGCGGACTTCCGGCAAAAGAAAAACTTTTAACGTTAGAAAACCCAGCCAGAACATTACAAATGAAATTGTTTTAGAACCTGATCGAGGAAAAGGGGGCACCCAGCATCGGTTCCGATCCGTCGTAGATAATAGCGAAGCGTTTCATCAGTCCGATGGTTTTCCCGGCCCCTCCTTCGATAGCGCCGGCCCAGACACAGGAATAAGACTCCCGATAAAAATCATCAGCGCGACAAAGAAAGATCAGAAGTCACGACGTAACACGAAATTCTATTTCGCATTTAGATCGGAAGAACGGTAAACGTAACCCGCTTCGCATTCGACGACTCCGGCAACCTATCCCAGCGAACCGCTGCCGATCTCAAAATCACCGACTCCGGCTACGACGAACACAATCGTCTGGTGGCCGTGACGAATGAAGGTGTTGAGGTTGCGACATTTGATCACGATGCCAACGGGAACATTCTTCACCACGAAGATTCGAAGGGCACGAAGGCTGAGTTTGGCTCTGACGAAATGAACCGTTTAGTTACCAGCACCTCCTTCGTGTCCTCCGTGGTGAGTAACGAATACGATCTGATCGGCAATCGTACGAACATCGTAAAAGGTGCCATTCAGGACTAACACCTTTTTATTGGCGGCAGGGCCCTATTTCTCTCGCGCCACACTTTGCGGGGTGAACTTTTGGTTGGACGCACGAATGTAGACACGTGCTTCCAGCCGCGTGGGGGCTGGAAAAGGATCGGCTCTCGGACTTTTGCATTCCTTCGTCTAGCCCATCACAAAAAAACTCCACCCGGCCCTGCGAATGGAGTTTTCAGCCATTAGTTTTCTTGGATCAACAGGCGTAGAAAGCTACTGCCTTCCAAGTCGGTATCCACCCGGTTGGTCACCGCTTCGAAGTTATCATCGATCGAGCCGATTCCGCTTACACTGTAGTGGTCGTTCGTCCACGTATTGGCGACGAGATTCGTGGTCGTTTCCACGTTGTACTCCAAGTTGCGGATCACATAATCCTTCCGGCGATTATAGACATATTCAAGCCAGTTGGTTCCGCCTTCGGAAATCGTTTCAGCGGTCGGAAGTGTAGCGGCGGCATCATCGACGGTGGGGTCGCCCCCCAAGGCATATTCGATCAGGTTGACCACGCCATCCGGCTCTACATCGGCCGTCCGCAACGTATCGGCTCCGGCCAGCCCGAAACTTTCCATCCATAGATCATACCCCCCTCCGATGCCGGGCACTCCAATCTGCAGATAGTCGACGACCACAATCCCTTGGATCTTCGAATTCGCCCCGTTGTAGAAGATGGGGAACATCACCCACTGGTCGAGGATCTCTTGAGCTCGGAGAACAACATTGAGCGCCACCGTCGTCCAAGCCGCCTGATCGGAGACCCGGCGAAAGATATTCACCGTGCCCGCCATCTGATTCACCTCGAACTGCCAGGTATAATAGGTTCCTTCCGCCGTCGTGACATTAGCCGCCTTCGCCCATGTATTTCCGTTCCCAGAAACCCATATAGCATCAGGTTCCAGGTGGAGATAGGCACGATTCATTCCCCGAATATCAAAAAGTTAATCCCGGAGTTGGCGATGGTGCTCCCACTGAAAGAGGTATCAGGAAATTGAGTCACCTTCATCCGAGTGGTAACGATGTAGTTCGTCGCCAAATTAAACGTGTAAGCGTCCAGATTTCCCGTAAGCACCCGAGTTTGTCCCGCCGAAGCTCCTACCATCGATAACGTTAGCTCGCCGCCTGCCAAAACAGGATTCCCCACCCCTGTTCCTGCCGTATTACTAAACCCGGGAGCCCCCGTCCCTCCGGCGGTGAGCTCCATTTCGAAATTAATATCCGTCGACCAATCTTGATCGATAAACTGCTTGTCGTTGATCAACGCGGCTGATCCCGGAGGCAGTTGGGAATTTTCCACAAACAAAAAGGTATTATCGACGAGTTGAAAGACCCCTTTGGGTTTGCGGACCACCAGACCCACATCGAAAAAATCATTCCGCGCCCCCCCCGTAGTCCTATTGGCCATCAGCAACTCCAGGTGATGCTCGCCCGCCTTTAGGAGCACGCCTGGTGTATGGTGAGGCTGACGCCCTTGATTGACGTTGTTGAAGCCAAAGATCACGGCTCCGTCGATCCGCAGTTCGAGCGAATCATTCGACCGCTCCGTAAAGAACAGATATTCGCCATCTTCTGGCACGAGGAAGCGACCCGAATACCGGGCCGAAAGGTTATTCACCATCGCTGGGTTGGAAACATCGCCCAGCGGAAGGGGGATAATGCTTGAGTCGGGGGGTCTCAAACCCGTTTTGCTAAAGTCTAACCCATTGTGCACGCCCACACGAAGCCGGGGGATTAGAAGGGAGAGATCCGCGTTGGAGAACGTGCTCGCCGCAATCGATGCAGCCCCCTGCCCAATAAAATATTCAGCCAAGATGCCGGGGAAAGTGGTGCCGGGCGGACTCGGAATCAGGGGT
>JAJRRI010000022.1 GCA_024279685.1 Verrucomicrobiota bacterium | reverse complement strand
TTCCAGTGAATAAGTGAGTCCGTTATCGGCTGTTGTGCGGCGGGCATGAACAAATTCAAACCAGTTAGTTCCTCCGCTCGTTCCCGTCGAGTTCGCAGAAACATAGCCTATATCGGCGCTATTGGTCGGATCGCCGCCCAGCCCGAATTCATAGAGATTGCTTAGGGTGTCGCCATCGTCGTCCGCCGCACCATCGCCCACCAGCCCATAGGAGCTCGCCCACGCCAGATAGGGCGTAATCGAGGTCTCGGCCCAGACGGTGGTTTTCCCCGGATTCACGTTGCCGAAATCCGCATACAGAATGCTGGCGCCATTCGTCCAACTCATCACAAAGGGAGAACCGGACGGAGCTTGGCCATTGGCCCATGTGATGGAATTGCTGGCGACCAAGTCTGAAATTTGCGAGAGGAAATCTCCGGCCCACAAAAACGTTCCGCCTTCAATATGTAGCGTATCATCCCCGCCGATTTCTACCGCCCAGAACTGATCAAGGGTAACTTCCAAACTTCCTCCCAACAGGTTTAACTGGGCTTCGCCAACCCCTCCCGTTTTATTAATATCCATACTTTTGGTCACTACGCTTCCGCCAGTAATATTCAAGACGCCCGAGCCTTCGCCCTCTTTCAAAAGTACAATCCCCCCGTCGGGAGCGGAGAGAAGTCCTCCGCTGATCGTGGCGGTTCCTATTGCTCCATTCTTATCTGCGACTCGGAATCCACTTGGGCCATTCGCATGTACGGTTCCACCGCTCATCTCAAACACCCCCACTCCAATACGACCCACTAAAAAACTAGAAGCCGTCGTGACCGTTCCACTCGTCATAACGAATTTACCGGTCGCATCGGAAGAAATACCCAACCATATAAAATCGGAGGCCTCTACTGTGCCGCCGTTTACATGAAGCTCTCCGACCGCTCCTGCAACATAGGCACTCAGATTGAACTTCACCGCATTTAAGCTTCCGCCAGTGACAACATCAATCACTTGCGCGCCTGGTGTATACCCCACCAAAACTTCGTTCGCCACACCGGCGGATTGCAGGGTTACCGTGCTGTCGAAATACGTAAGCTTTGCTCGGTCAGCAGTCGTTGGAAGTGCATTGAACGGAACTGAATTTGTCGCCCAGTTCGTGGTGGTGCCCCACAGCCCATCACCGCTGTAGTTCTGGAACTCCACCGTCGCGGCAGAAGATGTAATCTGCAGACCCAGCACTATCGCACCGGTCGCTATCATGATTTTTCTTGTTTTATTTTTCACTCTATCCTCCTTCGTTTAAGTCTGCCCCGACCATCGGTGCATCTGTGAATACTCAGCTTCATTAGGCGATCCCTCGACCTTCGTCTTGAGCCAACCGGTTGATACCGAACACCCCAGCGACTTCCCTAACTAATCTACGAGACAAACGTTACCTTGTCGTGAAAAACAAGGAAGTGTGGATTATGCAATTGATATGGCCGATCTTCTCATTCCGTCGATCGCATCGACCCTGAATCTGTTGGATAACAATTACCCCCCTCCATTCAGGACCATGCACGCCTCGGGCACCCCCCTTCCCGCGTACTGGCGGTTCGGCATATCCAGGAGGGGCTTCCTGCGTTGGTGCTTCACCTTCTCGGCACATGATCCGGCGTGTCGCGACGCGACATTATCGTTTTTTTGCCGATGTAAAGGCTCTGAACATCACGTATCGTCCCTGTTTGGGCAATGGAGGTTTCTCTTGACGGGCAACTCGGACAAGCCGATCGATGGGCTTTGGAATGGCGATCGTATAAATCTCAGTATCGGCGGCCGTGCGTTCGGTCTTTTGGTTTTAGGGACCACGGATTCCTTAGGCAGGGTGCAGATAACTGATTGTCACTCATTTCCCTTACTTTTCCCTATCCACCAGGCTCCTCGGAATTCATGCCATACGGTTTAAATGAAGGGCACATCAAATAGCCCCGCGTTCTTGCTTACCGTTGGTCCTCTTTATGGAAAACCTTATCCCGCCACTTCCATGAATTCAACGGGAGACCCGTTGTGCTTGATGAAGGCCACTCGAACGCCTTCTGCGGGTGAAAAAGGTTCAACGAGAATTTCTTTCCCCTCCAATGCCTCCTCCATGTTGTCGACTTGAAAAGCGACGTGCGGCAGGGTTCGCATCATTTCCGGCATCGGGCTATCGGCGTCAAATTTGAGCCACTCCACCTTAAATTCATCCTTGTTGAAGTCCGTATAATGGATTTTCCCAGGCTCGTAGAACCCATCCCATTGTTTCTCTTCTTGCGTTGGAATTCCAATATGACTAAATTTCATTCTATGCTCCTTGGTGATCTTCGATGAGTACGGAAACCCGTTTAAGCGTGAGATATTCCTCCAAACTGTAGCGCGCGCAGTCCTTGCCAAGTCCACTCTGCTTGAGTCCGCCGTGTGCGAGCTGCACCGAATAGTGCGGCTCGTTCACACAAACACTGCCCGCTTTGATGTCGCGCGCGGCACGCAGTCCCGTTCCCAGATTAGAGGTGAACACATATGCCGCCAGACCGTATTCCGTGTTATTGGCGAGTTCAATTTCATTGTCCGCATCGGCGTACTTAATGATGGGCAACACCGGCCCGAAGATTTCCTCAACCGCCACCCGCATGCCGACTTCGACCTCTTTGAGGAGAGTCGGCTCCATGAAGAACCCATCCCCTTCCACCGCCTTGCCTCCGCAAACAATTTCTGCGCCGTTGGCCACGGCATCTTCCACGAGACCCAGCACACACTGCCGAGCCTGATTGGTGATGAGCGGCTCCATCATCACCTCTGCCGCGCGCTCTTTGGCGCACTGCACAAATTCATCGTATACCGATTCATGCACAAAGCAACGGTTGGGCGACACGCAAACCTGCCCACTGTTGGCAAACTTGAGGTCTACTATTTTGTGGGCTGCATCGCGGATGTCAGCGTCGGGATAGACTACCGCCGGCGCATTTCCACCCAGTTCAACGGAAAAATGCTTAATGCTATTGCAGGAATTCTTCATGACCTCGAGACCGCCGCGCGTCGAGCCAATCATAGTGACCATGGCCGGGATATCGCTCTTTAACAACACCTTGCTAACCTCATGATCGCTACTGCTAATCATATTCACCACGCCATCGGGAATGCCGGCCGCTTTGGCGAGATAAGCCGTTTCGAGCGAGGCCAACGGGGTCAGCGATGAAGGTTTGATGATCGCGGAGCAACCGGAGGCGAGCACCGGACCTAGCTTGTAGCCAACGTTGAGCAACGGGAAATTCCATGCCAGAAAACCAACGGCAACACCGAGCGGCTGCCGGAGCATGTAATGCAGAAAGCGACCGTCGGGGTCGTGGATGACCGGCTGATCAAGCCGCTCGAACTCTTCCACAAAAAAACGTAGGCAGGTTGTCAACATGCCAAAGTCATATTCGGCATTGTCCTGGGGCTTGCCGGTTGCTAATCGCAAGAGCTCAATAAGCCTTGCGCTGTTTTCTTCGAGCAGGTCGGCATAGCGTAGAATGATGGTTTTGCGCTCAGCGGGCGTTTTAACCGACCATACCTTGAATCCCTGCTCAGCGGCCTCCAGCGCGGACTGCATGGTGGCCTCGGTCGATTCGGCGACCTGCCCAACCGTCTGTCCCGTGGAAGGATTGACCACGTCGATGACGACATCGGTGGTGACCGTCTGGCCGTTAATCAACATAGGATAAATTTTTACTGACATTGTATTCCTCCCTTTCTTGTACACAAAAAGTTTTCATCGCCTTGCGGTCCGGTTCCACACCCAGTCCGGGCGCGGTCGGCACCTTCGCGCTGCCATTGGAAATCTCCATGGATACCGCATACATTTCATCCCGCATCGGATTGGGAGTGCGATCCAGTTCGAGTAGCGGCTCTTCCACTTCATCCCGCCCCGGCTCCACATAGGACGAGGCTAGAAAATGGGCCGCACTCGCCATATTAAGCATGGTGCCCCAGGCATGCGGCACCACATTGATTCCGAGCGACGATGCAATCGCACGAATCTTCAGTGCTTCGGTCGGGCCACCACAATAGGAGAGGTCAGGTTGTGCAATATGAACGCCTCCCTTCGAGAGCAATTCTTGGAAACCCCAGCGCGTCTGCTCGGATTCGCCGGTAGCGATCGGGACATCGATCTTATCCGCCAATTGACGGAACTGGCTGGTATGCTGAGGTGACAGCGGCTCCTCGAACCACGCATACTTATTCTCCTCAAGCACACGCCCCATCTGAATGGCCTCCGGCAAGTCGTAGGCATGGTTTGAGTCAGCCATCAGCTTGATTTCAGGAAACATTTTACGCATGGTCTGAATCTGTAGCTTATCGAAGACCCTGTTTTTACCAATTTTGATCTTCAGCGCCCGGTAGCCCTGATCCACGTAGCCACCGGCTTCTTGCAGAATGGTTTCGAGCATTTTTTTTTCATCTACTTTTCGGAAATACATGCCGGTTGCATACCCCTGTACTCGATCACGAACCCGCCCGCCCATCAGTTCCGAAGCCGAGACCCCGAGCAGTTTACCTTTCAGATCGAACAGGGCCATGTCTAACCCAGAGATGGCTCCCATCATGGGGCCTTTCATGGCAAAATCGAGCGAGGCGCGCCAGCTGTGCTGCCAAGCGGATTCGTTCTTCAGCGGATCCCAGCCCAGCAGCAACGGAGCGTAGAAGGTGTCGATTACACACTGCGTTACTGCGGATGGGCCGTAGCATTCGCCCCACCCGCTGGCTCCAGAATCATCGACGACCTCCACCAGCAATGCATTGCGGGTGTCGTAGTGCCACTGTGACAAGCCGAAAGATTCCTCAAGCTTATGTTGCAGATGATAGGTTCGGATACATTGGATCATTTTTTACCCCTTCAATGTCGATGCATATGCCATGAGCACCGTCGCCACAATGATGACCCCTGTGCCGAGCAACATGAGTTTAAAGGGACCGCCCATACCTTTCCATTCACCGATCACCACAGCAACGGCATTACTTACAATGAGCGAGAGTCCCAGCATGATGGGCCAACAGATCATCGTTCCGACCTCGCCCATCAGCGCCACCCCTTGGCCATAGGTGCCTAGCGCAGCAAACCATAACAATCCGGCAATGATCGCCCACCTCAGCGCTTTCATAATTCCGGGCGTTTTAAAGGATCCGAACGATTTATTCTTGATCAGCAAGACCAGGGCATAGCCCACATTCATCAGGTATGCGCCGGCTAGAACTACCACCCAGCGAGCCAGCGCCGTGTTGCGCTCCAAAGCGCCCGCTTCTTGCGCAAGTTGTCCAATCTTAACGGTGTTGTCGAATCCAACCGCAAGCATCGATGAAAGAATTCCCGAGACCGACGCAATAATCAGGCCCGTGCGAAAGGCCTTCCCCTTTTTAATGCCCTGAATTTCACCGCCATCTTCGGCCAGCTGTTTGTCGCGCCTCAGACCGGCAACGGTAACAATATAAACAGCAATCGCTAGTAAAACGAGCCCGGCCAGAATAAAGGGAATACTGGCTTTATGGATCGAGTCAAATCGCAGGAAAAACGGAATCAGCGCTCCGACAATCGAACACAGCCCCATCGCAATACCGTAGGTCAGCGATACACCAATGTACCCCACTGAAACGCCGAACATAATCCCACCGATTCCCCATAGGAATCCTAAAAACGCCCCAGCAAGGAGCTCATTTGCGGGAGCCTGAGCAATTACACCGAACAAATCCGGCACGACCATCAACCCCCAGATCAGCGGAAAAATAACCATCGCCACCGTGGCGTGAACGATCCACCACGCCTCCCAGGCAAGGGGTTTCATATATTTCATCCCTAGGCCGAATGTTCCCTGAAACACACTTGCCAGCATAACAATCAAAATCGGTAGCATCAATTCATTCATAGCGCATCTTCTTTAATTAAAAATAAGACGTCAGTTTCGCACAGTCCTCACAAATAGTGCATTGGGGATTTTATAAAAGGCATGGCCGATCTTGCAATCGTGCAATTTCAAAGAACGTGCCAATCCGCGAATCCCCACCTGCACATGGAGACGGCACTTAGAGAAAAAAAACTCTTTGCGTCCCTCAGAACCTTTCAATCCATCGGGCGGGCCGGTTCTGTTGGCGGTATTCGCTGGGGGTAATGCCCATGGATCTTTTAAACTTCCGACTAAAGTGGGAATAATCGCTAAAGCCCACTTGGTAGCAGATGGTGGTGATATTGTCGCAGGAGTTTCGCAACAGTAAACACGCCTGCTCTATGCGCAGACCGGTCAAGTAATCTAGGAACGTCATGCCGGTGGCACGCTTAAACAGCATGCAGAAGTAGCTGACGGAGACTCCACTCATGGCCGCCATCTCCTGCAGCGTGACAGGCAATTCAATGTGGTCATGCATATAATTGAGTACTTTCCGCAAGCCCTCGGTATAGCGAGAGGCCGGCACCGAGAAACCCTTCTTCACAAGTTGGTCAGGACTCTGCTCATACCCCTCCGCCAGATAGGCCAATAGACAGAGAAAATCACACCGAGTACGGGCAAAGTTAACATCAGTGGGCTCATCGCCCCCTTTTTGTAGTCGCTGAAAAAGATCTATCACTGTTTTACGCCGTGCTGGAGGAATCGGCAATAGAACCGCAGAGGCCTCTTCTTCTGCTAACGACAGAAACGGTTTGAAGAAGTACTTATTGGGTGAGTTGGACCCCTTCAGTCCTTCCAGTGAGTGAAGACTAGAGTCCACCACCTGTGGCATAAAGCTACAACAATAAGCCACTGTCGGCCGTTTCTGTTTTCGACGCTCCAGCAGATGTTGAACATAGGGTTTTGTAATCAACAAATCCCCCGCCCTCAGCATAATATCATCTGTTTTCAACCGATTCAGCAACGAACCGTGAGCCACAAAGAGCATCTCAAAGAATTCATGTCGATGAAAATCCGACTGCACCAACGAGCGGTCGACCACCCGGTCTGCCACAACCGGAAAGGCTGCATTTGCAAACAACTCATTGCATGTCACTAAAAAAGGCATAAGTACAAATCCTGTGTATCAACGAATATTAATAGGATAATGTAAATAGGATTTGGACCCAATGTGAAAGGTATAAAACCCTCCTTCTCCAGAGGAGTGCAGATCTGTAGTCTTACCACTTGCACCTCAAAGGTCGTGAGTTGGCTGTCGTATTACAACTTTACCGGCCCTCATCAAGGCAAGAAAATCGAGAACAACCCCGTTGCGGCCCAAAAATAAATTGGTTTTATTTAATCTTTTTCTCCGCACAATCACTCATACCGCGATTGCTGTCCAGCGTCTGGAAGCGCCCGGTGGTTACTCCTGGGCCTAAGATTATATTCAGGGGCTCGGTTTTCGACTTAAACCACAGCTCATGCTCTTCACTAGCGATGATCTCATTGTCGAAAAACTCAAGATTATCAACATGGTCGGCGATCAGCAACGGCTTGTAGATCTGAATAATTTTATTGTTGTAAATCTTCACATTTTTATGGAGTGCAACCTCGCTTTCAGGTTTATCGAGCGTGGCATGAATATGGAACGTTGCCTGCGAAAATCCGCCGGAATTACACTGATCGAATATGTTGTTGTAGATTTCGATATCTTCGACACCACCGGACTCGTACCAGCTTGAGGCCTCTCCGCGAATCTTGATCGCGCACCCCTGCGTATTGAAGTAGTTGTCGAAAATCCGGACCTTACCTAATGTTTTAATCAGAAGATTCCGCGCGCGGTGGTTACTAAAATGATTATTACTGATCTGAACATCAGCATCGTAAGCCTGCAGGGTTACTACCACATTTTTCCAGTCGAGATCTGGAAGTTGTTCTTTAAAAATAAGCACGTCTTCTTGAGCCGGATCAAGATCCATCAATTGAACCAACGTGCCTTCACCGAGTAGTTCCAGAGTCTCCCCATCATAAAATCCGATAATGTCTCCCGGAAATAGCGTGTCGACTCCCATCTGTTGAAAATGGCTCAGCCGAGTGATTAACGCTTTGTTATTCCTTTTCCGAACAACCGAGCGAAAAATACCGTGTATATTACAATCATCATCCCCCTGAAATTCAAAACGGCAGTTCGTAATATGAATATCGCCCCGGCATTCAACAAAATGAGTTACATCATGATGCGTTGTATACCATCGCCCAGAATCCGGACGACGGATCACCTTCATGTTATCGATGTAAATATTGCGCGACCCTTCAAAAATGGCTCCAAATGCGGCGGCATGGTACATCGTAATATCCTGAAGACGGATGTTTTCGCTGCGATGCACGGTAAATCCCGGCGAGGAACGGTCATCATATTGAAACACCGCGATCTGTCCAGGCGTCAGTGGACTGCGAATATGCGAAGACCGAATGCGCACTATATTCTTTTCTAATAGCTCAGCGGTATGATCACTTCCAACTCCATATTCATCATGGCTATTGAATACCAGTTGACCGAGTTTCGGATTCACTAGGATGATATTATTGAAGTCCATCGGCTCCGGCAAATCTGGATTGAGAAACACCAACCGGTTGTCGCGGATTCCGACGGGGGATTCTTCGTCAAAGCGGACATCAAAAAAGCCCTCGCCCACGTTTACGATCTCGCCCTGGCTGAAAAAGGGGTGTGCCCAGTCAATCGTCAGGTTTTTAATCGTCACATTTTTGGCATTTTTCAAGTAAAATGGAATAATATGGCCATGAAAAATTAGCTCTGCGCCATTGCCATCAATGGTCAAATCTTCGACATCCTGAAGGTCGAACAGAATCTGCTTCATTCCATCGTTGTTATTCGAGATATGCAACGTGCGCTGAATCCCGTTTTTGGCATACGCATGGTGAGTGCCCTTCGGCAGCACGATCGTCTTTTTCCCCGATGCCACCTCTGCACGAACCCAGCTTTCGAATTCCTCGGCCTGAAGGCTGCATGCGCTACAAATAAGCGCGACTATAACTAATCGTTCGGTCATCTTTTTTCTCCATTTCTGTTCTACTGAATCAGCAGAAAAACAAATCTCTATGCCTTCCCGTTTCCTAGCGAGGTTAATCCTCTTGATCGGATGATTATCCAGATCATATATGGGCGACCTTATTTCACCGGCAACCACACACTCATTTTTGGTTCTTCCCGATTGTTCCATGAAAAATAAGGAATCAGTTCAATGGCAACCTCCTCACGACTCGGCTCTCCCAACGCCCGGTATCCGCCAATCATATTCTTACCTGCGGGTTGTTCTACGATCGCTTTTGTTTTTAGGACCGATACGCCTCCCAACAGTTCAGGGCGAAACTCGACCTCCCACTTCGCATTCATCGGAATCTGAAGATCCTCAAAACTGTAGTCCCCCGCAATATCATTCGATTCTAGGCAATAGACCACTGGACCACGCTTCAGCGCCACTTGTCCGCGACAAGCTTCCACCCGGTAATCCGCAACCAGCATCCGCACATTCATAGGCAAATTCAACTCCACCACATCGCCCTGTTTCCAAGGCCGACTAATTTCGGCGTAGGTTCCGGGGTTCATTTCCACCTTCACCGTTTTCCCATTCACTTTCAGTGAAGCCCCTTCAGCCCATCCAGGAATCCGCATACGAATGGAAAATTCCCCTTCGCTTTCCAGCGTCAAGCGGATTTTACCGTCCCAAGGATATTGCGTTTCTTGATTAAGCTTAACCTCCATCCCCCCCAGCAACTGAGAGTTAAGCTTGCTTGAGGCGTAGTGATGCAACCACAACGTGTTTTTTGAAACCGAATAAAGATAGGCATGATACGCAGCAAGATTACGCATTAGGTTGGTTGGGCAACAAATTTGATCCAGTCCCGGAACATGGCGATTACGGAGGTCGTGGCTTAACAACTCATGTTCTTTTCCATGCCAGCGTAGCGGATTGGTGTAGGACCAGCTGGCACCATCCACCTCCATGCCTGAAAGTATCGAATTGAACCAGCTCAACTCCATCACATCCGCGTACCGGGCATCTCCCGTGGCGTGTAGCATCCGCCAATTCCACATCATGTTACCCACCATTCCACAGGTTTCATTATATGCGGAGGCATTTGGAAGTTCATAGGGTGCCACGACCCCCTCGTAAACGGGGTCACCGACATATATCTTGCGTTCATCTCCATAGGGGTTGCGGGTGGCTGGGCTTTTATGAACCGGACTTATGCCCCCCGTCACATACATTTTCTTCTCCGTAAGATCGCCCCACAAATGTTCCAGTGCGTCCAGCAGGGAGCGGTCGCCGGTTTCCAGATAAACATCCGTCGCCCCAGCATAAAGGTAGGTAAAAAACACGGCATGACCCACCACTTCAGTTTCCTTGCGAAGCGGAATATAGTTCTGATAATTATCCGCCCCCCCCAGATAGTTTTTCATGCCCCAACCCGGGCGACCCCATTCCGGAGATTCATCGGTTCCCTCGTAGGTAGCCCCCCGCAGATCAACCACATACTTGGCCAATTCGAGAGCATTTCTATTTCCGGTTGCTCGGTATAACTCGACCGCCCCCATGATAATAGACGGGTTAAAGGGATACTCCCACATGGTATCCGGATGCGATTTAAAGCGCTCAAGGCAGAAGTCCGAGGCGTTAACAGCCACATCAAGCAGGTTTGTTTTACCGGTCATGCGGTAGTGAACCGCCCCTGCGGTTAAAAGATGCCCCATAGTGTACAGCTCGTGATTTTCCGGCGAAAGCCAACGCCCGCCATGCTTTCCCGCGCTTACTTGCGTTGCAATATAGCCATCTTCCTCCTGCGCGGCCGCAATAACAGGAACCACCGAGTCAATACGGTCAAGCACTTCGGTGTCGCCGGTAGACGCATAGATATAACTCGCGGTGTCGATCCACTTATAAAGCCAGGCATCTTCCCAAGATACGCCTTGGTACTTTCCCGGCTTCATCCCGGCGGCCACCTTGAAATTATTCAGCGAATAGCCCTTTTTGTCATCCGTGGCCAGTTTCCAAAGTAGTTCAAAAGAGGTCTTTCGATTCACCTCCTGCCGCTCTTTCCAGAACCCGTCGGTCAGAGTCACTTCATCCAATCCAACATTCTGCATAACCGCAGAGTTGCTCCCACTGATTTCAATCAGACCTTTATTTGCAGTACAGATCATCTCAACAAGACAGACCACTATTGTAACTTGAATCTTCATTTATTATTCTCCCTTTCTTTTGCATAAGTAAAAAATCTCACTCGTGTTCCATCGTTAATCCAACATCGAAAACCAATTGCAACAGGCCATTCGGTCCATTTACAAAATTTAGCGACCCCGCGCATACGTCATCTCTGGTTTGCTATGAGAATGTACCCGTTGAAAAGCAAGCAGGATCGTTAGTATGCACGGACTCCCTTTGTTCGTATCCTTCGTTTCTCCCCATGGCTGTTTATATGGGCCGTGTATCCCATCGTGCGTATCCATATGCCCAGCCGATCAAAACCCGAGTTGCTTCTTGTCCAATTCCTTCTGGCCGGAAATTTTTTCCGGGGCGACTTGCAGGATAATGTCGCGCATCTCCGCAACCTTTTCCGGATAGAGGGCGGCAAGATTGCGCGTTTCACCGGGATCTTCGACGAGGTGGAAGAGCAGACCGGGTTCATCGACCTCGGTCTTATTCCAGATACCGATGCCGCCGCGTTCGGTAATGCTGCCGGGCGGGATGAATTTCCAGTTGCCTTTACGTACAGCAATCTGGGTGAGCGCTTCCTGGATCACATATTCACGGCCTAGTTCTGTTTCTCCGAGTATTACAGGGAGAAGGTTTTGACTGTCCTGCCCGCCGTTCGCCGGCATAGGCTTTCCGATGAGCGCCGCAATCGTTGCAAAAAGATCCACTTGACTAATGAGCGCGTCGGAGATGCCGGGCTTCACCTGTCCGGGCCACGAGACAATGAAGGGCACGCGGGTGCCGCCTTCCCATCGGCTGTATTTTCCGCCGCGCCACGGGCCGGCAGGCTTGTGCGTTCCTTGCTTTTCGATGGCGCCTTCCCAATAGCCGTCAAACAGCACAGGGCCGTTGTCGGAGGTAATGACGATCAGCGTGTTTTCATATTGCCCGATCTCCTTCAGGGTGCTGACAATCTTGCCCACGCACCAGTCGAACACGGCGATCGCGTTCCCGCGCGGCCCGAGGCTGGTGGCATTCTTGAAGCGCTCGTGGAGCACGCACGGAACATGACATTCGTTGGGGGCAGAGTAGAGGAAGAAGGGGTTGGCCTTGTTCTGCCTGATGAAGCCGATGGCCTTGTTGAGGTAGGTATCGGCCATGTCTTCGTCGCGGAAGCGAGCGGATTGGCCGCCGGTCATCCAGCCGATACGGCTGATGCCGTTGACGATGGTGCCGGAATGTTGTTCGTCGGCCTGCAGCCGAAGCAGCTCGGGGTTTGAAATTCCAGTCGGTTCGGTGCCGACTGGCCTTTGATAGTCGACCTGCACTGGGTCGGCGGGATCGAGATTCACGATGCGCCCGTGTTCAATATAGACCGAGGGAACACGGTCGGCGGTGGCGGCCATGTTAAAGGAATATTGAAAACCGACTTCGCGCGGACCAGGGGCAATTTCGCCGTTCCAATCGAGCGGGTGGTCGGCACTACCCAGGCCGAGATGCCACTTCCCTGAAAGCGCGGTTTTATATCCGTTGTCCCGCAGGAAGGAGGCGATGGTTGGGCGCGCCGGATCAATGATCAGCGGGGCGTTGCCGGGCAGGATCTTGGCGGATTTGTTGCGGAAGGCGTATTCACCGGTCAGCAATGAATAGCGCGACGGCGTGCAGGTGGCCGCCGTGCAGTAGCCGGAAAGGAAGCGGACGCCGCCTTCGGCCAGCGTGTCAATGTTGGCCGTATCGATTTCCCCGCCGTAGCAGCTGAAATCACCGTAGCCAATATCGTCGGCGTAGATGAAAATAATATTGGGTCGGTCTGCTGCGAACGCAGAAGCCGCCAATACGAGCGATGCCATAACTACAGAATATTTCATAAGATTTTTCCTTTTGATTTTAACGAACTAAAAAACGGTAGGTGGTTTGAGTTTGGTATACTTCTCCGGGATACAGAAGGGTATTCGGAAAATCCGGCTGATTGGGGCTGTTGGCAAAGTGCTGGGTTTCCAAACACAATGCGCTGCGGCGTGCATAGAGGCGACCGGACTTCCCAACGAGTGTTCCATCTAGAAAATTTGCACTGTAAAATTGGAGACCTGGCTGGTCGGTCAACACCTCCAGGCACCGGCCGCTGGACGGATCGTACAGCGTTGCCGCAACCCCTTCCTTGTTCAACACAAAATTATGGTCGTATCCGCTTCCATTTTTCAGCTGTCCATTCTCCTGCTCAATATCGCGGCCAACCGCTTTGGGCTGGCGAAAGTCAAACGGGGTTCCGGCCACGGGAATCATCAGGCCGGTTGGAACCAAGTTTGTGCCGATCGGGGTCATCGTATCCGCATTGATCGTTAATTCATGTCCCAACACAGATTCTGCCCCCTCGCCCGCGAGGTTAAAATAGGAATGGTTAGAAAGGTTCACGGGCGTTGGCCTATCCGTCGTGGCAACATAGTCGATCTTCAATTCGTTTCCTGGAGTGAGCGTATAGGTTACGGACACCTTCAGATTGCCAGGATAGCCCTCTTCGCCATCGGGAGAACGATAGGTGAACCGCACACCGCTCTCCAATCTCTCGGCTTGCCACTCCACCTTATCAAACCCGACCGTTCCTCCATGGAGGTGGTTCGGCCCATTATTGCGAGCCAATTTATATTCCACTCCGTCCAATGAGAAGCGTCCTTCCGCAATGCGCCCAGCATAGCGACCCAGCGTTGCACCAAAATAGGGTTTCTTTTTTGCCGTCTTATACGCATCCACCGTGTTGTAGCCCAACACGACATCGGCCATCTTCCCATTCCGATCCGGCACCTTGATCGATGTAATCCGTGCACCATAGCGAGCTAGGCGAACCTCCATGCCCTTCCGGTTTTTCAGAAGACACTGCCCGTCCGCATCCAGATCCGAAACCTGCACTGATGTACAACCGGTAAGGAATCCCGCTAAAATCAACCCCCCTATTTTTCTCATCATCAACTCCATATCGCATCCTATCATTTAAACTGGATTTTTTTTCCATCCGCCCAAAATCAGTTCCCGAGCCGCCTAGCTTTTGAACTTCAGTGCGGCCACTTGTCCCGATCCAATCTACTTGAGTTCGCCGGTTCCGGAGTACCAGCGGCTAGGGCCACCCGCCCTAAAAGCCCAGTCGTAGTCGATATTCACCCGTTCACGCATCGGGGGCTGTCCGCTCATGCCAACAATCTTTTCCTTGTAGACCAAAGGAAAAAGAAGGCGGTGCGTTTCTCGAGCGGGCAAGATCAAGACTGCGGAGCGACCGCCGGCAGGGTTGCTTTTGGAACTCAGATGAATTCCCGCACCCACCGGAACGTCCGATGGATTTGTTAATGTGATCCCTAGTAGGCTGTAGTCCGACCAATTCTCTAAATAACCTATTTGGTCTTGCGGAAAGAGGATACTGGGCCATTGTAAATCATGCCTATAGATCAACTTTACCCCTTCATCGGTCTGTTGGATATGCCCCCCTCGACCCGTTGTATTTGCACTCACCCCCGAGTCCAACACATCAAATACGAAGGGGTTCTCTATCGCTAAAACAGATGAAGTACCCCATAGGAGAAAAATCAAAATCCTAAATAATTTATTCGCTATATACATGCCTTTCTCTTCAAAAACAGATTTAAGTTCTATTTATACAACAAAACTAGCCGACCTTATTTCTGTACTTCATTAAAAAGTTACCCCTGACAGGCTCCTATTAGCCCCTACGGCACAAATAGCCCGTACCAAGTGATGAGGCTCCTATATCCTCAAATGACCCACGGTTGATTGTACTATACCTTCGGGAGGAACTCCTGCTCCCAAAAAATTAAGAAAGGAGTCATAATATACTCATCTCCGACACAACACGTCCCCCCTTACTTTGACGAATAATAGGGTGCTAATATCGCATTATACTGGAAATAATAGATTGTGGATTATATAATTTATATGGTTTATCTTACAATCCCCTCTACGCCCCCCCCCCCCCAATCGACACCCTCCAACACCGGGTTCTCCAACCCTCGTGGTTCACTTTTTCCGCCCCATCGGGCATCGCGCCAAAACGGACGAAGCGCCACCCATTATTAAACTTTACCGCTTCTATTTCGCAAAAGTTTCGTCTTCAGCCTATGCGCTTGAACTCATCTATATTGTTTCATCCAGTCCTGTGTTTTCATCAATTCCCCTTTTTCAAGCCGCTCCCAAAGCTCGGGCTGATCCTTTTTAATTCCCGCGCGGGCTTTCTCTGCGGAGAGGCCTTTTTCTGGATTTCGATGTCCTAAATCCTCCAAACCATAATCGCGATGTTTGGCCTGCCACTGTTTTTCCAGCGTGCGTAGCTCTTCAAGAATGGCGAAATATTCAGGGTTGGCGGCAAGATTGTTGAGTTCGTCAGGATCCTTCTCCAGGTCGTAGAGTTCCTCTTCTGGTTTTTCATCTTGGAAAAAGGTCATCTCGACGGGGCTCAACCGTCCCTCTTTTTTAAGCTGCCGCATCACATGTAGTGCGGGGCGGTTGAGCTCAAGATAGGCTTGATCCGTGTCCCAAGGGACGTCGGTGATATAGTTTTTGATATATTTAAATCGCTTGGTTGTAACACTTCGCGAGCATTCATCAATCTCGTCCCAGATATCGCGAGCGGAACGGACATAGCTCCTATATTGAGGTGACTCAACCCCAAGGAGGGGCTGGGCGGTCATGTAGTCGGGGAGAGTGACTCCCGCCAACTTTAGTATGGTAGCCGAGATATCGGTGGTGGAAACCAACTCTTCCACCACGGAGCCTGGAACAACCCTACCTGGAGCCCATACAATCATCGGAATATGAATCCCAGACTCATGAAGATAGCCCTTTCCGCGAAGGTTGCAACGGCCATTATCGGCAATAAAAATAACCACGGTATTGGTCTCGAGCCCCTTTGCCTTCAGCTCACGCATAATCAAGCCGACCTCATTATCCATATACTCCACTTGGTCAAGGTAAGCGGCCCAGTCATAGCGAATCTCAGGGGTATCCGAAAAAAATGGCGGTAATTCAATGGCATCCAACGCAACCGGATGTTGTGACTCGTTTCGAATATCGCTCCACCAGTCGCCGCGGTGCGTTACCTTTAACTGAATTTGATTAAAAAATGGCTGATCGGCGGCAGAAAAATTCAACTTTTTATCGAACAGACCAAACTTTGTTTTTCCATCATATTCGCCCAGCCCGGAATGCTTAAAATTACAATCGATCTTCAACCCGCCATCCATAACGAGGTCACTTCCTATAATGCAGGTGTACCCCGCCTGCCGAAGCCAATAGGTAATCGGTTTGAACGGCGCTTCCAACGGCACATCGCGGTTGCTGCGGTGATGCTGCGCATTAATCACCGTCTGATCCACCCCAACCATCATTGAAGAACGATTCGGCGAGCAGATCGGGTTCGCGCAATAGGCTTTTGTGAAGCGCACCCCCTCCTCAGCCAGTTTATTCAAATGAGGGGTCTTCACGCCCTTCATGCCATAGCATTCAAGATCCAATCCCATGTCTTCCGCCATCAACCAGATAATATTGGGTTGATCCGTTTTCTCGATCGCGCGGGATGCTTCAACCAATCGCCCAAAGCTCAGCATGAGCAGAAATAAAAATTTAACCTCGTTTCTTTTCATTATTCCATTCTCCTAGAAAACCCAAATAAATCGACTAACGCACAACTCGACCCGATGCCGATCCGCCCATAAGAGCCTCCACTTCACCGCGTGTTGAATAGTTAAAATCCCCTTTAATTGAATGTTTAAGGCAGGAGGCGGCAATCGCAAAACGCAAGGCGGTCTGCGGACTACTGAGTTCGGGATGGGTCAGGGCAAAAACAAGCCCCCCGGCAAACGAATCCCCGCCCCCTACACGATCAACAATATTTTTAATCTCGTAGGGTTTATATTCCCCTGCCGCACCAAGCGGTGCGAAAAAAACTTCGTCTGTTTCCACATCGTAGAGCATAGCACCCCAATTATTGTGCGAGGCCGACCGGCTTTCACGCAATGTAATAGCCACTTTCTTAATTTGAGGAAACTGAGCGACAACCTGTCGTGCAACATCGGGATAGCGCGTATTATTCAGCGCACCGGCATGCACATCTGTATCATCGGCCTGAATGCCGAGCACATCGGAACAATCCTCCTCGTTGGCAATCAGCACATCCACAAACGGAAGAATGCTGACCATGGTTTCCCGCGCCAGTTCACGCGGGCTTTTCGAGGGATCCCACGCCCACAACTTTCCGCGAAAATTTAAATCGATAGAAACCTGACACCCCGCCGCATTCGCCTTCTGAGCGGCGACCCGCGTTGCTTCGGCCGCAACTTTTGAAAGAGCTGGCGTAATTCCACTCAAATGCAACCATTGCGCTCCGTCGAAAGCGGCACTCCAGTCATACGCATCAGCAGGAGTCATAGAGATCGCTGAATCTGCGCGATCGTAAATCACATTACTCGGTCGCTGATTGGCTCCGGTTGCAAGGAAATACAGCCCCAACCGTCCGCGATCTGTTCGCAACACAAACTGCGTGTCGATGCCAACCGCGCGGAGCGAATCCATGGTGGCTTCCGCAAGTGCATGCTTGGGAAGAGCGGTTACATACCGCGCGGCTCCCCCAAAATTACATATCGATGCAGCCACACTTGCCTCTGCCCCGGCATACGTCACTTCAAAATTTCGAGTCTGCCGCAAGCGCAGATTTTCTGGTGAAGCCATACGCCCCATAATTTCCCCAAATGTAACGACTGGCTTCATGACTTTATCTCCCTCTTTTCAACTATACTTTTTGCGCGAGCGGTAATACCCGCCCAATCTTCATTCTGAACCAAATCCGGCGTCACACTCCACGAACCGCCAATGGCAGGCACATGGTCTTCCGCGAGATAGGCCTCCATATTTTCGGCACTTAATCCGCCCAGCGGAAAGTAACGAATGTTTAAATGTTTATAGGGCGCAGCCATACTCCGTAAAAAACCGATTCCACCGCTAGCTTCGGCTGGAAAAAACTTAACGAACCGGCAACCTAACTCAATCGCCGCCTCAAGGTCGGACGGGGTGCAGATGCCTGGCGCAAAGGGAAGGCCAACCTCTTGTGCTACACGAATGACTCGGGGGTTCATCCCTGGGGCAACGCCGAAATCTGCACCTGTCGCCTTCACTTTTTTTGCCGTTTCTGGCGTTAAAATGGTGCCCACACCCACCAACATTTCTGGGACGTTAGAGCAGATTTCTCGCACGGCATCCAGCGCCTCTGGCGTGCGCAATGTAAGTTCGATGGCTCCAATTCCTCCGGTCAACAAAGCACGTGCTAGCGGAACCGCATGTTCAACCTGTTCGATGGAGAAGCCCGCAACAATGCGCTCGCCCTCCAAGCGTTGGATCATTTTTTCTGAAAACAAAGTCATACATAACTCCTATACAACACGGTACTTTTAAAGGCGCGCGGAATAATCCGCCTAATTCTACATTTTCTAAGAGAGGGCTTTTTCAATCCCTTGGGTCGCACTAAATCGCCACTCAGATCCTCACTCGCCCAATACAAATTCATGTTTTCACTACCAACCTAAAGAATGAATACGCCGGATTCGAGGATACGCTCACCTTCGCATCCAGGGATGCTTAAGTCCTTTTCTGGATCGATTTCAAAAATAATACGCTGGTTTTTCCCCAGTTTAAGTTCAGTTTTTTCAAAGTGTTTCAGTAATTTTATAGGCTGGGTAATGCGAGCCTCAGGATCGTCGATGCGCTCCTTGATCGGAAGTGTGGCATCACGAAATCGCAAGCCGTCCCCCAAGGAGGAAAAAAGGGAAGAAAATGTAACGAGTGCTAAAATTATACTTTTCTTCATATTAAAAAAAACCTCTTTTGTAGTGGATAAATACTTACTGGTGATGGATATCGACAATTCGTAGTATGGCTGCGGGCACCGTCAGCGAAATCGCCCCGTCTACGACCGGAACATTTTCCCCGCTCAGAATATCCCGGCATCGCACGTCTTCTAGGTTCTGAATGATAATTCGAGCCTTCCGATCCGCGGGATCGGTATAGCCGGAGTCGATCAACACCACTCGAACATGGAAGGGATCCAATCGAACCACGCTCCATGCAACCTCCCCCTCCACACGAATGGGGAGCCGTTTTGCGGCCTCCTTCAACAACGCTTCGGCGGTCGGTTTATACACTTCGGCGGATATGGATTTCCCATCAGAGCCGTAAAAGACCTCGCCATCCGTGCGAAGCATCGTTTTGAAGAAGGTTGATTCTGAGAGGTCTGTCTCGGCGGGAATCATAGCAATCAGCCCATATGGGTTGGTGGGAAGAAAGTTAAGCATGCGACGACGGCTACCCATGGCATAGTTGCTAAAGTCGTAGGGTGCTGTCGGCGCGCCTGCCCAGTAGGTGTCGAGTCGATCAAATACTGCCGGAGGCTGTCCGGATTGATACAGGCTAGCGCCGTGTCCATTTTTACCCTGCTCCAAAAAGGATTCGGACGGCTGTTGCATACCGAGACAAACCTCAGACACCGACAGCAACTCTTCCCGTTCGGGAATGGCAATGATCCCTTTATCGATCATTTTATAGAAGGGAGACATATCGCGCCTATCTCCTTGATGAATGTTGACGAGGAATAGATCTGCGCCAAGGGAGGCACGTAGCGCCAGCGACCGAATCAGGTGGGTCTGTTTTTGCTGTGCCCCCCATTCCCAAAAGCGGCCAAAATTTGCATTATCGGTAACGGCCCGTGCAGAGAGTTGATCAAATACGCCCGTTAACCACAGCCCCTGCCTACCTGATAGGCTGATGGCTTGAGAGCGCCCGTTGGTCTCCTCCATACTGGGAACAAAAATATCTTTATATTCCCCCCCCAATAAAAACCCGCGCCAAAACCCTTTATAACAACTCGCATTCCAAAAAATATTTTTATTTCTCAGTACAATTTTAGCCACACCCTGCTTGCGGCACAATTCGGCCAACGGGTATAAATGCGTCCTGACTGCATATTCCATGTCAGCATCCGCATGCTCCAGCTCGGCAAAGACTAAGGATTGAAGCATGGTTGGCGCGGCTTCGAGCATGCCCTTCAACGTTGAGAGCTGAAGATAGAAGGGGTCTGATCCATGGCCTGCCCATAAGGCAAAGGGTTCTTTTTTCGCCTCTCGCTCAGCGGCAAAAGCGATAATCTCTGCTGCGCTATCCCGATAGGTTCGTCGCGTATCACGATATTTCCTCCATCGCCCTTCGAGTTTGCCGCGGTCATAGTTTTCACTTTTTGTATAGAAAGCCAAAAACTCCAGGTTCTGATACTCATACTCTTCCAGAAACTCCTTTTCGATCGTCGCACGACCATTGATACCGGAAGATGCCTCGGTTAGATTCAAGGTAATCACCTTCGTTTTGCGTGGGCTCCGTTGGTAGGCAGGGCGTTCGAACCGATCAATCTGGGTGATCAACTGTTCGATATTTTTTTCAATTTTAGCCAAAGCCGCTTCTGGCTGCATATGTTCAAAATGTTTGGCCCAGTCCCGGCGATCCAGACGCAACCCATAGATGCCATCACCGCCACTTATACTACTCCCAAAATAAAGCGTACTCGATTCTGGATCAAATGCGCTACAGGCTAACGAATACGGGGCGGACAGTACCTGTTCGATCGAACCATCCATTCCATAGAGAAACAGTTGATTTCCATACAATCCCATGATCCGGTCTTGAGCGGTTCGGCCCTTCCCCAGCCGAACTCGGGTAAGCAAGTTCATGCGATACGGCCCCTTTAGCTTTCTAAGTTTTGGGGACTCCACGATTTGATCCCCGCAGTGATCATATACCCTAAAAATTCCTTTCTCCTCAAAATGAGCACTCAACGCGATATCCTCCGCGCCATCCCCATCAAAATCGCAGATTAACATACTAAATACGGGCAGGTGGTCTTTGGGCCATTCAGACCATTTTTGATTGACTGCGGAAAGAGGGTTTCGCGTCAAAAGAAGGGGTTGGTCCCAAGCATCCTGCAACCGATCCAAATCCAGCAGGCGCAACTCAAATTGGGATCCCGGGGTGTAGGCCGTCACAACCGCAGCATGCGGTTTTCCATCTCCCATAATGTTGCCGACCTGGATATGCCGGATTACACTCGTGAACTCGCGTGAATGCAGCATAGCCCCCTTGGCCGACAGAACATACAACACCCGCTCAATCCCCCCCGTAAGAATGACCCTTTCCCCATCCGCATTTTTTGCGACGCAAACCTGTAGCAAGGGTGCCTCGCGGGAAAAGGTCCAGAGGAGGATGCCTTGATGGTCGAAAACATGCAATGTACCATCGGCCGATGCCAACAAGGTTTCGTCTCGCCCATCTCCGGTGATATCCGCCACCTCCAAATCATAAGGAAATGCCGTATTCTCGCTATTCTTCCAAATCAGCTCGCCCGCCTTTGAATAGCACAGCACCGACCCGTCAAATGCGGCGGCAATAATCACTGAGGCGCCTCCTCGCTGAATCGTTCCACATTGTATTTGATACACAATGTGCCCACCGGTCGAAAAGGAGTGCATCGTATCGCCCTCCGCCGCCTCCCCCGAACATAGTAGCGTCGCTAAAACGCCCAATGTGGCCAATGCTGTTCGTTTCATTCCCATATTCTTTCGTTTTCCGTAAAAAATAAAAACCCGCTATGCTCCGCTCACTTCCTTGTCGAATCCAGCCCTCGGATCATCCGTATTTCTGTACATTTTTAATCCAAGGATCCTTCGTTTTTTTTAAGCCACGGGCGCAATTCCGTGCGCACCAACCGCTCAACAATCTCAGGACTCTTGGAGGCAATATCCACTAACTCATACGGATCGGACGAACGGTCGTAAAGCTCGCTCGCCATCACTGCGCTCCGAAGCATTAGCCTCTCTACGACTTAACCCTAAAAGCGACAAAGCGGCTGATTTCTGTATGAAATTCCGTCTCGATTTATTCTTTATTTTCATCCTATTATCCTAGTCAGTTAAGCGATCTCATCGCCGCCGAGTTCATTAAGATTAGAGCGCATCACCTTTTTCAAGGCGAATTACCTGCTCTTCCCACCACATTAAATATTCGTCATCCGAAACATCAGATAGTCCACGTTCACGCATTTGGGTCTCAAAATACTTCGCAAAAAAATCATCCCAATATTGGCCGACGACCGACTCTTCAGGCCGTGCTCCTTGATCGCCGGTTCGAACCATCCAATCGTCCAAGGCATCCCGCATACGAATCAGAACAGGTTTAAATTCGGGATCATCCGCCAGGTTCGTCAGTTCATATGGATCGGCGACTATATCGTACAATTCCTCCGCCGGGCGGACAGGGGCAAAGAAACGCGCCTGATCCGGTGTCAGTTTCCCTGTGCATGCCGCACCTGCATGAGGGTCAGCACGGGGTACTGTAATTTTTTATAGGCGTTGAATTGCGTGTAAGGCCGTTCTGGGTAAAAGTTGCGCACATATTTAAACTGCTTGTCCCGCACACACCGAATGCGGTCGTCCGTCTCGTCGCACCGATCGCGAGCGGCAAAAATATACGTGCGCGCTTGCGCTTTTTTCACCCCCAGAAAAACCTGTCCTTCCATGTGAACTGGCACGTCAATGCCCGCTAGACTCAGTGAAGTTGGAGCCAGATCAATCAGGCTGACCAATTCATCGCTCACCGTTCCGGGGTTCAGATGCCCCGGCCAGCGAACGATTAAAGGCACATGAATACCCCCGTCGTAGAGCCACTGCTTTCCGCGTAGCATCGGGCGCCCATGGTCACCAAAAAAGAGAACGATCGTGTTCTTGTCGAGATCGCGTGCTTTCACATCCGCCATCAATTGGCCTATTTGTTGATCCAAGACTTGGATCGTTTCCAAATACAACGACCAATCGCTCCGGACGAGCGGCTCATTCGGATAATAGGGAGGGACGACCACCTGATTGGGATCAATCGGATGAGCAGGATCGTTGATAAACGTCCGGTGGGTTTCGCTAAAGTTAATCTGGGCAAAAAACGGCAGGTCTCCGGGATATTGCTTCCACGCGGGTCCATCGAAGACACTCACGTTTACCGCGCCGTGATGGTACGCCCCCATGGAGCCCCCGAACTCCCCATCCACCGCATCAAACACCGGAGATGAAACCTGAAAGTTAAAATCCGTTTTTTGCTTCGGCCCCATCAGTAGCGTGAAATAGCCGGCCTCGCGAAAATAGTCGGATAACAGGCCAACCCCATCCGGCAACATGTAGCCATCATTCATATGGCTCCGATGATGGTGCGCCCCAATTGATGTTTGATACATTCCCGTAAAAAATGCTGAACGGGTGGGTGAACAAACCGGCGAAGTGGAAAACGCATGGGTATAGCGAACGCCTTCGGTTGCCAATTGATCCAGATTGGGCGTTTTAATAAGAGGATGGCCATAGCAGGAGAGATCGGGACAAATGTCCTCCGCCACAATCCAGATAATATTGGGGCGCATCTCCTTTTCCAAGCCCGCCGCAAAAGCGACCATGCCCATGGCCGCCAGAAACAAAAAAGACCGGGGGGTCGATCTCTTCATTAAAAATTCCCGTGCCTTCATTCCAGAACAAATTCCTTTTTCAACCCGCCGATCATCACCTCGAATACGCCCGGCTCCACCACGGATTCCAAATTAATATCCAGCAACGCTAAATCTTCCTGAGTCAGTGTAAATTCCACCGTCTTCTTTTCGCCCGGCTCCAATTGAATGCGCGCCCAATCTTTCAGCAACTTAACCGGCGTAGTGACACTACTAATCATATCGTTGATATAGAGAAAGACCACTTCATCCCCCGAGCGGGTCCCCGTATTTTCAACCACGATGCTCACCGGAACCGAGCTCCCTGCGGTCACCTGTTGCGGAACCTTTAGACGACTATACTTGAATGTCGTATAGCTCAAACCATGCCCGAACCACCAAAGTGGCTGCGTTTTTCCAAACTTATATTCGCGGTAATAGGTCGATGGCTTGTGGTTATAAAAAGTCTGGATATGACCCGCACTACGGGGAAAGGAGATGGGGAGTTTTCCACTCGGGTTCACATCGCCAAACAAGACTTCTGCCACCGCAACGCCACCATTCATACCGGGTTGCCATGCCTCGATAATCCCATCGACGTGATCTGCCACCCACTCGATCGACAAGGGTCGACCGTTGATCAAAACGACCACCATAGGGGTTCCCGTTTCCCAAACCGCTTTTAGCATTTCAAGCTGTCGACCCGCTAAATTAATTTCCGAGCGCGCCCGATTTTCACCCCCCGTACGGTTTCTTCGACCATCTGCGGTTTTCCAGTCTTCATCCACCCGAGCATCGTTTCCTCCGACCACCATAATGACCGAGTCCACCTCTTTCGCTTGCTGGACCGCGCGTTCAATATCTTCATCGGTAATGTCCATTATTTCGCTACAAGATGCGTAGGAAACCTTCATTTGTGCGCCGACCAAATTTTGAATACCCGCCAAAACGGTCGTGATATTTTCCGGCGGCTGGGCATAGACCCAGTCGCCCACCAACGCATTGCTATCGGCCAACGGCCCCGCCACCAATACCGATTTGAGTTGCTTAGATAACGGTAAGGCTTGGTTATTATTTTTAAGCAACACGATCGAGTTTCGAGCCAATTCTAAGGCGACGGCCCGATGCTCGGCGTTGGCCAGCACACGTTCCGCTGCGGCGGGATCCACATACCGATTTTCGTTGAACAATCCCATACGAAATTTATCAAGCAACATGGCGCGCACCGTGCGGTCAATCCGATCCTCAGAGATTTTTCCCTCTTCCACCAACTCCGTCAAGGGGCCAATAAAATCAGGGCCATGCATATGCACATCCACCCCCGCATACACCGCTAAGAAAACAGCCTCTTTCTGATCGTGCGCGATTTTATGAATCCAATTGAGCCGTTCGACATCCATCCAATCGCTGATTGTATAGCCTTCAAAGCCCCATTCCTCCCGTAAGATTCCGGTTAGCAGCCTGCGATCCGCATGACAGGGAATCCCATTCACTTCGTTATGTGCCACCATGAACGTACGGCACCCCGCATCCCCCGCCGCCTTTCCCGGCGGAAGAAAGATTTCCCGAAGGGTACGCTCCGAAAGATCCGTGGGGGCAAAATTAAGGCCATTAATCGATTGCCCATCCCCCAGCAATACTTTGGCACACGCAATCACTCGGTCTTTGTCCGTATAGTCATCGCCCTGCAGTCCTTTCACACTCGCAGTGACCATTCGTGAAACCACGAGCGGGTCTTCTCCAAACGTTTCTCCAACCCGACCCCACCGAGCATCTCGAGCCACGCTCATATAGGGCCAAAAATTCCAGTGGTAGCCGGTGGCGCGCATTTCCTTTGCCGTAATTTCCTGACTCTTTTCCACCAAGGCTAGGTCAAATGAACTCGCTTGGCCAATCGCGGTCGGGAAAATCGTGGTTCCATAAAAGGCGCAGTGCCCATGAATTGAATCCATGGCATGCAGTAGCGGAATTTTTAGCCGCGACTGCTCCGCTCGTTTTTGGAGTGCGTTCGATTCCTCAATGCTGTTAACAAAAAGCGTCGAGCCAATCAAACCCGCATCCAAATCCGCCAACATGGCAGCGACCTTTTTATTTCGATTTCCTGTATTTTCAGCCGCATTGGTTTCCACTTTCCTGCGCATTTTTTCGAGGGCCAAATATTGGTTCATTTGGCCTATCTTCTCCGTGAGCGTCATCTGCTCCATCAAAATATCCACGCGCTTTTCGGGCGGAAGAGTGGGATCTAAATAAGAAAAGTCTTGATCCCAAACCGACCCCACTAAACCCAACATCGAAGTACACACTAAAAATTTATTCATAGTTCCTTTCCTTCTCGTAAAACTTTTCACTGCAAGCAGATGTATTGGCTTAATTGATCTGTTCATACCGAATAAAAATGCATCCGTTTGGCTCAATTTCAAAGCGATCGTTTTTAAGGTCAATCTCGCGATCGTCCCAGATACTGGTGAATCGATAGGTTGCATCTGGATCCAAGCTCAATTTTACGC
>JAJRRI010000003.1 GCA_024279685.1 Verrucomicrobiota bacterium | reverse complement strand
GTGCACAAGGATGGCATCACCTTTCGTTTTATTGGTTCAGGCGACGAGCTTCTTGCGGTTCGCGTTGCGGGCGAAATTGTGATGGCTGCGGCCTGGCGGAATCACGAGTCACAACTTCTGGGGAATATTTGGTGGTCGTCATCGGCGGATTCGAGGAAGTTTTATTTAGGCAATCAGGAGGCGGTAGTGGGCGACTGGATCACGCTCGAGCCGGGAGTTCCGCTTGATATGGAGGTGTTTATGTCCGACAAAGGTGGCCAAGCTTGTCTGATGCTTGCCATCGAAGAGGAGGGTGTGGAATATGAGCAGCGTACCACTGGGGGGCCGACCTGGCCAATATTCAAGACGGCAGAACTCTCTCGTGACATGCTGGATGTAATTTACAAGGATTTGGTTCACGGGGAACTCTGTCTTACGAACGGTCCTATTTTCAACGACTATTCAAGCGCCAGCGAATCGATAAAGAAGCATCCGGATGCTACGGGTACAGATAAAGTTTTCATTGAACCCGCCGCTCCGGCTTCCTCAATGCGGATATGGACGAGGATTAAAGGAAAGGTCATCGAAGGAGAATTCGTCATGGTTGTGGGGGGGGACGCCGTATTGATGGACGCTAAAGGAAGGACTCAGAAGATTCCATTGGCACAGCTATCATCCGCAGATCAGGAATACATAGGACTGGCTATCCCGCCTCGTTTTTCGATTTCCGTCTCACGGAAAGTTGACCCCAAATATACCGTTATCGACGGTTCAAAAACCGGGGTGGCCGTAGGCTATTTCTATACCTATACACCGAAGTTGAAGCAAACGAGTGCCGGGGGGTACAACTATCCGCTTGATGTCGTATTTATCGCCATCGGCAAGGAAATCGATGGCGATAAATACGTCCTACTCGACCGAACAAAGAGCCGGTTTATTCCGAGTAAGGAAAACAACCGATCGCATAGATTTAGCGGGAAAACGGTTATGCTTCCGAATTATATATTGGATAGGGTTAATCGGGGTATTAAGGATTTAGGTTACCTGATTACGATTACCGACCAACGCGGAGAAATCATCGAGTACTATTCCTCTCAAAAATGGATGTTTGAACATTTGGAAAACCTGAAAAAGATTCCGGTTGGGAGCTATATGGACAAAACAGGCATCCGTGTCTTCCCGTCGGGGCCGAAACGTACCCGATATTGAGAATTGATATGACTTGAGAGTAGGAGGTAGAGTTTCAGCTTAGTCCTTCTTGAATAAAGAATTGGATCGGAACGACTGGGCGAATCTAAATCTCGCCATAGGCATCGATTCGAATGTCGCTGGGGGAGGGCTTTTTCGACGGTTGGAAACTTGCAATCCACCCCGTTCCGATGCTTAAAAAGAAACTCGAAGACGAGGGTTCTGCCATCTACAAAAACGGAGGGGAGCCACCGAGGGTCGCATCGGCACCTTCAAGAACGCCTACCTCGGCGCACCGTTGCGGAGTAAAGATTTTATCCACCGAAAATCCCGCATCGAATGGTGCATCCTTGGCCACAACCTATGGAAGCTCGCCACGATGGCCGCACAAAAATGCGCTGAGCTCGAAGCACGCCTCACCATTGCGGCCAAAGCCATCTAAAATCAGCCCCCCCCCTCAAAGACAGGATGTGCCCTTTTATAGGTTCCGGAAGCATAAATCGGCTGAAAAAAGGTCAAATTACCTGGTCGGTGCCATTGCAAACCCGTCCCCAAAATCCAAATCGAGGCCGTCCCACGAAACTCGCTCCTTTGGGACAGGCTCTAAATAGAATTTCCTCGAATAACTGGAGGCTACGGAATCAGCTGGATTCAGCGGAGAACTCATACTATAAATCGGAGTATTATGAAGAATGATTATGATAAGCTGAATCATGAGTTTTCGAATCGATGGCGGGAACTGGGGCGTTGGGTTGAAGATGAAGAGTTCTTGCAGGACTCTTCCATCGAAGAGATGGCTCCCATCCTGAATTCATTTGAGCAACAAGCTGGAAAATATGCTGAGCCTCTGTTGATCGTTGAGGGAGGTGAAAAAAAATATTTAAGGTGAAGGATCTATCCTCCGACCGTATGGTTGCCTACGCACAACCGATTTCGAGTGCCACGGATCAGGAGAAGGAGCAGTTCCTGCGCGAAGCTCGTTTGACGGCCCGCCTTCAGCATCCTAATATCATGAGTATTTATGATCAAGGGCTGGATCAGCAGGGAATCCCTTTTTTCACGATGGAATTTATGCAAGGTGAGAATCTTCGAGAAATAATTGAAAAAAGAGATACGGATGGAGATAGCTCTGAAATAGAGTTTCCTTTATTTCGACTTTTAGAAATTTTTGTCAAAATATGTGATGCACTATCTTATGCTCACTCGCTCGGGGTTGTTCATCTCGATGTAAAGCCGGCCAATATCACGGTGGGTCTTTTTGGCGAAGTCCTGCTTTGTGATTGGGGGCTCGCCCGGATTTTACAGATGGATCTAACAGGGGATCTCACTAGTCGCATCATCGAAGAGCGACCGGATATCGATCTATTGAATGATCTTAATCTGGAGAGGAATACCAAGGGAGCCCCAGGCTTTATGGCCCCCGAGCAAATTGATCCCTCCTTCGGAGAGGAGGTGTCTGTTCGGTCGGATGTGTACGCGCTTGGCGCTGTGCTGTATGTTATACTAACCCGGCGTCCTCCGGTGACGGGGGCATCTGCACACGAGCGGTTGGAGAAAACGAGGCAAGGTCAAATTATGTCTCCGAGAGAGCTACTTCCGTTTCGACATATTCCGGAAGCCTTAGAGGCCGTTGCGATGAAAGCACTCGCTCTGAACCCTGCCGACCGATACTCCTCTGTTGCTCTGATTCGAGATGAAATAGATCGCTATCTAAATGGATTTCCCACCTTAGCACAACACGCGAGTCCCTTTGATCATTTTAGGCTATTGATCAAGCGGCGTCCGATTGTATTCAAGGTCGTAGAGGTCGCCTTGGTGTTGTTTTTTTTGGGGTCTTCTTTCGCGTTGATAAAAGTGGGAGCCGAAAAAAGAAAGGCCGTCGATGCGCGAGCAATTGCTGAATCTCTGCGAGATGAATCCGTCCGCGCTCGCTATCACGCTGAAGAGAGCCTTCGGCTCTACGAGGAAGAGACTCTGCGGCGGCAGCGGATTAGTAGAAGTGTTCAATATGCGAGCCAAGGGCTGGTTTCTGGATCCAATTTCATGCGGGCGGGCGTAAAAGAAAATATCCTTAAGATGCAACTTAAGGAAGAACCAGGGCTGGAAGAAAAATCCGAAATCATCCTGCAGTTGGCCATGCTCAACTTCGTTCAGCAGAACTTCCAGGAGGCTCGTTATTATTTTTCCCAGATTGAACTGGAACCCAACGATCGGGATTTAGGTGAGATAGCGCGATACTATGCTGGGAAGAAAGAAAGCGATGATGTATGGCTGGAGCCATCCGATTTGCGGGATATTATCCTCCAGATACCGAGTTGGCGTGATTATGTTTGCTACGCACTCGTGTTTTATTACTTCCGAGATGAGGCTGGGATAAAGCAACAGGATCCCCGGATGCTCCTTCCCTTGGTGGAGACGGTGCTGGATCGGTTGAATCACAGAGGGGAATCGCTTGAAAGAACCGACGAATTACATCTGGATAAAACCGAGGATGGGTGGCATCTATCCCTTTCGGGGAAACCCTATTCGATTTTCAACCTCCCCCTGCCCGAAGGAAAATCTTGGACAAGTGTGCTCAATGTCCTGCAGTTGTATTCATTGGATATCAGCTATGGAAGGGTAAGAGATCCTGCGGAATTACAGGGGATAAAGATTAAAGAACTCGATATTACCGGCATGACTTCTTGGGCTGAATCCCAGGCGAAGCATCTAAAATGGATCACTACGTTGAAGACCGTTCGCCACTCGCTAAATGTGAGCGACGCATTCTTAAGGAAAAGCAATCCGGACATTGAATTCATCCGAGTTTCTCCCGATGAAGGATAGCGCTTTATTGAAGTTCTTCCTGAAGCCTATTGATTTCGGTGCGCAAACGAGATTTTACGCGTGATTTGATTGTGTTGATTGAGCTGCGGGCGATACCTGTTTTTTTGGTTATTTCCTCGGGAGAGGCGCCCTCCATGCTTAGTCGAAACAGCTGGATGGCATTTTGGCTGAAATAAGGCTCAATCTTTTTTAATGCCAGATTGGCAATATGGATATGCCACTCCTCCTCGGCGATTCGTTCAATATCAGGAATTTCGATGGAATTTAGATACGTCAGTGAAGCGTCGTTAGCGGCTTTGTTCTCTCGTTCCAGCCGTCTTTTTCGCGCTCGGATAAACTGTAGCACCTCATTTTTGACCATTACGGCTACGTAGGCTCGAAAGCTAGGAATCCTATTAAAATCCATATCCGGTATTTTTTTCCAAAGTTTGATAACAACGCTTTGATGAATCTCATTAACGTCGTGTAATGGAATGCTCATCGAATGAATGATGGCGTAGATGAAGCGGGTATAGGTGTCCATAAATTCATCCCATGCCTGTTTATTATGTGGGTCTCGCACGCGCTTGATAAGTGTTTGGCGTGTGGCATATGTGATTTGATTGTTCCGTCTGAATTCTGTCTTCATATTCTGCAAGGAGGCATGATAGGCATCCGCATTTCAAGGTTAATTATGGGTATTCGAATCCGCTATCCCTTATTTTCACCTACTCTCGGTGGGCATTACGAGTCATGTTTAATCTATTTTGTTCACCTTCGGGGAGGTTGTGACATTGAATAGACGTTGTTCTATGTGTTCGTAGACACGAGTTAAATTCGAGAGTTTTGTGAAAGAAAAGGCACGCATACCATGAGGAGTAGATTTCTTAGCTGTATAATTTTAACGAGTATATTTTTGCCCCCTTTCGACTCTTTTGGCCGAACAGGCCGTCTGCCGAACGTGATTTATATTTTAGCCGATGACCTCGGGTACGGGGATCTTAGTTCTTACGGCCAAATGCACTTCCAAACGCCGAATATTGATGCATTGGCCGCTAACGGATTAAAGTTTACGCAGCATTATTCAGGGAGCACGGTTTGC
>JAJRRI010000021.1 GCA_024279685.1 Verrucomicrobiota bacterium | reverse complement strand
TTTGTGTTTTGGTTACTTAAAGGAATGCCAGAGTGGTGATCGATTTGCACTCTAACCCTGTGGGTTAAATCGGGTATAGTTGCAACCTGTTTGTATAATGTCGGTTACAGGAAAGATAGAGGTTTAACTGCATTTCATAGGATTATGGTTATCAGTCCTGACACCTTTTAACAAACGGTAGGTATGGATAGAAATAAAAGATCACGATAGCTAATGTCTCATATATTCACGAAGCGGATATGCTTTGCATGCGGCTGGAAGAAGCGGGAATCAAAACCTTCATACCGGATCAACACATAGCCTCGATTCAACCTCTTTATTCGGGAGCCATCGGAGGAATCCGAGTCCAGATTCACGAAAGTGATTTAGATCAGGCACGCGACCTTTTGGGAACCCCCAAACCCCGTGTAGACAAAGGAATATTTCAATGCCCAAAATGTTCTTCTGATTCAATTGAGTATGAAAATATTTCTAAACGATCTGCGTTCCTCTCTCTATTCCTCGTCAATATTCCACTTACATGGTTTAAGCGAAAATGCACCTGCAAAGATTGTGAGCATCAATGGAAAGATAAAAAATCCAATCCATAAATCCTCTTTACGGAGAGGTGGGCTTGAAAAAGGAGTGCGTTGCGGAAAATCCTCTGCATATGTAATGGAGCTGGAAGCTCCGTCTACATTCTCCCCTGACACCCGAGCGAAAAAAGGGATTCGAACTCCTTCATCCTTGACCCATTTATCCAGCTTGGGCATTGTCGCCCGCTATGAAAGAAAACGACTATCACGTAACCATGGACGCCCTTTCCAGCTTATGCAAACGGCGTGGATTTATTTTTCAAACGTCAGAAATTTATGGCGGCATTAATGGCTTCTGGGACTACGGCCCACTCGGCGTCGAGATGAAGCGCAACATTAAATCCTGCTGGTGGAAATCGATGACCCAACTCCGCGAGGACATTGTAGGCCTCGATAGCTCCATTATTATGCACCCGCGCGTTTGGGAGGCTTCCGGCCACATTGGAAACTTTAAGGACCCGATGCTCGACTGCCGCGAAACCAAAGGCCGGTATAGAGCTGACCAAATCTTTGTGCTTAAGCATAAAACCGACACCGATGCGCTCATGTTCACCTTCCATGAAAACGCTCCGGCTCCGGCCGAGAAAAAAGTGAAGAAGATCGCCAAGGGCAATGCCGAGAACTACGAAAAGGTCGCCCTGCTCGATATTCCGCTCGATGCCTACGACAAACTCGTCGGCCCCGATACCAACGAACCTGGCACACTCACCGAGCCACGCGCGTTCAACCTCATGTTCAAAACCTACGTCGGCCCCGTTGAGGAAAGTTCCAGCGTCGCCTACCTCCGCCCCGAAACCGCACAGGGCATTTTTGCCCAGTTCGGCAACGTCTGTTCGACCGTCCGCAACAAAGTTCCGTTCGGTATCGCACAGATTGGAAAGGCCTTCCGCAACGAAATCAACCCGCGTAATTATACCTTTCGTTCGCGTGAATTTGAACAGATGGAGCTCGAATTTTTTATTAAGCCCGGCACCGATTCCGAGTGGCATGAATACTGGGTGGCCGAGCGCCTCAAGTGGTATGAAAAAGTGGGTCTGCCTGAAGGTCGTATGCACCGCGACATCCACGAAGGGGATGCCCTCGCCCACTATGCCAGCGCATGCACCGATATTCTATTCGACTTCCCATTTGGAACACAGGAGCTCGAAGGCATTGCCGCACGCGGAAATTTCGATCTTACACAGCATCAGGAAGCCAGCGGGAAAAAACTCGAATATCTCGATGAGGAAACCAAGGAACGTTTCATCCCCCACGTCATTGAACCTTCCGCCGGAGTCGACCGGATTGCCCTCGCACTGCTGTGTGAAGCCTACCGCGAAGAGTGGATTCCAAAAGGCGGCGGTGAAATACGTACCGCCGAAGCCGGAGCTCAACGCGCACCTGAGGGATATGAAACCCGCACCGTCCTCCGTTTCGCCCCTTGCATTGCTCCCTATAAGGTGGCGGTCCTGCCCTTGCTTAAAAACAAGGAACCGCTCGTTGAAAAAGCACGCGAACTTTATGAGCAACTGTCCAAGCGCTGGAAATGTTTCTACGACCAAACCGGAGCCATCGGCCGCCGCTACCGTCGTCAGGACGAAATTGGAACGCCGTTGTGCATCACCATCGACTTCGACACCATCGAAAAAGACGATACCGTCACGGTTCGCGACCGCGATACCATGGCGCAGATTCGCTTACCGATCAACGAGCTGGAAGCCTACATTGCCAACCTCGTTGAGTTTTAGACTATCGAGCGCTCTGTATTCCTTTTTCGATGCCATACGTCCCCCAACAAGGGCGGACTTTTTTATGAAAATCGGATTGTATTTCAAGGAAGCCCAAAGAACGCCTGATACGGAATTAACGTATGCGTCTTTTCGCTCGCCTCCTTGACAGGGCGTAAGTATCCCGTAGGACAGTAGTCCTTTTTGGAGTCTGGGTATTTTATGAAGGTTTCATCGGCCTGAATGTATCCGCTGGCGCGGATTTCGTTCCGGAGGGATTCATAAACCTATGAAAAGCAGTTAAACCTCTATCTTTCCTGTAGCAGAGGGTTTGAGAACGGCCTCGAACGCGCGAAAGGAGCCGGACGAAAGCGTAAGCTTGACGGGAAACAGGAAGCCAAGTTGATTTTTCTTACCTGCTCTGAGCCGCCGGAAGGCCGAGTACGGTGGACGTTGCGT
>JAJRRI010000020.1 GCA_024279685.1 Verrucomicrobiota bacterium | reverse complement strand
ATGGATGACTATCTCCCAAAACCCGTCAAAAAAGATGCTCTCAACGAAATGATCCATCAGCACCTCGGTTGATTTTTCATCAAATAAACCCTTTAAAATCAATCAAAAAACGCCCCAGTCTGGAGTAAGTATTCTCGAGGAGGGAGATTGACGAGAAGATCCTGTTGCTAAACCATCTCCAAACATTCTCGGCATATTCACACGTTTTTAGCAACTACATCTTTCGAATCACGCATAAACAATAGAAATTCAAACAAGACTTGCCCTAAATGGCGACTGCGCGGAGTTTTAACTCCGACAGACTGCTAGCGCTCGTTCATTATCGCCAATAATTATTTCCGGATGAGCTTCCTTTAAAGGCTTCGCGGAGGCAATGCACTTAACCCCGGTTTTAGGACCACTGGCTTACGTGAAATATGCGTCCTTAAAATGGTCATAAAGGACGTATGGAATTACACGTAATCACGCCAGGGCCGCACTCATTTAAGGCGCTATACGATAAAATTAAATTTAACCACTGGTACAGATTTTCAAGACCACCTCTCCTTCTATAGACCGCCCAGATTGCTGAAGTTAAATCCCATTGTGTCAGGTCGAGATCCGCTTCTTATTTCTGCCCATGAACAGTTCTAGTGGATTTAAAAAACCCGAGCAGTTGGGCCATTAAATCACTCATAACATCTTTGTATTCTGGATGATTAGCTTGACTGACGGTTTCGCTAGGGTCGTTTTGGTAATCGTAGAGTTCAGTGGCTTCGACGAAAGAATCATCGAACGGTTGCGTACTGCGCCAGTCGCCTTTCATCCACACCACCAACCGATAGCGGTCGGTACGTAGGGCATACCCCATTCGGCCAAAAAGCGGGTATTGACTGATCGAGAATGGCTTAACTTTTATCGAGGCGTCCTTGAGCATCGGCACAAGACTCTCGCCCTCCAGTGCGGTAGGAACCGGTAGACCCGCTAGTTCGCATAGCGTAGGAAAAATATCGACCGACTCCACCAACCCTTCTGCTTTCTGCCCGTGAGGATGTCCAGGGGCGGCAATGATGAGTGGAGAATGAGTGGCCTGCTCGAAGTTGGTGTGCTTGCACCATATAGAATGGTCGCCAAGATGGTAGCCGTGATCTCCCCAAAGCACGATGATTGTATTTTTGGCGAGCCCTAATTCGTCCAGTTTACCGAGTACCTTTCCGACTTGGGTATCGATATAGGAGACACAGGCATAATATCCATGAATGAGTTCCTTTTGCTTGGCTTCATCGATTGGGATAAAGGGGTAAGAATTAGGAGGAATATCCGTGTAGTTGC
Source organism: Verrucomicrobiota bacterium (assembly GCA_024279685.1). Classification (GTDB taxonomy): domain Bacteria; phylum Verrucomicrobiota; class Kiritimatiellia; order Kiritimatiellales; family Pontiellaceae; genus Pontiella. The sequence goes on along the minus strand of JAJRRI010000020.1, from coordinate 14,406 downwards.
GTAGCTCCCACCCCGGTTGATAAGAAAATTTTGGCGAGTTTTTTGCATACTCTCGGTAGGAGGGCAATTGAATCTCATCGGCGGAATAAAGATCCCAATATTTTTTCGGAGCCACAAAGGGCAGATGCGGTTTTTCGAACCCGATGGAAAGAAAAAAGGGATTACCAGCCTTGGAAAGTTTTTCCAACTGCCCCATCCCATATTTGGCAAGAGCTCCGTCGAAGTAGGCATCGTCGGGAACATCGAGAAACTCCATGGAGGGCATGGCATCGCGCTTCTCCATCCACTCCCAGCGAACTTTCCAGTTTGTAATGTTGGTTGCCAGCAGTTCATTATACGCCTCGTGTTCTTTTTTCCCTTGGTAGTAACTACCGTCATGAGCAGGCACAGGAAACCCCTTTGCATAAGGAAGCTTCTTTGTGGCAATATAGGGCTCCGACCAGGAGAGTGGGTGACCCTTCCGCGCACCATGCATGATTTTTCCGCATCCGACGGTTGTGTACCCGTTTTCCTTGAAATATTGCTGTATGGTGATCGCCGAAGGACAGACATCGAGCAGGGAGGTATTGAGATCCCATACCTTGGTGGTGTCTGGGCGCAGGCCGGTGAACATGCTCATCCGCGAAGGGGCACATAGCGCCTGCTGAACATAATGACGGGAAAAAAGCCTGCCGCGCTCCGCCAGCCGGTCCATGTTCGGCGTTTTCATTTGCTTAGCCCCGTAGCACCCTAAAAGCGGTTTGAGATCGTCGATGACAAGGAACAGAATATTAGGGGGTTCGGCGGGAACGGGCACCGCCTGAAGCGTTAAATTTCCGAACAAGACCAGCCCGGCTGAAAGTGAATGAACGAGATATTTCATGGAACTCCTCTATCATTTTGACAGAACTATTAAAACGGATCCCACTCATAATAAAAACCCAAAATATCGGAACATTATCCAACCAAAAACCCCTCCGTATGAATATGGTTCCATATAACGATTATTTTAAAATAGATTCCATGTGTAGATACTCCATTCATTTATCTTTAACTAAGCTCACATTATGAGGATGAGGAATAAACCCATTTTATTTTTTTATGCCACAACCCTACTTTGCGTCCAAGCTACCGAAAGACTTCCCGTTGAAATTACCCCAAGCCACGCGGCCATCCGATATGTTGGGCGCTTTTCGGAAGACTTCCGAGTTGGATGGACAGGATCGAAAATTGAAATCGATTTTAAGGGCGTGGCGGTTGATGCGATCTTGGAGTTAACGGAGGGCGATGCGGCTGGAATAACCGTGGTGGTAGATGGAAAGGAAACCTTTTTAAAGGTTCAATCCAACCAACGAATTTATCCAATAGCGGCAGGATTATCGCCCAGCCAACGCCACAATATCGTCCTATTCAAACGCAGTGAAGGTACTCTGGGCGAAGTCCGATTTCGCGGGTTCCAATTTTCGGATGGTTCACAAGTGTTCAAACCAAATACCCCCGACCGGAAAATTTTGATCATCGGCGATTCCATCACCTGCGGCTATGGAAATGAAGCGGCCACCATTGAAGAGGGTAATACAGTGGAGAATGAAAATGGATACCTTTCCTATTCCGCAATCGCCGCTCGAGAGCTGAAGGCCGACATCATGATGATTTGCTGGTCGGGGATTGGACTGTTCCGCAACCATTGGGAAGGATCAGGAACCATGCCGGAACGGTTTAATCGAACCCTGCCCTTGAAGGAAACCCCTTTATGGAACGCTGACCGCTTTATTGCCAACGTGGTGATTATCAATCTTGGCGCCAACGATATGAACACAAAAAAGGGTGAAAGAGGCCCGCTGGAGAAAGCCGGTTACACCTCCGCGTATAAAGACCTTCTTTCCCGAATTCGAGTTTTTGCACCAAACTCGAAAATCATTCTTAGCATCGGGCCAAAGGACTCCTCCGAACCCGTGAGCAACTGGCTACCGGAAATTGCCGCAGAATTCACAAACACCTCGGTTCTGGTTTATACACCTCCAGCCGATCATGAAGGATGGGGTGGAGATTGGCATCCGAGTATTAAAACGCACAAGAAAATGGCGGTCGAACTAGCCACCGAAATACGACCAGCCACAGGCTGGTAATCACTTTAAACCAATCTTACGGAGATAAAGACATGCCATTTGATAAAAATTTCGTGTGGGGCGCAGCTACGTCGTCCTACCAAATTGAAGGAGCCGCAGTCGAAGATGGAAAAGGAAACTCGATTTGGGACGTTTTCTGCGAAAAGCCCGGAGCAATAAAGAAGGGTCACACCGGAGCGGTCGCCTGCGACCACTACCACCGCTACCCCGAAGATACCAGATTGATGAAGGAGGTCGGCCTGAAGGCCTATCGGTTCTCCCTTTCCTGGCCGCGCATCGTGCCCAACGGATTCGACGGGGTGGTCAATGAGAAGGGGCTCGATTTTTACGACCGGCTCATCGACAGCCTGCTGGAAAATGGAATCGATCCCTACATCACCCTCTACCACTGGGACATGCCGCAGGAAGTTTTTTCCCGCGGCGGCTGGCTCAACCCCGAATCGGCGCGCTGGTTCGAGGAATATGCGGGAATCGCGGCGGCACGTTTCGGCGACCGCGTCAGCAACTGGATCACCATCAACGAGCCACAGGTTGCTATTATTTTGGGGCTAGAAGACGGAACTCATGCTCCCGGCATACAACTCCCCCGGGCGCAGGTTTTGCAGGCGGGTCACCATCTACTACTGGCTCATGGACGAGCGGTTAGCGCCATACGCGAGCACGCTTCTCTCAAGCCATCCATCAGCATGGCTCCCGTTGGAACGGTCTACTATCCCGTGGACGAAACCCCCGAAAATATCGAAGCCGCGCGTGCCGCTACCTTTGGAGGATGGGACCATAAAAAGCTCTGGATTCCCTCTTGGTTCTCCGATCCCCTTTTTTTGGGGCACTACCCAGAAAGTGCCAGAGAATGGCTCGGCGATGACTTTCCGGTGGTTACCGAAGAAGAGATGCGCATCATTTCTCAACCCTTGGATACGTGCGCCATCAACTTCTACCACGGCTTTCCTGTGCGCGCCGCCGATACGCCTTCCGGTTGGGAGCCGATACAGCACCCCGACGGCTATCCCCACACCTCGTTCGACTGGCCCGTCACTCCAAGTGCCCTTTATTGGCTTGTCACATTTTTCCACGAGCGCTACCAGCTTCCCATCCTTATCACCGAAAATGGCCTCGCAAACACCGACTGGGTCGACTGCGATGGAGCCATTCTGGACTCTCCACGGATTGACTTTATCCGCCGCTATCTCGGCCAGCTCAAACGCGCAGTCGATAGCGGCGTTCCCGTCGACGGCTATTTTCACTGGTCACTCATGGACAACTTCGAGTGGGCCGAAGGCTACTGCCCACGATTCGGACTTATCCACGTGGACTATCCCCCCCAAAAACGGACGCTTAAACAAGCGGCACACCACTACGGAGAAATCATTGCCACCAACGGGGAAAATTTGTAATGAAGGAAACCATGGCCCTTTCAAGCAAACGATACGTGATTTTTGTCTCTCTGGTTGTCGCCCTCGGCGGCTTCCTAATGGGGTTCGATGCCTCCGTAATTTCCGGGGTGGTAAAATTTATTGAACTGGAATTTGACCTGACTAAAATCCAGCTCGGCTGGGCCGTCGGCTCATTGGCATTGAGTGCCACCTTTGCCATGATGGTTGCCGGCCCCTTGAGCGATCGATACGGGCGGAAGGCCTTGTTGAAAACCGCCGCCCTGCTCTATTTCGCATCTGCCATCAGCTCCGCCTTGGCTCCAACCTTTGGAACCCTGATTTTTGCCCGGATGATTGGCGGCCTCGGGGTCGGTGCATCGCTAACCCTTGCCCCGATGTACATCGCCGAGATCTCCCCCGCCCATCTACGAGGCCGAATGGTTTCGTTTAATCAGCTCAACATCGTCATCGGTCTTTCCGTCGCCTTTTTCACCAACTACCTCATCTTGAGGCTCGGAGGAGCCGAAGCGGCTTGGGCGGAAACCCTGAAGTTTGGTGAACATAACTGGCGTTGGATGCTTGGCATGGAAAGCCTGCCCGCAGCCTTCTACTACCTCTGCCTGTTTGCCGTGCCTGAAAGCCCGCGCTGGTTCATCATGAAGGGGCGAGACGATGAGGGCTTCAAGGTCTTCGCCAAAGCAGGAGGAGAAGCACTCGCTCGGCAAGAAATACAAACGATGCACGACAGCTTGGCAAAGGATGCGAACAAAGAAAAAGTAAAATTTACCGATCTCTTCCATCCATCTATGCGCTTTGTATTGATGATTGGACTTGTCGTGGCGGTTCTCCAACAGATCACCGGCATCAACTCCGTCTTTTTCTATGCCCCCATGATCTTCGAGCAATCCGGTATCGGCACCGATGCCTCGTTTTCGCAGGCCATTTGGATGGGATTGATTAATTTGGTATTTACCCTTGTCGCGATTGCCCTGATCGATCGCATCGGTCGCAAGCCCTTGCTCGCCGTCGGCATGGCCGGAATGGCACTTTTCATGTTTGTTTTGGCGGCGGGATTTTCTTCCGCCACCTACACCCTGAATGAAGAAGCCATCGCCAACCTCCCCAAGACCATCAACTCCGTTCCGCTCGCCACGATTCAAAACAAGATCTTCGAGAGCGATATTACATTCAAAACCGCTCTCAGCGACCACCTGGGCTCCCAATCTGCCAAATCCCATGAAACCGATTTAATTTCCGCCGCAATCAAAATGAACCCAACTCTCATTTTGATTGGAATCCTAGGGGTTGTGGCCTCGTTTGCCGCATCCATCGGACCGGTCATGTGGGTTTTATTTTCAGAACTCTTTCCCAACCGAATACGGGGGCTGGCGATCGCATTCGTCGCCTCCATCAGCTCTGCCATCAGTTTCACCATGCAGCTGATTTTCCCATGGGAACTTGCAACTCTTGGCAATTCCATCACCTTTCTGATCTACGGAATGTTAGCCGCCGTTGGCCTCGTCTTTATTTTGGCCATCGTGCCGGAAACCAAAGGCAAGACCCTCGAAGAGCTCGAAGCCAAACTGGTGGATGAAACGTTGTAGACCTCCATGTATCCATAACCTGAATTCAGGAGGTTCTGAATAACGTGCTGATCGACCCCCGTGTAATTTGAGCCAAACCCACCCTCCTTAATCTCCTTCAAGATCGCCAAATCAGACTTCAACGAGAGCGATAATATCAATGGCTTATGTTTTTGAAAATCGAGCCTCAAATTTTTCGGGTTCTTTTTCATCTCATCCTACCCTAAAATTACGCGCACTTCGACCGTTGAGCCTTCAGCAGCGAGAGGAATAAGAGTGCCTTCGATATCATGGCCATCGACCTTCATCCTTTTGACTCCCGCGGAGAGACCTTCCGGATTTTCGATGATAATCAAATAGGTTGCTCCGCGAAATTCGCGCGAAATTTGATACCGTTTCCAGTCCCTCGAAATACAGGGGTCAATTCGAAGACCCTCATAGTCCGGGTGAACCCCTAAAATATTTTGTGAAATCGCCACCCAATTCCAGGCCGCTGTGCCCGTGAGCCAAGAGTTTTTGGCTTCGCCGGGTTTAAAAGCATCTTTTCCAGCGATCATTTGAGAATAGATATACGGCTCCATTTTATGAAGATCCGCAAGGTCTTCGCGATAGGCCGGTGCAATACGCTTCCAATAGTCAACGGCGCGATCTCCATTCCCTGCCTTAGTTTCGCCAATGATGATCCATGGGTTATTATGACAAAAAATACCGGCATTTTCCTTATATCCCGGCGGATAGGTGGAGATCTCTCCATATTCAACGACATAGTTCGTAAAGGCCGGGTTCGTCAATACAATCCCATGTTCACAGGCGAGGCGCTCATGGACTGAATCAAGTGCTTTTTCACAAAGTCCCTCTTCTTTTCCAATTTCAGCCATTGTACAAAAACCCTGCGACTCAATGAAAATTTGACCTTCGTCGTTCTCCTTACTCCCCACTTTTTTCCCGTAGTAGTCGTACGCACGCAGGAACCATTCGCCATCCCACCCCTCTTTTTTAACCGCCTCAACCATTTCAGCGATATGCCCTTCCGCCTCACGTGTATCAACTCCTCGATACTTACACAGCTCTACATATTCACGCCCATAAAGAACAAACTGACCCGCAATCATCAGCGACTCTGCTGTGCGACCCGACTGATTATTCGTGGTCTGGAACGACTCGTTCGGGTTGTTCGAGAAGCAGTTTAGGTTTAGACAGTCGTTCCAGTCGGCCCGCCCGATGAGCGGAAGCTTGTGCGGACCGAGGGTGTTGACCGTGAAGCCAAACGAGCGGGTCAAGTGATCAAACAGATCGGTGGCTTTACTTTCGTCGTTATCGTATGGCACCTGTTCATCAAGAAGGCTCCAGTCTCCGGTCTCCTTAATATAGGCCGATACAGAAAGGATCAGCCACAGCGGATCATCATTGAAGTCTCCACCAATTTCAGCATTCCCGCGCTTAGTGAGTGGTTGATATTGGTGATAGGCGGAACCATCTTCAAACTGGGTCGCGGCAATATCAAGAATCCGCTCCCGTGCACGCGCTGGAACCTGATGTACAAATCCGATTAAATCTTGATTGGAATCACGAAAACCCATGCCACGCCCAATCCCCGATTCAAAAAAGGAGGCACTGCGTGATAGGTTAAAGTGACCATACATTGGTACGGGTTCCATATATTCACCATTCGGTCGAGCTTTTCGACGCCCGTTGAAACCTGATACACATCGAGTAATTTCTTCCAATTTATTGCGAGTTCAGCCAATGCAGCATCGACCTTTTCCACCGTGTTGAACTGTTCGATCAACGCTTTTGCTTTCGTCTTATTAATTACATTTTTAGACGTCCATTTTTCATCGGTTTCATTTTCGATGTAGCCAAGCACAAAAACCAACTCGCGTTTTTCTCCAGGCTTCAAGTCAATCTCTAGATAGTGCGAAGCAATCGGCGACCACCCATGCGCTTCGGAATTTTGCGGTGCACCTGCTACGACTGTCTGAGGGGCGTCGAATCCATTATAAAGCCCAACAAATGTTTCGCGGTCCGTATCGAACCCTTGGATCGGGGCATTTACTGAGAAAAAGGCATAGTGATTGCGTCGCTCTTTATATTCTGTTTTGTGATAGAGCACCGAACCGTCGATTTCCACCTCGCCTACCGAAAGGTTGCGTTGGAAGTTTTCCATATCGGTCTGTGCATTCCAAAGGCACCATTCAGCCAACGAGAAGAGTTTAATTTTTTTCTGTACTGAGGAGCGATTTTCAACCGTAAGTTTATGTACTTCAGCATTCGTTCCGCGTGGAATAAAACAGGTCAGTTCCGAACGAATTTCATTTTTTTCGGCCGTAAATTTAGAATAGCTGAGGCCATGACGGCACTCGTAAAAATTGAGATCAGTCTGGGTGGGCTTCCACCCGGGATTCCAAATTGAATCCCCATCGTTAATATAGTAATAGCGTCCCCCCGTATCGAGAGGGACATTATTATAGCGATAGCGCGTAAGCCGTCGGAATTTTGCGTCTTTATAAAAACAGTACCCGCCGGCCGTATTCGAGATTAACCCAAAAAAATCTTCATTCCCCAAATAGTTAATCCAAGGGTATGGAGTCTTTGGATCGGTGATTACATATTCGCGGTTCGCGTCGTCAAAATGTCCGTATTTCATAAAATCCTCTTATTTATTAGAGATGGCCAGAACGAGAAACTAGGGTTCCCGTGAGCACCAAACGTATCGAAAAATACCCTTCGTTACCGACTTCTCTTTAGAGGAACCATATCCACCCAGAAGGTAAATCTTAAACCCTGTTTAAAAACGCAAACCCTCCCCTCTTCTCTATTCCATAACTCCAGTCGGAGTTATGGCTTCGCCGGAGGCCAGATGACAGCATCATGGTCTCGTTTGACCCAAGATTTGGTACTGGGATCATTTTCCCGGAGAGTGCGCTCCGTCAACTCTTTGTAAATCTTAGATGCAAAAAAAGGCGAGGGGTCGGTCGGAAAAGAAAAGGGCATGGCATCGGTTTTTTCCGCTAGCGCTTTACGCAAGCGAGCCTGTATGGGGGCAAATTCGGGTTTATTCCAAAGCGAAACCTGTTCGTAAGGATCCTGCTTTAAGTCGTACAATTGATCCGGTTCGTAATACGCAGGATAGGCCAGCTGAGAGAAAGCGGCATGTGCGCCAGACCCTCCGCCCATACCAACGGTTAGCCATTGATATTCTCCAGCCGTGGCAGCGGCGATCACGGCAGCGGGAAGCCGAATGGAAATAAGTTTATACCGTCCATCGGTCACGGCACGGGAATAGCCACATTCAAAATAGGCATAATCGCGAACGGTCTGTTTTGAATCGAGAAATACCGGGCGCAAATCAACCCCATCAACGATTTTACCATCCTGCGGAACACCGGAAAATTGTGCGATGGTTGCGCTTAAGTCGACATGCTGCGCCAGCGAATCGCTAACGGTTCCGGGCATGGTTAATCCAGGCCAATAGACCACCAACGGAACACGCAATCCCCGATCGTATACCGAGGCCTTTCCGGGTTCGATTCCGTGGTCAGCGGTAAATATAATGACCGTATTTTTAGCCAATTCAAGCGTTTTTAGTTCGGCTCGGATTCGCCCAACCAGATGGTCGAGATCCGCCATCCCCACACGTTTGTGTTTTTCGCCGGTGGAAAAGTTAGCCACGGTTTTTTTGAGGGCGGCGTAGTCCGGCGCATAGTCATAGATATCCGCCACATATCCCCCTGGCGTATAGCGGAGATCTTTTTCCAGCACATCAGCATGCCAAGGGCCATGAATCCCGGTGGGCGTGGTGATTAAGAAAAAGGGTTTATCTGCTTTGGAAAATTCGCGGAGAATTTCGACCGCCCCGCGGGTGATGTACGGAATGTTATGGTGAGCCACCAGAGGCTCTTCTTCGCAGTTTTCAAAAAACATGCTGCGGGCCATCGTGAAACCGGCCAATTTTGCAATATAATCTTGAACAATTTGCTGACGCTCAACCATTTTTTTTAGCGTCTCTGGACGATCCAATCGACCCTTTTTTAACGAAGGCATGGGCGGATGGTTATGCCCAGCCGACAAGTGCCACTTCCCCGAAATCCCGGTGTTATAACCCTGCTCAACCAATTGCTTAAGGAGAGTTGATTCGCGCCCATCAATCGAGGTGTTCCACTCAATTTTATAAGGTTGCGAAAAATCACCCTCCGTCTGGCTCACAAACGTACGCTCCGTACAGCGGCCGGGATAGCGGCCGGTTATCACGGCATAACGAGCCGGCGTGCACATGGGTGAAACGCTAAAGGCCGAGGTAAAGCGTTGTCCATCTTGCGCTAGTCGATCTATATTTGGGGTTGGGTATTTCCCGCCCCCATAGGCCCCTACGTATTCAGGAGGCATTTCATCAGAAAAAATAACCACAAAATTCATGGGAGCGGCCTCCGACTCGCTAGGTGAAATCGGAAAGGAGGCGCCCGCTTGCGTATGAATCGCCCCCGCGCTAAACACGCCGAGGAGCGATAAAATCAGACCGCTATTTTTCATTTAAATCTCCGCGGTTCGTTATGATTAGATTAAACGATTCGCCCGGCAGGGACAGCCCCTCTATCATCCCATTTTTAATCGAGAATTCCCCCACCATCGAAAGATCCATATTGACTGTTCCAGCATCTTCTTTTTCATAACGGAAGAGTGTGGCCGTGGTTCCAGTTAATCCAGTCAGGTTCACCACATTACCCTCCGTTTTACGATTTATTACCACCACGGTCATGGCATCGGGATGCACAAAGGCACAAAGATCCTGACGATAGCTTTCAGGAATGGATGCTTTACTCTCTCCCTGGAACGAATCATCACTCGAACGTATCAGCCGAACAAAGGTTTCCCCATTTGCCGGAGCAGCATTCCATATTTTTTTAAAGATATAAAAGAGCGGTCGGCGCCAAATATTTTCCCCATCGTCGTGTACCAACTTGCAGCGAGCCTCCACCATAAAGCATTCTATAACTGCACTGCTCCACGGCTGGGAAGTTGTTTTATCATCAAAATTTTCTGCTTCAATTTGATCACCCCCAGCAAATTTAAACCAATTTAGCGAGGCTTCCAAATGAGCGAACGAGGATGAAAATTTTAGATAGATATCATGCGTACCCCTTACGGATTTCAGCGGAATTTTGATGGTGCGGAAACCTCGATTTTGAAGGGCGGTTCGGGGAATGGTCAGCTCACCAATTTTCGGACCGTTCTTGTTGTCGACATGAACCGAAAGCTTTATTTTCTTTTCGGTATTGGCGCTAATCCGCACCTCAAGATATTTTGGATTTTTACCGACATCTACCGCGTTATAGACGAGATAATCGGTGGGACGGATTCTATGCACACATTTTCCTGGATCGTTCGAACCTTCGTTATAGGCAAAACCTTCCCACATTTTCCAATGCATCCAGCCGCTAAATCTCATACTAGAAATATCACGATTAAAATGAGTCATCACTTCGGTAATCACATCCCAATCATTGAAGGTGTGTTCGTGGCGGGTTTCCCATTCCGTCATCCAAACTTCCTTACCGCTCCGTTTAACCGCATCGTGGAAAGCCTGTAAAGAACCTGGGTTGTTCACATAAAAATTATTATGAAGATCATAGGTGTGGGTTCCAATAATATCCAACGCATTCCGGTAGGCCTCATTCGTTTCAAACGCACCACCAGGGCGTAAACCCAGCATGTTGATTGTTCCTCTGTTTGGATTCCCAGGAGGAAGGCTTCCTCCGTCCTGCGTGGCGCCATCGTTACTTAGCACTTTGATCCCCGTATATCCTGCGGCATCGAGTGCTTTGCGCAATTCAACAACTACATTTGGCGTCTGTTCGGCGGTGTAAAGGCAACCCGCATAGAAATCTGGCCACCAGTCCGGCTCATTCTGAGCACTAATCGCCACGGGCAAAGGAACGCCTTCTTTTTCGAGCCATTTAATTACATCAACGAGCCATGCTGCGACCTCATCTTCGTAGCCAGGTTTAAGCCAATTTTTTTCCCCATTCACCAGACCATTTTCGTGGTTGATCGTTTTCATGTGCGATGGAGGCGACCACGGCACACCGTACCAGTTAGCTCCTCGTGATGTGGCTGCTAAAATCCCATCGCGCAAATGTTCGCGAGGCGCTTCCTTGTCGTAGGTATTAAAATCAATTCCAATTCGCAACATCGTGGTCCCCAGCTCACCATAAATAGCATCGAGCGAGTTGGGAAATTTGGCAATCGCCCAAATGGCGGGATTCCAGTCGGGCCGATTGTGGGTAGCGACGCCCCACTGGGTGATGGGTTGCTGATTTTTAGATTCTACGGTCAGCGTAGTCACGGCCTCTTCCACTTGATTGGAAACATCAGCGCACGCGACGCTACAGAGAGCAACGAGTATCGAGCTTATTATCTTCATGATTAACTCCTTTAGGTTAAGGTAAATAAAATTATTTTTTTGACACTTTCTTTATAGTCGATGCGAATGGCTTTCGCGGTAATCGATCCGGTTTCGGAAGAGAGTTGAATCGGATCGCCATAACATCCATATAATGGAGAGATATCTTCGAAAGAAACTCATAAAATATTAGGGCGATCCGCTGTCATATTTTTAGTAAGAGACAAATGTTCCTGGAACTTTAACCCCATTAACCTCAACATCGTATCCCTTATCATCCCGGCGAATTAGGATATGATACCGTTTTCCGCGTAGGATGCGTTCAACTTCCACCGAAGGCCACTCCGTCGGCAAACTAGGGAGAATATGAAATCCTTCATAATCCGGTTGAATACCTGCCATATATTCCAAAACGGCTCGATACATCCATCCTGCGGTGCCGGTAATCCACCCGGTGATTGATTCCCCCGCCCGACCATTGTCCGGGCCGAAATATTGATTGGTAAAAGCATACGGCTCGCAACCAGAAACTGCCGAGGGGTGATCCGCCGAATCGGGCATCACCTTGCGGTAACTACTCAGAGCAATATCTGCCCGATCCGCAAAACAGTCGGCCACAATTTTGAAGGCAGTACCGTGACAATACGGCGTGCCGTTTTCATACATACCAGGAAGAAGCATTGAAACCCGTCCAACATTCTCATCGCGCTTCGTATAGGCTGGAGTCAGCGTTAACGAGCCGTGTTCTGATTCGAGTATTTCATCAATCGCCGCGAGACAAGCCGTTTTTCGATCCCCCGTCGCTAATCCAATCAAAACCGCCCAGGTTTGTGTATTCAGAAAGGTCTGGCCTTCCGTGTTTTCATGTGAACCGACCTTTTCCCCTGCATCGCTATAGCCCGCAAGATACCATTTTCCATCCCATCCATGTTCCTGAATGGCGGCTTCGATCGTCTTGGCGCGGTCGGCCATTTCTTGCGCGAGCTCCGGTTTATCAAGTACTCGGAGAAAAAGGTCTTCAAGCAGATTGAGACTGTGGAAGAGCGACATCGAAGTCCAAACGCTTTCGCCTTTTCCATCACGTCCCATCCAGTTGAGCGAGTCGTTCCAGTCGCCGTCATGCGCTAATACAAGCCCATGCACTCCTGTGTCGTCGGAAAGGTGTCGCACCGATTGCAACATATGCTCCAGCACAGTACCTTCTCCACCGTCTAGATAGGGTGCCTTTACGTTAAGAAACTTAAAGTCTCCCGTCTCTTTAAGGTATGCAACTACCGTCGGAGCAATCCACGTGGGACCATCCGAATAATTATGCATCTGCAACGGCATCCAACCCCGAATAGCCTGACCACTTTTATGCTGATGCGCAAGGGTTTCAAGAATTTTGGCACGACCAAGTTTTGGGTTAAAAGCAAAAATACCCCATGCATCCTGTAGCGTATCGCGGAACCCGCGCGCACCATCTCGACCAAATTCAGCACAGAGTTGAATTTGCTGCTTCGACCAGACATTAACCAGTCGGTTAATCTGCTCATCGGGTGTTTTAACCACACTTTTAGCAATCATTGCCGTTTTTTCTCTGCGCAATCTTTTCCAAGCCGTCGCTCGATATTCTGCGGGCATAACCTTGGTAATTAAACGCTCACATTCCTCTTTTTTCGTGGTGATACTTCCAAGCAAAACCGTAGGATTAGCTGTTTCACCCGCTTCAAGTGTTAGCGGAATAGCCAAACAGCCCGCGAGTTGCTCACACCATGCTTCACGGCAAGAAAGTGCTCCATCAATTAAACTTTTTGGATTAGCGGGAGTGCCGTATGGACCCAGAAAATCACGAGCTCCACCACACCACTGCTCAACCGGTGCATCGGTAGCCACAAATGCACTATAGCGATCGTGCGGAATTTCGTCGGACGGATTCCAACTCATCACCGCCCGAAGATTAGGATCGTAGGTACTACGAAAGTAAGAGAGGGGGTTCCCAAAAGTTGGATACCCTGAAAGGCCTCATTCCACATAAGGAACTAACCATAAATTTCGAGGGCGGCGAGTGGCATTACGAATTTCAAACTCCCAAATTTCCACAGGTTCATCGGGGGCAAGAAAAACGGTACTTCGGCTAGAAATCCCATTTGCTCGCATTTCATAACTTGAATAACCCAGACCTACACGAGCTTTATACGTCGATTTTTTCGGCTTGGCAGGGAGCAACCCGGTGCTCCAAAATTCGCCGGTGTCGCGATCGACTAAATAAAAGTGGCGACGCCCTTTCGAGATCATTCGAACTCGCCCTTCCGGGTGGTTAAGCAACATCGCATTATCGTTAAAGACCCCTTCGCCACTACCAAATTGGTTGTGGCCCGAAATCATATGATCATTCCATAAGAAATTAATCTGCTGACGCGGCGGCTGTTCTGCTTCGGTAATAATATACTCGCGAGCATCCTTTGAAAAATGGCCAAAAGGTTCTATTTTCTTCTTATTAATCATCGGCTGATCCCATCTTTTTAGAGTGACTTGAAGGTAGGCTACCCACATTATCTTTAATAATAACCTGTGCCCCATGGCCGCCAAGGTCGACTAGCGTTTCTTCCAATGCTCCACAAAATAATATATTATCTTTAATGATACTTTCTTGAAGTTCACCAATGACAATTCCATATTTCGGTGAAATTGAATCGGAGGTAAGGGCATTTGTATCATCCTCGCCCACCTCAAAAGTATTACTGGTCATTACCACACCCTGAGTGTTGAAACAGCGAACCTGCGAAGAGTCATAGGGACCATCCTTGCACCGTGAAGGCTTTCCATTCCGGTAAAAAGTATTGCCAACAACAGTTATTTGATAACTGGGCTTCCCATTTAGACCCTTAATATCAAGCCCGGGGCCACCCTGCCGGTCAAAATAATTCCCGGTAATATTATAATGATTCCCCCCCCGAATT